>NZ_JADBGC010000019.1:0-139367 GCF_014892245.1 Microbispora sitophila | reverse complement strand
TGCTCGGCCTGTCCTGAGCCGCCGTCTGTCGCCGTGGTGTGGGGCCGCCGGGCTTTCGTCCCGGCGGCCCGACGTGTGTCACAGGGTCGTGGCGACGGCGAACGTGCAGACGGCGGCCGTGAGCATGAGCGCGTGCAGGATCATGTGCTCCAGATTGGGCCGTGGACGGTCGCCCCGGCGGGGGAGCACGATGACGGTCTTCGCGTAGGTGCGCGCGTGCAGCGCGGCCCAGGTCTCGCCCGTGCCCGCCGTCGCCCACGGCATGGTCACCCCGGCCAGGTACGGCAGCCACCACAGGGCGAGGCCGCCCAGGAGCGCGAGCAGTTCGAGGATCGCCCCGGCGTGGGCGAGGACGGGCGCCCCAGCCGCGGACGCCCAGACGAGCAGCAGGGCGGGAAGCGCCAGGATCGGCCCGTTCACGGCCACCTCGGTCAGCTTCTCCGACCTCTTCGCCTCCCGCACGTTGTTGAAGGGGAAGAGGTCGGCGAGCGTGGTGAGGATGAAGTAGGCGTCGGCGGCGACAATCAGGAGCAGTGCGGCGAGAAACACGGTCGGAGGTCCTCTCTGAGCGGGATCGGGGGATCACGCGCCGTGCCGCGCCTGGATTCCGTCCAGGAACGTCGAGACGGCGATGTCGAACCAGGCGTCGTAATAGGCGGCCGGTGCGGCCGGCGGCTCCGGCGTCTCGCCGAACTCGGCCAGGGCGAGACCGGTCACCAGGACGTACAGCGCCTGGACGAGGTGCAGCGCCTCGTCGTCGGTGAGGCGCAGCCCTTCGTGCATGGCCGACAGGACGAGGGGAACGGCCTCCTCGAACACCTCCGGCGACGCGTTCCGCACGGCGACGACGGACGCGGCCCCGGGGTGGGCCCGTAGGGCCTCGCGCAGGTTGCGCGCCATGCCGTTGAGCAGTTCCCGCCAGGGCCGGCCGGGAACGAATGCCTCGACCACCTGACGCGCGACGCGGTCCGCGACCAACTGGAGCAGGGCCGCCTTGTTCGGCACGTGGTAGTAGAGCGACGCCGCCTTCACCTCAAGGTGCGCGGCCAGCGTGCGCATCGAGAGCGCGGTGAAGCCCTCCCGATCCAGGACGTCGAAGGCGGCGCGGACGATCGCCTCGGTGTCGATGCGTGAGGCCGGACTCATGGGGTTCCTTTCTAACACCGTTAGAATGGCAACCTAACATCGTTAGAACGCGTCGGCAAGTGCGGAAATAAGTCGGTGGGGGAGGCTAGGGTCGTGACGTGGCATTGAGGGGACAGCGAACGGTGCCGGTGGAGCTGCTGCCGCGGCTCCGCCTGGCCCGGGACCGCATGGACCGCGATTACCAGAGCGAACTCGATCTCGACGGGCTCGCTGCCGTCGCCGGGGTCTCCAAGTTCTACTTCGTCCGCTGCTTCGAGGCGGCGTACGGCGAGACGCCGATGCGCTACCTCACCCGGCGGCGGCTGGAGCGCGCCCAGGACCTGCTGCGCTCCGCCAATCTGACCGTGACCGAGATCTGCATGGCCGTGGGGTTCAGCAGCCTGGGCTCGTTCTCGGCCAAGTTCCGGCGGATGGTGGGGGAGAGCCCGAGCGAGTACCGCGACCGGTGGGCGGCGCGCGGCGGCCCCCGCGTCCCCGGCTGCTACCTGTTCATGAACGGAGTGCTCGACCTGGGCGGCGCGCCGAAGCGGGACGACGATTGTGCAACTTTGGAGAAGCCCAGGTCAGAAGGGCAGAAGTAGCTTCTTTCGCATGATTGAGAACGTCTCCTTGATCACGCTCTACTGCAGGGATCAGGACGAGGCCCGCGACTTCTACGTGAACGTCCTCGGCTTCGTGTCCAACACCGACATCCAGATGGACGGGTTCCGCTGGGTCACCATCAACCACCCGAACCAGCCGGAACTCGAGATCACGCTCATGAAGCCGGGGCCGCCGCTCGACGACGAGGGCGCCGACTTCTACCGCAGGCAGCTCGACAAGGGCCAGGCGGGAGGCCTGGGACTGCGCGTGGACGACTGCCGCAAGACCTGCCAGGAGCTCACGGCCAAGGGCGTGACGATCCTGCAGGAGCCCGCGGATCGGCCGTACGGGGTGGAGGCGGTCATCCGCGACAACCAGGGCAACTGGCTTGTCCTGGTCGAGCCGAAGGAGTTCTCGCCGGAGGACTTCGCCTGACGCGACGTACGTACGAGGCCCGGTCCCCACCTGGGGGCCGGGCCTTGATCGTTCATGGCCGCATGGCCGGGATCGCGCCGGTACGGTGTGTCGCGATCAGCGTGCAGAGTCGGACGATTTGGAGGAATGCGGACATGCGCCATATAGTTAGCAAAGGTAATGAGTCATGCTAACGAACGCCCAGAACTTGCGCAGCGACGCCGCTCTCGCGTCCGCCTTGCGCGTGTCCCTCGCCCGGCTGACGCGACGGATGCGCAAACAGGCCGCGCACCACTCACTGACGCCCACTCAGCTCGCGACGCTCGTCGCCGTCGAGCGCCACACCGCGATGACCCCCGGCGAGCTCGCGGAGCACGAGAAGGTGCAGCCGCCCTCGATGACCCGCGTGATCGCCAAGCTGGAGGCCCGGGGTCTGCTGGAGCGCCAACCGCATCCGACCGACCGTCGTCAGGTGACGGTGAGCGTGACGCCGCAGGGAGCGGCGCTGCTCAAGGAGGAGCGCCGAACCAAGGAAGCCTGGCTGGCGCAGCGTCTCAAGGACCTGACGCCGGAGGAGAGGGCGACGCTGCGAGCGGCGGCGCCGATCCTGGAGAAGCTGTCCACGATGTAGGCGGCATGTTCCGCTCGCTGCGGAACTACAACTACCGCCTGTTCGCCTCCGGCGGCGTGATCTCCAACGTCGGCACGTGGATGCAGCGCACCGCCCAGGACTGGCTGGTCCTCGACCTCGCGCACGGCCGCGGCTCGGCGCTCGGCGTCACCGTGGCGCTGCAGTTCCTGCCGACGATGCTGTTCGGGATGTTCGGCGGGGTGATCGCGGACCGCTACCCCAAGCGCCGGATCCTCATGGTGGCCCAGACGCTCATGGGCCTGCTGGCGCTCACCATGGGCGTTCTGGTTCTCACGGGGACCGCCCAGGTCTGGCACGTGTACGCCATGGCGTTCACGCTCGGCCTGGTGTCCTGTGTCGAGGTGCCCACGCGGCAGTCGTTCGTGGTGGAGATGGTGGGCAGGCGGGACCTGCCGAACGCCATCGCGCTGAACAGCTCGACCTTCAACCTCGCCCGGGTCGTCGGTCCGGCGGTGGCCGGTCTGCTGATCTCGTGGATGGGCACCGGCCCGATCTTCGTGCTGAATGCCGCGTCGTTCGCCGCCGTGATCACCGGGCTCGCGCTCATGCGGGTGTCCGAGCTGCGCTCGCCCGAGCCCGTGCCGCGGGGCAAGGGTCAGTTGCGGGAGGGCCTGCGCTACGTCGGCGGCCGGCCCGACCTGCTGCTGCCGCTGCTGCTCGTGGCGTTCATGGCGATCTTCGCCCAGAGCTTCTCGACCAGCATCGCGCTGATGGCCAAGCAGGCGTTCGGCGCGGGCGCGTCCTCCTTCGGCGTGGCGTCCAGCGCCTTTGCCGTCGGGGCGTTCGGCGGGGCGCTGCTGGCCGCGCGCCGGGTCAAGCCGAGCCGCAGGTTCCTGATCGCCGGGGCGCTGTGCTTCGGGCTGTTCCAGGTCGTGGCCGGGCTCGCGCCCGCGTACGCGGCGTTCCTGCTGATGCTCGTCCCCGCGGGCATGGCGATGATCACGGTCAACACGACCGCGAACACGATGGTGCAACTCGGCGCCTCGCCCGAGATGCGCGGCCGGGTCATGGGGATCTACGTGCTGGTCTTCACCGGCGGAGCGCCGATCGGGGCGCCGCTGGTGGGCTGGCTCTCAGAACTGGCCGGTCCCCGGGTCTCGGTCGTGGCCGCCGGCGTGCTGAGCATGTGCGGCGTCTGCCTGGCGGTGCTGGTGACCCGGATGGTCGCCGCACGCGTGGCGCGCAGGGAAGAATCGGCACGTGAGCAGATTGTTCGTGGCGCTGCTGCCGCCGCCTGAGGCGCTGGCGGAGATCGCCACGGCGGTCGATCCCGTACGCGCCGAGTGGTCGGAGCTGCGCTGGGTCGATCCGGCGCTGTGGCACGTGACCGTGGCCTTCCTCGGCGAGGTGCCCGACGAGGTCCTGCCCGAGCTGCGCGTACGGCTGGCCCGCGCGGCCGCCCGATACTCCCCCGAGACGGTGTCGTTCGGCGGCGCCGGGGCCTTCCCCTCCGCCTCACGGGGACGCATCTTCTGGGTCGGCCTGGACGCAGGCCCGGCGCTGACGAGGCTCGCCGGGTCGGTGGCGGCCGGCGCCCGGCGGGCCGGGGCGGCGGAGACGGACCGCAAGCGGTTCCATCCCCACCTCACCCTGGCCCGCTCCAGGACCCGGTCACGCCACGGCGACGACCTGCGCCCCCTGGTCGGCGCCCTGAGCGCCTTCGGCGGGCGGCGCTGGGAGGTGTCGTCGGTGCACCTCGTACGCAGCCACATCGGGGCGAGCGTGCGCTACGAGCAGGTCGAGGCTTACCCATTGGCGGTCCGCGACTAGGCTCCATGACGTGGATCGTCCTCGACGCTGGCTGCTGCCCACGGTGCTCGCGCTGCTCGTGCTCATCGTGATCGTCGGCGCGCTCATCAACAGCGCCTGATCACCAGGCGTACTCCTCGGGGGCGGTCTTGAAGCCGGGGAAGATCTCGTCGAGACGGGCGAGCGCCTTGTCGTCCAGCTCGATCTCCAGTGCCCGGATCGTGCCGTCGAGCTGTTCGACCGTGCGGGGGCCGATGATCGGCGCGGTGACCGCCCGCTGGTGCAGCAGCCACGCCAGCCCCACGTTGGCCGGGTCCTCGCCGAGCTCGTCGCAGAACGCCTCGTACCGCTCGATCTTGTCGCGGTGCTTGTCGAGCTGGGCGACGATGTGGTCGGCCGCCGAGCGGCCCTTGTCGATCTTGCGGAGGATGCCGCCGAGCAGGCCGCCCGCCAGCGGGCTCCACGGGATCAGCCCGAGGCCGTAGTCCTCGCAGGCCGGGATGACTTCGAGCTCCGGTGCGCGGACGATCAGGTTGTAGTGGGACTGCTCGCTGACCAGACCGAGGGTGTTCCGGCGGCGGGCCGACTCCTGCGCCTTGGCGATGTGCCAGCCGGCGAAGTTCGACGAGCCGACGTACAGGATCTTGCCCTGCTGCTTGAGGATGTCCATGGCCTCCCAGAACTCGTCGAACGGGGTGTCCCGGTCGATGTGGTGGGCCTGGTAGACGTCGATGTAGTCGGTCTGCATCCGGCGCAGCGAGGCCTCCGCCGCCCGCCGGATGTTCAGCGCGGACAGCTTCTCCTCGTTCGGCCAGTCGCCCATCGAGCCGTACAGCTTGGTGGCGATGACCGTACGCTCACGACGGCCGCCGCCCTGGGCGAACCAGCGGCCGATGATGTTCTCGGTGATCCCCTCGCCCTTGACCCAGCCGTACACGTTGGCGGTGTCGAAGAAGTTGATCCCGAGCTCGTGGGCGCGATCCATGATCGCGAAGGAGTCCTCTTCCGTGGTCTGCGGACCGAAGTTCATGGTCCCCAGGCAGAGCTTGCTGACCAGCAGGCCGGTGCGGCCAAGGTGTCCGTATTCCATGCCCTCCACCCTAGGTACCTGGAGTGGACTCCAGGCGAGCCGTCGCTGCGCGATTCGCGCGGCGCCGGAAAGTCGCCGGACCGCCTCACCGGGCTCAGGCGTGGCCACCGACGGGGACAGGGCCGATGGTGAGCCGCGGCGTGCCCTCGGAGATCTGCCCGACCCTGTCGACCTGGTCGTCGAGGTCGCGGAGCTGGGCGGCGGTGAGCTCGCCGAGTGGTTCGACGGTGATGCTGATCTTGCGGCCGGACCTGTGCTGGTGCCACAGGCCCGCGACGACGCCGTCCACGAGGAGGATCTGGTAGTTGCCGGGCAGGACACGCTCGGCGGCGCGGCCCGGATAGAGCGACGCGGGCGGTTGGTTGCCGACGCGGTAGGCGTAGCCGTCGAAGTAGGGGAGGAGCCGCACACCCTGAGGCGGGTCCGCCGGCACATCGAGATCTCCGGCGGCGATCCAGGCGGATTCTCCTTCGACCTCGACCTCCTGCAGGGCCTCGCCCATCGAGCCGAACAGGTCCTTCGCCCATGTCGCCGGCACGCCCAGCCAGTGCGCGAACCGACGGGGCGTGGAGGGCCCGTACGCGTACAGGTAGCTCGTCACCAGCCAGGGCAGCGCCGTCCGCGCGTCGGCGGGTTCGAAACCCGGCAGCCACCGCCGCGGATTGGTGTAGGCGACCTTACGGCCCCTGTTGGGGGCGAAGCACAGCACGCCGCGCATCCCTGCCAGGGCCATGGCCTGGCGCCAGCGCGGCCACTTACCCTGGAACGCCTCCATCACCAGGTCGCCGGCCCAGGAGCCCGCACGTTCGACGACCGCCTCGGTGAGCTCGTCGATCGTCAGTTCGGCGTCGTCCAGTGCGGCGGCGACGGCCGCCACGACCTCCTCGGTCTGGTCGGTCGTGAGCCGGACGCCGGGCGGCTGGGTGTTCGGCGCGGCCGGGAGAGCCGACAGCGCGCCGACCCAGAGTGACAGATCCCGGGCCGCCATGAAGTGCACCGTCCCGCGCAGCCCGTAGGTCTTGACGAGGCTGCGCTCGCTCCAGAGCGCCTCACGTACGTCCAGGCGGGTGGCGCCGTCGATGCGCATCGCGACGGCCAGTTCGGCGGCCGACATGACCTGAGCGTGGGTGCTCGCCATCGCGGCCGCGATGTCGGCGGGCCTGGCGGTCTTCGACGGGGCGGTCAGCGCGTGCCGGCTCAGGCGCCGGGCGCGTACGTCGGACTCGGTGAGACGCGGCAGATCGTTCATCGTGGTGGCTCCTCCGGCTCGGTCGGCGGACCTTGCCGCGCTCCTCGATCGGCTTCGGTCGACCGCGATCCGCGGCCGACACCGTCGACGGTAGGGGCCATATAGGTCAGCTCATGACCTAGACGCGCGGGCGTGATGACGGCGCGAACGGCCCGGCAGCCAGCCGGCCGGACGGTGATCGCGTCAGATCTGGAAGTCCCAGGTGAGGCGGCCCTCGCTCAGGTCGCCGGCGAGGCCGCGCACGAACTCCAGTTCCGTGGCGACCTGGGCCCGCTGATACTCCGACTCCACGAGGAAGAGGCGGGGCACGAAGCTCAGGCTGTCGGCCATCTCGGCGTCGAGCGCGGACAGCCGTGCCTCCAACGCCGCGATCCGCTGCCGCAGCGCCGCCAGCGCCTCCTCCGGCGTCAGCACGGGCAGGAAGGCGAGCGCGGCGGGGAACTCGGGGAACTCCCTGGCCGGGGTGGACAGCATGGTTCGCATCCACTGCTTGAGCGTCTCCCGGCCCGTCTCGGTGGCCTCGTAGACGGTCCGCTCCGGCCGGTTCTCCTCGCGGGTGGTCTCGCGGACCGCCAGCAGTCCGTCGCGGACCAGGCGCTCGATCGTCTGGTAGACGCTGTTGCGCTGCGCGACGTTGACCACGTCGTCCTGGTGCCGCTCCTTGATCAGCTGCTGCATCCGATACGCGTGCATCGGCGACTCGCAGACCAGGGCGAGCACGGCCGTGGCCAGGGGAGAGCGCCGTGTCGACATGGCGCCCATCATAGAGGCCTTGCCAGCCAATAGTCATAATATGTATAGTCATGACATGACCAAGAAAGCCCTGATCATCGGCGGCGGGATCGCGGGTCCCGTGACGGCCATGGCGCTGCAGCGCGCCGGAATCGACACTGAGGTCTTCGAGGCCTACGACCGGGGTGCCGAGGGCGTCGGCGCCTTCCTCACGCTCGCGGTCAACGGGCTGGAGGCCCTGCGCCTGCTCGACCTGCACGACCTCGTCTGCGACCTCGGCATGGACACGCCGGTAATGGAGATCCGCAACGCGCGCGGCAAGCTGCTGGCGACCACGAGCCAGCCGAGCCGTACGCTCAGGCGCGCCGACCTCTACCAGGCGCTGCGCGACGAGGCCGTACGGCGGGGCGTGCGGATCCACTACGGCAAGCGGCTCGCCGACGCCTCGGCCACCTCGAACGGGGTGCGGGCGGTCTTCGCCGACGGCGGTGAGGCGGAGGGCGACCTGCTGGTGGGCGCCGACGGGCTGCGCTCGCGCACCCGTGCCCTCATCGACCCCGGCGCCCCCCGCGCTCGATATGTCGGGCTCCTGAACACCGGCGGCTTCGCCGAGGGAGTGCGGGTGCCGGGCAGGCCGGGGGTCTGCTACTTCATCTTCGGCAGGCGGTGCTTCTTCGGCTACATGATCCACCCCGAGGGGCAGGTGTGGTGGTTCGCCAACCCGCCGAGCCGCAGGGAGATGACCCCCGAGGAGCTCGCGGCGATCAGTCCCGAGCAGTGGCGGGCGAGGCTCATGGACCTGTTCGATGGCGACACGGGGCCGATGCGGGAGATCATCGCCGCGACTCCGCGCATCGTGCCGGCCTGGAACACCTACGACTTCCCGAGGGTGCCGAAGTGGTTCGGTGAGCGCATGGTCATCGTCGGGGACGCCGCCCACGCCACCTCGCCGTCGTCCGGACAGGGCGCGTCGATGGCGATCGAGGACGCCGTGGTGCTCGGCAAGTGCCTGCGCGACCTGCCGGACACCGCGGACGCCTTCGCCGCCTTCGAGCGGCTGCGCCGCGAGCGGGTCGAGCGCGTCGTCGCGCAGGGCAAGCGCAACGGGGACGGCAAGGCGCCGGGCGCCGGCGGGGCCTTCGTCCGCGACCTGATCCTTCCCGTGGTCATGCGGCAGGTGGAGAAGCGGAACGCGCTGGCCTGGATGTACGACCACCGGATCACCTGGGACGACCGCGTCCCGGCTTAATTGACCGATCGTTTCCGAATGGTCTAGGGTCGAGGTCATGGCGAGGACCAAGGAGTTCGACCCCGACGCCGTGCTGGAGCGGGCCCTGGACCTGTTCTGGCGGCGCGGCTACGAGGCCACGTCGATGGCCGACCTGGTCGAGCACCTCGGCATCGGCCGCGCCAGTCTCTATGCCACCTTCGGCGGCAAGCACGACCTCTACGTGAAGGCGCTGGAGCGGTACGTGCAGATCCGCGACCCGAACCCCATCGAGATACTGTCGCAGCCCGGTCCCGCCCTGCCGGCCGTACGGACCCTGATCGAGCGCTACACCGAGGACTCGATCCGCGACCGCGACCGGCGGGGCTGCATGATCGTGAACGCGGCGACCGAGCTCCTGCCGGACGACGAGCCGGTGGCCCGGCTCGTCGAGACCAGCTGGACGAGCTTGGAGACGGCGCTGACCACGGCGCTCATCCGCGCCCGCGCCCAGGGGGAGATCTCCGCCGAGGCCGACCCCCGGGCGCTGGCGCGGTTCGTGCTCGTCTTCATCCAGGGGCTGCGGGTGTTGGGGAAGGGCCACGGCGACCCCGCCCGCCTCCGCGACGCCGCCGCCCAGGCGCTCGCGGTCCTCCGCTGATCAGCACCTCATGGCGGGAGTGGGCTTTTTCATGTCCTTATTCTTGACCGTTCGTTCTAGTAAGAGGGGGGCGTTCGCCGTCCTGGGGAGCGCGCAGGTCACGCTCGTCACGGCGATCACTCTTCTCACCGTGCCGCTGCCGGCCATCCAGCGCGAGTTCGGCCTCGGACAGGGGGACCTGGCGCTGCTGACCTCGGCGTACGGGCTGACCTTCGGCGGGCTGCTGCTCCTCGGGGGCAGGCTCGCCGACCAGTGGGGCGCCCGGCAGGTGTTCCTCGCCGGGATGGCCCTGCTCGCGCTGGCTTCGGCGGCGGGCGGGCTGGCTCCTGACCACGCCGTCCTGCTCGCCGCGCGCTTCGCCCAGGGAGTGGGCGCCGCGATGGCCGCCCCCGCGGCCGTCTCACTGGTGACGCGGCTCCGCCCGGACGGACGGGAGCGCGAGCGCGCTCTGGCGGTGTGGGGCACCCTGTCGGTCACCGGGGCCGTCGCCGGCAGTCTGCTGTCCGGCCTCGTCGCCGCCGTGGCCTCGTGGCGCTGGTCGTTCCTCCTGCCCGCCGCCGTCGGCGTCGCGGCCGTGGCCACCGGGGCCTTCCTGCTGCCGCCCGTGCCTCGTACGGCGAACCGCCTCGACGTGCCCGGCGCGCTGCTCGCCACGGCCGGGCTGGTCGCGTTCGCCTACGGCCTGCTGGAGGGTGCGACGGCCGTCACCGCCGCCGGACTGCTGCTGACGGCCGGTTTCGTCGTCCTTCAGGCGAGGACGCCGCGGCCGCTGCTGCCGCTCAGGCTCGTGGCGCACCGCCGCAGAGGCGCCGCCCTGCTCGTCGTCTTCGTCACGGCGGCCGCCAGCGCGACGAGCACGTTCCTGCTCAGTCTCCACATGCAGCAGGTGCGCGGGCTGTCGCCGATCTCCACGAGCCTGGCCTTCCTGCCCCTCCTCCTGATCGTCGCCATGGGCCCGGTCAGCGGCCACCTGCTGCGCCGCTTCGGCGTGCGGCGCGTGCTGGTCACCGGGTTGCTGCTCGCGGCGGTGTCGATGCTGCTGCTCGGCCGTCTCGGGGCCGGGGGGCTCGTGCTCGCCGGGCTGCTGATCTTCCCGGTCGCCTCGGGACTGGCCTTCTCCGGCGCCACTGTGGCGGCCCTGGACGGCGTGCCCGCCGAGGACGCCGGGGCGGCCGGGGGACTGGTCAACACCGCCATGGAGGCGGGGCCGACGGTGGGCCTCGCCGTACTCGTGGCGCTCGCCGCGGCCCGCGCGGACCGCATACCGGCGGGCGGCGCCCGGGCCATGACGGAGGGCTACGGATTCGCCCTCACCGCCATGGCCCCGGTCTTCCTTCTCGCGGCGGCGACGGTCGCCGTCGCGTTCACCCCAACAAGGGAGCGATAGATGAGATTCACGGACAAGGTCGTGCTGGTCACCGGGGCGGGTTCCGGCGTCGGCCGGGCGGTCGCCCGCGGGTTCGCCAGGGAGGGCGCCACCGTGGTGGCGGCCGGGCGGGGATGGGAGCCGCTGGAGCAGACCGTCAAGCTGATCGAGGCAGAGGGAGGCCGAGCCGCCGCGCTCACGGTCGACGTGACCGACTCGGACGCCGTGGCCCGGCTCGTCCGGGAGATCGTCACCCGGTTCGGCCGCCTCGACGTCGCGGTCAACAACGCCGGGATCTTCGCGGGAGGGGCCGTCGTGGACATGCCGGAGGAGGACTGGGCACGTGTCCTCCAGGTCAACGCGACGGGCGTCTTCCTCGCCCTCAAGCACGAGATCGCCGCGATGCGCGCGCAGGGCTCCGGCGTGATCGTGAACATCGCCTCGAACATCGGGGCGCACATCCGGATTCCCGGGGTGGGCGCCTACGCCGCGTCCAAGGCCGCCGTGAGCGCCCTGACCCGCACGGCCGCGCTGGAGAACATCAGGGCAGGTGTGAGGATCAACGCGGTCAGCCCGGGTGCGCTGGACACGACGATGTCCCTGCGGCCCGGCGAGACCGAGGACGACCGGGCCGCCCGGATGCGGGAATCGCTGCCGATCGGCCGCGTCGGCGGCCTCGACGAGATCACCGGCACCGTGCTCTGGCTCGCCTCGAACGACGCCGGCTTCGCGGTGGGGCTCGACCTGGTGCTCGACGGCGGCGCCTCAGCCTGACCTCTCCGCCGGGGCGGCGGTCGCGCGGGCGTAGCGGGCGGTGAGGGCGCGCAGGTGGTCGACCAGTTCCGGTGGGCCGGTGACCTCGAAGTCGAGGTCGAGCAGGCCGAGGTGGACGGCGAGCGAGTTCAGGGTGTCGGCGCCGGTGGCCAGCACGCACGTATGGCCGTCGACGTCCTCCACGATGCCGATGGCGGGGGTGATCCGCGCCGCGACCACCTCGGCGGGGGCGTGGACGAGCACCCGGGCGCGGTGCCGCCAGGCCGCCGCCGACACGCCCCGGGCGACGTACGCCGCCGCTCCGCCCTCCGGCGGGTCGCGGGGCGGGAATCGCGGACCGGTGGGAGTGCGCGGCGCGATCCGGTCCACCCGGAACGTGCGCCAGTCGTCGCGGTCGACGTCCCAGGCCACGAGATACCACCGGCGGCCCCAGGACACGAGCCGGTACGGCTCGGCCACCCGGACGCCGGATGAACCGTCGTGGCCGCGGTAGTCGAACCGCAGCCGTTCGCGGTCGCGACAGGCCGCCGCCAGCACGCTCAGCACGGCCGGGTCCACCGCCGGACCCGGCCGGTCGGGCGGCACCGGCTCGGTGTACGCCTGCAGGGCGCCGACGCGGCGGCGCAGGCGTGACGGCAGCACCTGTTCGAGCTTGGCGGCGGCGCGCCCGGCCGCCTCCTCGACGCCCGCCACGCCGCCGGCGGCCCGCAGCCCGATCGCCACGGCCACCGCCTCCTCGTCGTCGAGGAGCAGGGGTGGCATCGCCGCCCCGGCGACCAGCCGGTAGCCGCCGTCCGTGCCGCGGGTGGACTCCACCGGATAGCCGAGATCGCGCAGCCGGTCGACGTCGCGGCGCACCGTCCGCTCGCTCACGCCGAGCCGATCGGCCAGGACCGCGCCGGGCCAGTCGCGTCTGGCCTGGAGCAACGACAGCAGGCGCAGCAGCCGCGCCGAGGTTTCCAGCATGTTCTCAGTCTGGCGGCACTTCAGGACAGTACCTGTCCGGAAGGGTCCGTAATGTCGGCGCCATGAGCGAGAACACGCAGATCACGCCGGAGATCAAGCAGCAGATCAGGCCTTTCCGCATCGACGTCCCGCAGGCCGACCTCGACGACCTGAAGGACCGGCTCGGCCGGACCCGCTGGCCCGACGAGATCCCGGGCTCCGGGTGGGAGTACGGTGTGCCGGTCGCGTACGTGAAGCGGCTGGCCGAGTACTGGCGGGACGGATACGACTGGCGCGCCCACGAGGCCGAGATCAACCGGTATCCGCAGTTCATCACCGAGATCGACGGGCAGGACATCCACTTCCTGCACGTGCGGTCGCCGCATGAGGACGCCCTTCCGCTGATCCTCACCCACGGCTGGCCGGGCTCGATCGTGGAATACCTCAAGGTCATCGAACCGCTGACGAACCCGGAGGATCCGGAGCAGGCGTTCCACCTGGTGATCCCGTCGCTGCCCGGCTTCGGCTTCTCCGGCCCGACGAGGGAGCGGGGCTGGAACCGGTTCCGTACGGCCCGGGCGTGGGCGGAGCTCATGCGGAGGCTCGGCTACGGCCGGTACGGCGCGGTGGGCAACGACGGCGGCTCGTTCGTCTCGCCCGAGGTGGGCCGGGTGGACCCCGAGCACGTCGTCGGCGTCCACGTCACGCAGATCTTCTCCTTCCCCTCCGGCGACCCGGCGGAGATGACGAACCTCACCGACGAGGAGCGGAAGGGGCTGGAGGTGCTGCAGTGGTTCTACGAGAACAAGATGTCGTTCAACATGGTCCACTCGCAGCAGCCGCAGACGCTGTCGTACGGGATCTTCGACTCGCCGGCCGGGCTGCTGGGCTGGAACGCCCAGTTGTTCGGTGAGGACGTCGACGACGACTTCATCCTGACCAACACGATGCTCTACTGGGCGACCGGCACCGCCACGTCGGCGACGCGGTTCTACTACGAGGACGCGCACGCCGAGCATCCCAAGGAGCCGACGACGGTCCCGCTCGGCCTGGCGATGTTCGAGGGTGACTTCGTGTCGATGCGCACCTTCGCCGAGCGTGATCACAAGAACATCGTCCATTGGCGGTCCTACGACTCGGGCGGCCACTATGCCGCCCATCTGCGGCCGGACGTGCTCGCCGCCGACCTGCGCGACTTCTACGCCGCCCTGCGGTGACAGGCCGGGCGCATACCCGCCCCTGACCGATTCCGGGACGACCGGGGCATGTCGCCCGCCGCGCGCGGGGCGGGCATCGGGAATGATGGCCGCATGGGGAGCACAACGGGGCGGACGCGGACGAGCAGGATTCCGCGGGCCGTCCTGGCTCTCCTCGCGGTCGCGGGCGCGGTGCTCCCGGCGACGGCGGCGCGGGCGGACGACGGGGAGCGGCCGCTGTTCCGGATCCGGGACGAGCGCATCAGCGAGTCGAGCGGCCTCGCGGTCTCGCCCACGCACAAGGACATCGTCTACACGCACAACGACAGCGGCCACGGACCGCAGATCTACGCGATCGGCCCGGACGGCCGTACGCGGGCGACCTTCACGATCGGCAACGCCGAGGCCAGGGACTGGGAGGGCATCGCGGCCTCCACCGACCCCGCGACCGGGCGCGGCGTGCTGTGGATCGCCGACATCGGGGACAACATGGACGGCGCCTGGCCGGACGTGTCCGTCTACAAGGTCGTCGAGCCCAGGACGATGGAGGACGCGACGCTGCGGGCCGTCCGGTATCGCTTCCGCTACGCCGACGGCCCCCGCAACGCCGAGGGGGTCATGGTCGATCCCCGTACGGGCCGGCTGTACATCGTCAGCAAGGAGTTCTCCGGGGGCGTCTACGCCGCCCCCGCGAAGCTGCGCACCGACAAGGTGAACGTCCTGCGCCGGGTGGGGCCCGCGCCCCTCATGGCGACCGACGCGGCGTACGCCCCCGACGGGTCGAGCTTCGTCATCCGTACGTACTTCTCCGCGTCCGTCTACCGCTCGCCCGGCAAGCTGATCGCACACGTCACGATGCCGCCGCTCAACCAGGCCGAGTCGATCGCGTACACGCGGGACGGCACGGCCCTGCTCACCGGGAGCGAGGGGAAGGACAGTCCGGTCTACCGGGTATCGCTGCCCGCCGCCGCCCGGCCGGCTCCGTCGCCCAGCCCGGCCCGGACCTCCGCCCGGCCGCGCGCGGTCAGGGCGTCGAGCGGGGCGGCCGCCGGGGACGGCCTGCCTGCCGTGCCGATGCCGGTGTTATGGGTGACGGTCGCTCTCGGGGCGATCGGGATCATCGCGTTCATCGCCTACCGCACGGGTCGCTGAGGTGATGGCCCGCTGAGGCGGGCGCGTCACATGTCGGGCCCGAGCGGGGCCGGGGTCGCGACGTCCGGGCCCGTCCCGGGGGCCGGCTCCTTCAGCTCCACGAAGACGGAGTGGGTCGGGGTGTCGCCGATGTTCTCCCCGGCGTGCTCCTGGGCGCCGAGCCAGCGCGCCTGCCCGGCCTCGAGCGCGAGGTCCACCTGGCGGCCCTCGGTGGTCAGCCTCCGCCTGAAGGAGGTCAGGGTGATCATCACGCTGTCGGGATGGACGTGAGGGGAGGTCTTGTCACCGGGACGGTCCTTGTACTCCAGGACCCGGACCCGCTCGTTCTCGAAGATCACCCGGTAGAGGCCGGGATCGGTCAGGACGGGATCGTGGCTCACGGCCGCCTCCAAAGCTCCTTCGTGGGACTCCAGTCCCATATGGGATGACGGTACCATGATGGGCATGGCGGTTCCATATGAAGAGACCGGCCGTACCCGGCAGAAGGCCCGGACCCGGCAGGCCCTCGTCGACGCCACCCGGCGCCTGCTGGCCCAGGGGGCCGATCCCACCGTGGAGGAAGTGGCGGCCGCCGCGGGAATCTCCCGGACGACCGCCTACCGTTACTTCCCCAACCAACGTCTGCTGCTGAGCGCGGCCCACCCGGAGACCGACCGGTCCTCGCTGCTCCCCGACGACCCGCCGGACGACCCGGGGGAGCGGCTGGAACTCGTGATGGAGGCCTTCACCCGGCTCACCCTCGAGTGGGAGCCGCAACTGCGGGCCTCGCTGCGGTTGTCCCTGGAACCGGGAGCCGGTCAGCCGATGCTGCGCGGCGGGCGGGCCATCGGCTGGATCGAGGACGCGCTCGCCCCGCTGCGGCGGACTCATCCGGGCCTCGACGTCCGCCGTCTGGCTGTCGCGATACGGTCCGCGACCGGCATCGAGTCGCTGGTCTGGCTCACCGACATCGCCGGCCTCGGCCGCGGGGAGGCGGTCCGGACAATGCGCGGCTCGGCGCGGGCGCTCCTCGCGTCGGCGCTCGCCGACCACGCCGCAGGGACGGGGCATGCGAAGGGCCGGGCCGCCGATCCTGACGGCGCCCGGCCCGGAGATCGCCGCGAGAGTCAGCCCCGCGCGTAGACGCGGTGGACGAACTCCGCGAGCTTGCTGTCGGGCAGCTCCTTGGCCAGATCGGCCTCGGTGATCATCCCGACGATCCGGTGGTTGTCGATCACCGGCATGCGCTTGATCTGGTGCTCCTCCATCTTCGTCAGGGCTTCCTCGACGTTGGCGTTGGCATCCACCCAGACCAGGCCGCGGGCCAGTTCGCTCGCCGTGGTCTGGTCGAGGTCCTTGCCCTCGGCCACGCACTTGATCACGATGTCGCGATCGGTGATGATGCCCTTGAGCCGGTCGTCGTCCCCGCAGATGGGAAGGGCCCCGACGCTCATGTCCCGCATCATCTCCGCGGCCCTGCGCAGGCTCTCGTGCTCGCCGATGCATTCCGCGCCCTCGTGCATGACCTGACCGGCGGTCTTGCTTACTCCCTCTGTGGTCATGGCTAACCCCCGATTCCCTCTTTTAGACTGTTATGCCCCATATGTCCGGAAATAAGAGCGGGTTCACAGCCGAGGTAGGAAGTGCTCGCCGCGCAGGGCTCGTTCCACGAGCGCGATCGACTCGGCCAGCCGTACGAGCCGGGGGCCCTCCTGGCGGTAGGCGTCCAGGACCGCCTCGATCGCGTGCGGGGGCAGGTGCTCCTTCAGGTCCACCGCCGCTCCCCGGTATCCCTCCCTGGCCGCCTGGATCGAGGCCGCCACCTGCTGGCGGGCCATCCGGGCGAGCGCGAGCGGATGGCGGCGCAGCACGCCGTACGCGCGGTAGTCCGGGGGCACCGTGTCGAGCAGCCACGACACGGCCGAGACCTCCCAGTCGGGGCTGCCAGGAGGGCGCACCTCCGGTGGCCAGCCGGGTGGCACGTACACGCCGCCATCGTACCGAACACAAGTTCGATCACCGTGGAGCGGCTCCGGCTGCGACAATGTCCGGCATGCTGTCGACAACCGCACCAACATGAGGATCGGGATCGTCGGCGCCGGGATCCTCGGTCTGGCCGTGGCCCGGCAGATGGCGCGGGCGGGCGCCGAGGTGACCGTGCTGGAGAAGGAGCCCCGGATCGCCGCCCACCAGACCGGGCACAACAGCGGGGTCGTGCACGCCGGGATCTACTACCAGCCCGGCTCGCTGAAGGCGACCCTCTGCCGGGAGGGCGCCGCCATGCTGCGCGAGTACTGCGCCGAGCACGGCCTGCCGTACGACGAGGCGGGCAAGCTCGTCGTGGCCTCCACCCGGGGCGAACTGGCCGGGCTGCGCCGGATCGCCGAGCGGGCCAGGGAGAACGGCGTGCCCGGCATCGCCGAGCTCGACGCGATCGGCCTGCGGGAGGTGGAACCGCACGCGGTCGGGGTCGCCGCCGTCCACTCGCCGCACACCGCGATCACCGACTTCTCCGCGGTCGCGCGCCGCTTCGCCGCCGACGTGGCCGAGGCCGGCGGGTCCGTACGGCTCTCGCGTCCCGTACGCGCGATCAGGCAGACCACCGACGGCGTGGCGGTGGCGGCCGGGCCGGAGAGGCTCACCTTCGACCGGCTGATCTCCTGCGCCGGCCTCGGCACCGACGGCGTGGCGGACCTGGCGAGAGCGGGCGGCGACGTGCGGATCGTCCCCTTCCGGGGTGAGTACTACCGGCTCGCCGGTCCGGCGCGCGGCCTGGTGAAAGGTCTTATCTATCCCGTGCCCGACCCCCGCTACCCCTTCCTCGGCGTCCACCTGACCCGCAGGATCGACGGGGAGGTCCTGGTCGGGCCCAACGCCGTGCCGGCGCTCGCCCTGGAGGGCTACTCCTGGCGGTCGGCGTCGCTGCGCGACCTGCGGCGGATCGTCGCCTGGCCGGGCGCCCGGCGCATGGCGGCCGAGCACTGGCGCACCGGCCTCCGCGAGGTGTACGGCTCGCTGGCCAAGCGGGCCTTCGTGTCCGCCGCCCGGCGGTACGTGCCCGAGCTGGCCCCGGCCGACCTCGTACGCGCCGGAGGTGGCGTGCGGGCCCAGGCCGTGGCGCGGGACGGCAGGCTGCTCGACGACTTCGTCATCGACGTGCGCGGGCGGATCGTGCTGGTGCGAAACGCGCCCTCGCCCGCGGCGACGAGCAGCCTGGCGATCGCGCGGCACATCGCTTTAACGGTTCCCTTAACTTCCTAGGTCTAGAGTGCTGCCGCCATGGTCGCTGAATCTCCCGAAGCCCGGCTGCTGATCGTCGAGGACGAGCCGAACATCCTCGAACTGCTCGCGGCCAGCCTCCGGTATGCCGGATTCGAGGTCCACACCGCATCCAACGGCGGCGAGGCGGTCGCCGCGGCGCAGCGGCATCGACCGGACCTGATCGTGCTCGACGTCATGCTGCCGGACATGGACGGGTTCGACATCGTGCGCAGGTTGCGCGGCGGCGGAACCCACACCCCTGTGGTCTTCCTCACCGCGCGGGACGCCACCGAGGACAAGATCCGGGGCCTGACGCTCGGCGGCGACGACTACGTGACCAAGCCCTTCAGCCTCGAGGAGGTCATCGCCCGGATCCGGGCCGTGCTGCGCCGCACCGCCGGAGACCCGATGATCGCTCCGCCGCGGCTGACCTTCGCCGACATCGAACTGGACGAGGAGTCCCACGAGGTCTGGCGCGGCGGCCGGGCCGTGCCCCTGTCGCCGACGGAGTTCAAGCTGCTGCGTTACTTCATGTGCAACGCCGGCCGGGTGCTGTCCAAGGCCCAGATCCTCGATCACGTGTGGGACTACGACTTCCGCGGCGACGCCGGGATCGTCGAGTCGTACGTGTCGGTGTTGCGCCGCAAGCTCGACAACGCCCATTCCCGGCATCACCCCCGGCTCATCCACACGCTGCGCGGCGTCGGCTACGTCATGCGGACACCACCCAGCGGCGCCTGAGCGGTGTCGGGGCGCACGCCGCTGCGGATCCGGCTCAGCGCGGCCATGCTCGCGCTGGTCGCGGTCGCCCTCGCGGTCATCTGCGTGGGCAGCGTCTCGGTGTTGCGCGACTACCTGGTCAGCCGGGTGGACATGCAGGTCGGCATGCTGGCGCACGAGACCGAGAAACGTCTCGACCGGGGTCCGGGGGCGTTCGTACGGCTCAGGGTGCCGCCCGAGGGCCGAGTGGAGATCCGCGACACCGAGGGCAGGGCGCTGCTCGCGCAGGCGGGCATGGGCGTGGAGAGGCTTCCGGGCCCCGGCACCGTGACCTCCCAGGACCCGGTGACGGTGCCGGCGGTGTCGGGCGACGGCCTGTGGCGGGCCCGGGTGGTGCCCGTCGAGGGCTTCGGCACGGTCGTCGTCGCGATGGACATGGCCTCGGTCGGGCAGATCACCGCACGGCTCGCCCTCATCGAGGCGCTGGTCGGCGGTGCCCTGATGGTCCTGCTCGCCGTCGTCGGCGTCGTGATCGTACGGCGCAGCCTGCGGCCCCTGGCGGAGATCGAGGCGACCGCCGAGGCCATCGCCCGGGGGCACCTCGGCAGCCGGATCCCCGATCGCGACCCGCGCACCGAGGTCGGGCGGCTCGCCCGCGCGCTGAACGGCATGCTCGCCCAGATCGAGGCGGCGTTCCAGGCCCGGGCGGCCTCCGAGGCCGCGGCGAGGGAGTCGGAGGCGCGCATGCGCCGTTTCGTCGCCGACGCCTCGCACGAACTGCGCACACCGCTCACCTCGATCAGGGGGTTCGCCGAGTTCCACCGTCAGGTGCCTGACGCCGACACCACACGGCTGATGTCGCGCATCGAGAGCGAGGCCGCCCGCATGGGCCTGCTGGTGGACGACCTCCTGCTGCTCGCCCGGCTCGACCAGCAGCGCCCGCTGCGCAAACAGCCCGTGGACCTGCTGGCCCTGGCGGCCGACGCGGTCCACGACGCCAGGACCCTCTGCCCCGACCGCGACGTCTCGCTGGTGGTCGAGGGGGACGCGGCGCTGATCGTCTCGGGCGACGAGGTGCGGCTGAGGCAGGTCGTGGGCAACCTGATGAGCAACGCCACGACCCACACGCCCGAGGGGACCCCGATCACCGTACGCGTCGGCAGCCTGGACGGCACGGCGTTCATCGAGGTGGCCGACAAGGGGCCCGGCCTCACCCCCGAGCAGGCCGCTCGGGTCTTCGAGCGCTTCTACCGTGCCGACCCCTCCCGTACGCGGCCGTCCGGCGGGAGCGGCCTCGGGCTCGCGATCGTGGAGTCTCTCGTCCGGGCGCACGGTGGCAAGGTCGGCGTGGAGACGGCCCCCGGCGCCGGCGCCGCCTTCCGCGTCACCCTCCCCCTCGCCCCCGAAGCCCGCACCTGACCGCTATTTCCGTTGCCTCGCGCGTCCACGGGAGTGGAGGTTGAGGGGTGGGAGGTAGGGAGGTATCTGTGGCGATTCCGCGGAAGGGCTCACGGCTCATCACAGTTGACGGCGCCACCTACCGGTGGCGTATCCGCCACAAGCCCACCTACGGTCAGGCGATCGGTGAGGGGCCGCTGACCTTTCCGGTCGAGCCGGCGGAAGGGCCGGGCCGGGTGCTCCTGGTGTCGCTTCCCTTCTCCCGGCCGGACGTCTGGGTGGGAGAGCGGACGATGGCCGTACGGCCGGCGCTCGTGGCGGCGGTCATCCGCATGGCGCTGAAACGCGGCTGGGACCCCTGGCAGGCGGGCCACGCCTTCGACCTAGACGTCACCGAGGACGATCATCTGGCGGAAATGCTGGGCGGACCGCCCGTCTACGAAGTCCCCTTCGCCCGCTGGTGACCGCTCCCGGCCTCGGTCGTCCGCTGCCATGAGACGCTGCCGGGACAGGGTCCGGCGGAGGCAGCCAGATCTACTCGTCACGCGGAGTGGCGATAGCAATGACGGTGTTCTACAAGTCCAGGCCACACTACGGGCGTTAGATAGAGCGGGCTCGTCGGGCCCTACGTCGCTGTATCGAGGCGGCGCACACCGTGGATGAGAAAGAGGAGGCGGTATGAGCGAGCAGGAGGGCTGGCGCGAACTCCGGGATCGCCGGATGGGCGAGCCCGGCGCGGTTGCAGCCTATGAAGCCGCACGTCTCGCTCATGAATTGGGAAAAACGATTCGACCCCTCCCGCACCTTGTCGTCGGCCCAACCGGCGGGTCGTGCGTCGCGTCATCGGGGGGAGGCTGAAGGGCCCGCCGATGCTCCTGCGAGCGGCCGGGGGCGGGCTCCCGATCCGCGGCGCTCCGGGGTCCTGGCACGAGGCCGGGATGACGGCGCGTTCCCACCCCCAAGGAGCTCGGCGCCTCCGAGCGAGCGGCGTCGCGAACAGGAGCGATGACGGCCTCCGGTTTCAGCCGCTCACAACCGGAACCACAGTGGAGCGGCGGAGACTACGGCTTCATGCGGGTTCCAGTCGTACTTCAACACAGCATGGTCGAATGCGGCCGGCCTGCCTCGCGATGATCCTCGGCGCGCACGGTCACACACCGCCGCACGGACGCTCGCCGAGGAGATGGGCGTGGGTCGCGACGCTGTCAGTGCCCTTACGCTTGTCCGCGTCGCACGGGCCCACGGGCTGACCACGCGCGCCCTCTCCCTGCCGGCGGCGGGCGTCCCCGGCATGCCCATGCCGGCCGTCGCCCACTGGCGCGGCAGGCATTTCGCGGGCTGCCGGTGAGAGTGTCACGGTCGTCGACCCCGCGACCGGGCGGCTCAGGCTGACCCGGGAGGAGTTCGCACGGGACTGCAGCGGTGTGCTCCTCACCTTCGCCCCCGCCCCGGCGTTCCGGCGGGGACGCGGCGGTGCGCGGGGATCCGCATGGTCGCGTTACATCCGCATGGCCGTGCTGCGTCATCGGGGCATCCTGGCCGTCCTGGTGCTGCTCAGCCTTGTCCTTCAGAACCTCGGCCGGGTGCTGCCCGTCATGACCGAGAACGTCGTGGACGGGGTGGTGGGACGCGGGGAGGTCGGCCTGCTGCCCCTGCTCGGGCTGGCCGCGGCGGCGGCCGCGCTCGCCCACCCCCTGGCGGGCGGGCTGCGCGCATGGGGGCTCTCCTCCTCACGACGACATCGCGGCCATGCCTCTCGGTATGGCACGCTGCTCACCGAAGGCGCGGCGTTTCTGGAGGTCAGCGCCAGCGAATCGCATTGGCCCGCGCGATTCTCGCCCGGCCGCCGATCCTGCTGCCGGACGAGGCCACCAGTCACCTCGACACCGACACGGAGCAGACGCTCAGCGAGAACCTCGGCGGCCTCCCCCAGACGCGGATCGTGATCGCCCACCGGCTGAGCACCGTCAGGGACGCCGACTCATCGTGGTGCTCGACCGCGGGCGGATCGTCGAGAGCGGCGTGCACGACACCCTGATCGCCGCCAACGGCCTGTACGTACGCCTCATCCTGTGCACCGGCGGTCGGCGACCCACTTCATGATCGCGCCTGCTGACGTGCAGCCGGTCACAAGTCAATCACAAGAGCAGGTTCGGACCATGGTCACGCAATCGCTTTCTCTCACAGGAAAGGAGGAACGTTCCATGAACGCATCACCGCGTACCGAGCTCGGGGACATCGCCCCGATCGGTGTGGAACTGGACGAGAGCGCGCTGAGCGGCCTCAGCGGAGGCCAGCGGCCCGAGATCGTCACGGCGGAGTACTTCGACCCGCCGGGCGTTTGCTACCCCGACTGACGAGCGACCACTCGCGCAGTCCGATGCGGCCGCCGTCCCGTGCGGGGGCGGCGGCCGCTCTCCGCTCGCAGGCCCGCTTTCCGAGGAGACCCCGTGTCAGCCCCGCATGTCCTCGTCCTCACGCGTGACAACGACCCGCACGCCGAGCGAGTCAGCGACTTGCTGGCAGAGCGCGGCGCCCGCACCACCGTCTTCGACAACGGGGACTACCTGACCCGGGCTCACGTCGAACTGGCGTACACCGCGCGCGGGCTGTCGCGCCGTCTGCTGCACACCGAGTCCGGCACGCTCGACCTGGACACGGTGACGGCCCTGTGGTGGCGGCGGCCGACACCGCCGCAGGCTCACCCGGAGATCACCGACCCGTCCGTGGCGGCCTACACCGCCCAGGAGAGCCTTACCCTCATCGGCGACCTCTGGGAGCACCTGCCGTGCCGGGTGGTGCCCGCGCGTGACTCGGTGATCCGTCGTGCCGCGCACAAGCCGTCCCAGCTGATCCTCGCCGCCGAGCTGGGATTCGAGATCCCGGAAACCCTCATCGCGACCCAGGCCGACGCCCTGTGGGACTTCCACAACCGCCATGACGGGCACGTCGTCACCAAGCCCATGGGCCTGCCGTGGGTGGAGAACCTGGCGGGGGGCCATACGGTCATCCGCAAGTGCGAACTCGTCTCGGCCCGTGATGTGGCGTACGCGGAGGCGCTGCGGTACTGCCCGGTGATCGTGCAACAGTACGTGCCCAAGCGGGTGGAACTGCGGGTGACCGTCGTCGGCCGGCGGGTGTTCGCCGCCGAGATCCACTCCCAGAACAGCAACCGGTCGAAGGTGGACTGGCGCCGGTACGACCTGGGCGTCACCCCGTACGGCGTCCACCGTCTGCCGGACGAGGTCGCCGAGCGGTGCCTGGCGATGACGGACCGCCTCGGGCTCGTCTACGGGGCCATCGACCTGGTCCTCACCCCGGACGGCCGGTACGTGTTCCTGGAGATCAACCCCAATGGGCAGTGGATGTGGATCGAGGAGCTGACCGGCCTGCCGATCAGCGCGGCGATCTGCGACCTGCTGCTGGAAGGAGCCTGACGTGTCCCCGAAGGTGTCTCCCGATCTGCTCGGCGAGGCCGTCGAATGGTTGCGCGCACTGGACCACCTGCCGCCCGAACGCGCCCGCGAGCGGCTGTCCGACCTGCGTGACCGCTACCCCGAGGTGAGCATGCGGCTGCTGTGGCAGCGCGAGGCCGCCGTCGACGAATATCACTACGACCTGCTGTTCCCCTCGTCCGAAGGAACCGTCTCGCTGGCTTTCGCCCCCAACCGGGTGATTCCTTGGCCACTGCGGGGAGGGCAGCGCTCGGGCGAGCAGCTCGTCCTTCGGGTGAACGGTGTCGACATGACGATGGAGAAGTCGGTTTCGGTCCTGGACGTGCTGTGGGAGGACACCGGCCTGGCCAGGCGGCTGGTGGACACCGCCCTGGTCGAGCAGGCCCTGGCGACGCGGCAGCCGGAACTGTCCGCGGACCGGCTGCAGGAGGCCATGGACGCCTTCCGCCGGGCACGGGGCCTTCTCACCGCGCAGGCGACGCGGGAATGGATGGCTGAGCGCGGCGTGAGCCACGCCCGTCTGGAAGAGATCGTGGCGAGCGAGGCGGCGGTCGCGGCCCTGCGCCGTGACGTCGTCGGCAACCGTGTGGAGGACTACTTCGCCGCCCATCGTGACGGGTTCGACCGGCTGAGGGTCGTTCGGCTGCGGTACGCGGACCCCGAGCGTGCGGACGTCGCAGCCGCGCGTCTGCGGAACAGGGACGCGGACGCCGTCGCGCTTGCGGCCGACGAGGCGCTGGCGGGCGTGGCCACCTGCCGGATCGAGGCCAACCTCAGGGAGGAGCTCAGCGCGCTCTTCGGCCCCCCGGCCGCGGGCTCGAAGGCAGGTCACGTGCTCGGACCCGCGCGGCTGGCGGACGGTGGTCTCTGTGTCGCTCATGTGATGGCCGTGGAGCCGGCGGTGCTCGACGAGGTGAACCGCAGGTTCATCGAGAAGCGTGTCTTCGACGAGTGGCTCGCCGAGCAGCGACGGCACGCCCACATCGAGTGGTTCTGGGGCAGCCGGCCGCGCACCGACGAGCTCACCGCCGCCCTGCGCACCTGACCCGGCGCCCCGTGGATCGACGAGGCGGGTACTCCAACTCGATACGTGCGTGTACGACCTCGCAGGTCTGCACCCAGCGAACGGCCTGTCGCCTTTCCCCGGGCCCGATCGCACTCTCACGCCGATTTCTTGAGCGCGATCGGTGCGCCATAAGCCTCGCTCGTGTCAGGATGCCCGAGCGTCCGCGGCGGGCTTGAGTACTTCCCTGCACCAGGTGCGGAAGTCTGTTGATGTGGGCGTGGCGGTCGCCCAGTCCGCGTCGTAGATGCCGTGGTCCTGTGCGGCGAACGCCTCGATCACGTCCTTGACTGCCTGGTCGCCGGCGCCTCGGGAGCGCAGGAGCGATGCGTAGTCGTCCACGCTCATGCGGCGGTAGGTGACCGGACGTCCGAGTTCCTGGCTGATCACCTCGGCCATGCCGTCAGGGGTCAGTCGGTCGGGGCCGAACACGGGGAGGTTCTCCTGCCCGGTCCAGGACAGATCGGTGAGCAGGTTGGCGGCGGTGCCGGCGATGTCCCGCGTCGCGATCAACGCCAGCGGCAGGTCGCCTGCACAGGTCAGGTAGAACGCGCCGTGCCCGCGGATCGCATCGAGTTGCCCGAGGAGGTTTTCCATGTAAAAGGGCATGGACAGCGCCCGATACGCCGCGCCGGACTTGCCGAGTTCGGCGTCCATCGCGAAGGCCGCCGAGAGGACGCCGGCTGGGGTCGGCCAGCCGTGCCCGGCGCTGGACACTCCGACGACGTGGCCGACGTCGTGGCGGGCGACGGCAGCGGCGCCCGCCCGGGCGAAGCCGAGGTAGTGCTCCTCGGCGCTCGGCGCCTGCGGGTTCGGTGGGACGAGCCAGAACAGCGCTTCGGCTCCGGGTAGTGCCTTGTCGAGCACGGCCGGATCGTCGTGGGAGCCATCGATGGTCTCGACCCGCTCGCGGACCGTGTCATCCAGACGGGAGGCGTCACGGGCGATGACCCGGACCTCCTTGTCTTGGTCGAGCAATTGACGGACCAGCTGGCTGCCGATCTGTCCTGTCGGTGTGGTGACGACGATCAACGGATCTCCTCTAACATGAACATGAACTCCGGTTCCGAATATGGCAGGGCTTCCGCGCATCGTCAACTAAAGTGGAGTGACCATGACCGCTCCCGAACGCTTGTTGCGCGCCGACGCCCGGCGCAACCGCGAGGCCGTCCTCGATGCCGCCGCCGAGCTGTTCGCCCAGCGAGGCGACGCCGTGCAGATGGACGAGATCGCCGAGCGTGCCGGCTTGGGTGTCGGCACCCTCTACCGGCACTTCGCCGATAAGCGAGCGCTACTCGCGGCGATCATCGGCCGCCGGTTCGAGGCGATGACCGCCCTCGCCCGCGCCGCCGACGAGGCTGAGGATCCCTGGGTGGCGTTCGAGACGCTGCTCTACGGCTATCTGGAGTCCGCCGAGGCCGACGCCGCGTTCCGCTTCGCGCTCCTCGGCCCGGAAGAGCCGAGCTGGAACGACATCGCCGCCGAGAAGACGGATTTCTCGGCGATCACCGAACGCATCGTGCGGCGCGCCGTCGACGCCGGCCGGCTCCGTGACGACTTTCGTGCCGATGACTTCGTCCTCATCACCCGTGGTGCCATGGCGAACATGACCGGCGCCGGTGGCTGGCGTAGGCACGTCACGCTTGTGCTCGAGGGCATCCGCGGCCCCGAACGCTGACCCAACCTCGAGGTGCGGGCCCGGGTGGGCCCAGCCGACGAACGGAGACTTCGGACCGGTTGAGGTTTCGGTATGAGTCCGAAGCGCGGAGACCGGGTCACAGTCCCGCCTCCTGATAACGAATGAAACGTACGGTTCGGTACGAGCGACGCGGTGAAGGGCTGGGAGGAGCTATGCCGTCACGCCCTGGCAAACACGCGCCGATGCTTGGAGACGCTGCGCGCCGATCCACGCTCACCACGACCATGAGCGCCAGCATCGCCTGCGTGGCGACCTTGCGACTCATCGTCACAACGGACAGGACCTCGAGCGATGGGAGTTCGAGGTCACCAGCGGCGGGCGCGTGCGCTACGTGATCGATGACACCGCTCATACGGTATGGGTCGTCTACGCCTCGCCTCGTCATCCGAAGGACACCGATGCGTGAGGCCGGCTGGCCCGCCGAGAGTCTGTGACCCAGCCAGTCCCGGCGCGGAGGGCAGGAGCAAGCGCCGCGAGGTTCCAGCGCTATTTATTGCCCGAAGTGAACTGCTACCACCAGCAATACCTTTTCAAGGTGCCAACGGCTACCGCGGCCTTGGCGGCATCCCATCGGCCTGCCGACGTTCATCCGCCGTTGAACTGGCCGGCCGCCGGGAAGCCCTCGTCGGGGAAGGCGGTGGAGGCGACGGGCAGGACGATCTGGTCGCCTTCGGAGAGGCCGCCCGTGATCTCCACGTAGCTGTCGCCGCGTACGCCGACCTTGACCGTCCGCCGCGACTGCGTCCCGCCGTTGGCCACCGTGACCACGGCCGTGCCGTCGCCCTGGGCGCGTACGGCCTGTGAGGGCACGTAGAGCGCGTCGGCGGCCTCGCCGGTCGTCACCCGTACGGTGGCGCTCTGTCCCAGCAGCAGCCGGGCGGGGCGGCTGTTCAGGACGATCGTCACGCCGTAACGGACCAGGCGGTTGCTGGTGGTCGCGGTCGGGTCGATGTGGGCGACCGTTCCCGGGTACTCCTGCCCCGGTTGCGTGGGCAGCGTCACGGTGGCGGCCTGACCGACCTTGAGGAAACGGATGTCCGACTCCGTGAACAGCGCCTGCACCTGCAGGTCGTCGAGGTTGCCGAGAGTGATGAAGGTCCCGGAGGTGTAGCGGGAGCCGGTGGTCCCCGCGACGGAAAGGATCGTGCCGTCCGCCGGAGCCTTGATCCTCACACCGGCGAGCGCCTCCTTGGCCTCGGCCAGTTCGGTCGTCGCCTGGCTGACCTGTGCCTCGGCCTGTGCCTCGGTGAGCCGGGCGCCGCCCCCCTGGCCTCCCTGGCCTGCCTGGCCGCCGCCGAAGCCCGCACGCCCCTGTGCGCCGCCGCCTTGCCCCTGCCTGCTCTGTCCCTGCCCGCTCTGTCCCTGGGAATTCTGTCCCTGCGAGCCCTGTCCCTGGCCGCTCTGCCCGGGTGCGCAGGCGGAGGAGGAACCACTGGGGGAGGGGCTCGGCTTGGCGGACGGCTGCTGCGCCGGCGCCGTGGGCAGGATCGAGACGCTCACCTCGGGATCCGGCGCGGTCGCGCCGCTGTCCGTGGGCGCCGGACGGTGCGTCCTGGACGGTTTCGGATGCGGGTGCGGGCGTGCCGTGACCGTGGGCGCCGGACTGGGCTGGGGCTTGGACCCGCCGTGGTCACCGCCCCGGTACGCCACGAGGCCGATGCTCGCCGCGCTCGCGCCCTTGTTCGCCAGGGCGCTGGCCGGCCGGTTCGAAGGCCGGGCGGTCGCGGAAGGCCGTGACGAGGGCTGCGAGGAGGGGCGCGCGGACGCCTGCCCGGAAGGCCGGACGGAGGGGGTCGGGCACGAGACAGGGCCGCTGCTCCCGGAGCCGCCCGCGTTTCCCGCCCCGGCACCCGCGCCCGTTGCGCCGCCGGACGCCCCGGCCCCGCCCGCGCTGCCCGATCCGGTTCCGCGGCCGGACGCCCCGGCCCCGGAGCCGCCGCCGGACGCCCCGGTTCCGGCCCCGCCCGCGCTGCCCGATCCGGTTCCGCCGCTGGACGCCCCCGTCCCCGAGCCTCCCGCAGATCCCGAACCGGTGCCGTTCTCGACGTCGTCGAGGGTCTCCTGGGCGGCGGCGAGGGCGGCCTTGGCGGCCTCGTAGTTTTCCCTGGCGATGGTGTCGTCGATCCGGGCGAGGACCTTGCCGCGGCGGACCTTCTGGCCCACCCTGACGTAGACCTTCTCGACCGTGCCCTCCGCTCCGAACGCGAGATCCCGCACGCCGGTGTCGATCGTGTTGCCGGCGGCGGAGACGTACGACGCGACCGTGCCCCGCTTGACCGAGGCGAGCGCCATCCGGTCGGCCACGGAGGTGTCGCCGCCGGTGGCGGAGATCACGGCGACGCTCGCGATGACGATCCCCGCCAGCGCGAGCCCTCCGACGCTGAGTGGAGTGCTCGATCTCATGGCGGACATCCTGCTGACGCCACGTGACCGATGGCTTGGCCGTACCTGAGAGTTGTCTGTGGATGCGGGATCCGGCGCGGACTGTCAGCAAACCCTCAGCATCGGCCTAGGTTGCCCGAAGCGGGGTTTGCCATGGTTCGACGTCGTGAAGCTGTCGACGAAGCGCAGGACGCTGATCATCAACGGTGTCCTGGTGGTACTGCTGCTCGGCGGGATCGCGGCGGCCTGGGCGTCCGTGGGAGGCGACTCCTCCGGAAACGGCGCCGCGCCGCTGACGACCCGGGTGACCCGCGGGACCGTGCTCGCCTCGGTATCGGCCTCCGGTTCCGTCGAAAGCGCCAGGACGCGCGCCCTCGATTTCGCTGCGAACGGCACCGTCGAGTCCGTCCTGGTCGAGAGCGGCGACAAGGTCAAGAAGGGACAGGTGCTCGCGCGCATCGACGACACGGCCGCCCGGGAGAGTCTGGAGGCGGCCCAGGCGAGTCTGGACGCCGCCGAGGAGGCCGACACCTCGACGGCGTCGGGCTACTCGCAGTACATCAGCGCGAGGAACGCCTACCGGTCGGCCAAGCGGGCGCTGGCGGGCACGGTGATCAAGGCGCCCTTCGCCGGTGTCGTCACGGCGGTCAACGGAGCCGTGGGCGGTTCCTCGGGCGCGTCCGGCGGGTCCGGCGGGTCCTCCCAGGGCGGCCAGGGGCAGTCGCAGAGCGGTTCCGCGGGGTCAAGCGGGTCCAGCGGATCCAGCGGCTTCATCGAGATCGCCGACCCCGCCCGCCTGCGGATCGTGGGGAACTTCACCGAGGCCGACGTCAGCAGGATCAAGGTCGGTCAGGCGGCGACCGTGTCGTTCGACGCCCTCGCCGGGGTCACGGCCGCCGGCAAGGTGACGGTGGTCGACCCGCAGCCTCAGACGAACAACAACGTCGTCCAGTACGCCGTGACGATCTCGCTGACCGACGTGCCCTCCACCGTACGGCTCGGCCAGACGGCCACGGCCCAGGTGACCGTGGGCAAGGCGGACGACGTGCTCACGGTGGCGTCCTCGGCGGTCACCACGGCGGGCGGCCAGACCACGGTGACCGTGCTGGAGAACGGCAAGCAGGTCGTGAAGCGGGTGGAGGCCGGCCTGAAGGGCGACACCACAACCGAGATCAAGTCGGGACTCCAGGAAGGCGACCAGGTGGTGCGGCCCCAGGCATCGACGACCGGCGGAGGCGGCGGCATCCAGTTCCCCGGGGGCGGAGGCGGGTTCGGCCGCGGCTTCGGCGGCGGCGCCGGCGGTGGCGGTGGCGGCGGAGGCAACCGATGAGGGCCGGCCAGCCGCCGGTGCTCGACCCCCCTGTACTCCACCTGGGCCACGTCACCAAGGTGTACGGCGAGGGCGAGACCGCGGTGCGCGCGCTGCGCGGCGTGTCGCTCAGGGTGGAGCGCGGCGACTATGTGGCGATCATGGGCGCCTCCGGCTCCGGCAAGTCCACGCTGATGAACATCATCGGCTGCCTCGACGTCCCGTCCGGGGGGACCTACCACCTCGACGGCACCGACGTCGGCGGGCTCGACGAGCGGCGGCTCGCGGTCGTCCGCAACCGCAAACTCGGCTTCGTCTTCCAGTCGTTCAACCTCATCCCCCGGATGAGCGCGCTCGCCAACGTCGAGCTTCCCCTGGCGTACGGCGGGGTCAAGGCCGCGGAGCGGCGCCGCAGGGCGCTGGCCGCGCTCGACCGGGTCGGGCTCGCCGAGCGCGTCCACCACCAGCCCAACGAGCTGTCCGGCGGCCAGCAGCAGCGGGTGGCGGTGGCCCGCGCGCTCGTCACCGCGCCGACCCTGCTGCTGGCCGACGAGCCCACGGGCGCTCTCGACAGCAAGTCCAGCGAGGACGTCATGAACATCTTCGACCGCCTCAGTGCGAGCGGCCGGACCCTGGTCATCATCACCCACGAGGAGGAGGTCGCCGCGCACGCCAAACGGGTCGTCCGCCTCATGGACGGCCAGATCGTGGAGGACGTGCGCACCACGCCGGTCGGCGGGCTGCCCCCGCGGTTCGCGGAGGTGGCCTCGTGAACGCCGCGGAGGTCCTGCGTTTCGCGCTGCGCGGCCTGGCCGCCAACAAGATGCGCAGCGCGCTCACCATGCTCGGCATCCTGATCGGCGTCGCCGCGGTGATCCTGCTGGTCGCGGTCGGCGAGGGGTCCTCCCAGCAGATCCAGCAGAACATCCAGCGGCTCGGCGCCAACTCGCTGACGGTCACGCCGTCCACCTCGGGCGGCGGGGGCGGTCCGGGCGGCGGGTTCGCCCGCGGTTTCGGCGGCGGGGGAGGCGGAGGCCAGGCCGGACGGCAGAACACCGGCCCGCGCACCCAGGCCAAGGACCTCACCGTCGACGACGCGCGGGCGCTGGCCGACCCGGCGAACGCCCCCTCGGTCAAGAGCGTCTCGCCGGTCGTGACGGCCCAGTCCCAGACCGCGACGTACGAAGGGGCGAGCCACTCGATCAGCCAGCTCGTGGGCACCTACCCGAGCTACTTCGAGGCGTCCAACAAGCCCGTGGTCAAGGGCGCCTACTTCTACAACGACGACGTGCTCGCCGCGCGCAAGGTCGTGGTGATCGGGCAGACGGTGGCCGAGAACCTGTTCGGCACGGTCGATCCCCTCGGCAAGCAGATCACGGTGTCGGGCGTGCCGTTCACCGTCGTGGGCGTGCTCAAGGAGGCCGGCTCGTCCGGGTTCCAGGACGCCGACGACGTGGCGATCGCCCCGCTGCCCGCCGTGCAGCAGAGCCTGACCGGATTCGGGCCGCTGGGGCAGATTCTCGTTCAGGCCGAGAGCGCCGAGTCGGTGGACGCCGCGCAGACCGAGGTCACCGAGGTGCTCAACCAGCGGCACGGCATCACCGACTCGGCGAGCGCCGACTATCGCATCCTCAACCAGGCGACCCTGCAGGAGACGGTCAGCGCGGCGACCGGGACCTTCACGGTCCTGCTCGGCGCGGTGGCCGCGATCAGCCTGCTCGTCGGCGGCATCGGCATCACCAACATCATGCTCGTCACGGTCACCGAGCGGACCAGGGAGATCGGCATCCGCAAGGCGATCGGCGCGCCGAAGGGCGCGATCCTCGGCCAGTTCCTCGCCGAGGCGACGATGCTCAGCCTCGTCGGCGGCCTGCTGGGCGTGCTGATCGCCGTGGTCGGCGCCCAGTTCACGATCGCGGGTGTGCAGCCGGTGATCGTCCCCACGTCGATCGCGCTGGCGCTCGGCGTCTCGGTCGCGATCGGCCTGTTCTTCGGCAGCTACCCCGCCAACCGCGCCGCCGGGCTGCGGCCGATCGAAGCCCTGCGCTTCGAGTGATGGCCGGGCCCATGGAAGGGAGATGGATGTGAGCAGGCACGACACCGAGGAGCTTCTGGAGACCTCGCCGTTCGACGACGACCTCCAGGAGGCGCTGGCGGCGCGTCCCGCTCGGGCGGGTGGGTCGAAGCTGACGCTCGCCCTGGCCGGAGGCGTCCTGCTCGTGGCCGGGCTGCTCCTCGGCATCCAGGTGCAGAAACTCCTGGGCGGCTCCACGCCGGGCCAGGTCCCGTCCCGCGCGGCCGGTCCCGGAGCGTACGGCCAGGCCCCCGTGGGCGGTGGGCTCGGCGGCGGGTACGCACGAGGCACGGGCGGCGGCGGCTTCGCGGGAAGAGGGGCAGGCACAGGGGCAGGGGCAGGGCCCGGCGGCATGACCTTCGGCACGGTCAAGCTGGTCGACGGCGACAAGATCTACGTCCAGACCGTGAACGGCGGAGTGGTCACGGTGACGACCTCGGGCGACACCAAGGTCCAGGTCACCCGGACGGGCAAGGTCTCCGACCTGAAGCCGGGCAGTTTCGTCACCGTCGCCGGCACCGCCGACGCCCAGGGCCAGGTGACGGCGACGTCCGTCACCGAGGGCTCGGCCATGGGCCGGAGGGCGGGATCGTGACCGGGGAGGGCCGCCTGCTCATCGTCGACGACGAGCCCGACATCAGGGAGTTGCTGTCGGCGAGCCTTCGGTACGCCGGGTTCGAGGTGATCACCGCCTCCACCGGCCGGGAGGCGGTCCAGATCGCCGGCAAGGTGCGTCCCGATCTGATCGTGCTCGACGTCATGCTGCCGGATCTGGACGGCTTCGCCGTCTCCGACCGGCTCCACGCCTCCGGGCGGCGGGTCCCCGTGCTGTTCCTCACCGCCAGGGACGCGAACGAGGACAAGATCACCGGGCTCGGCTGCGGCGACGACTACGTCACCAAGCCGTTCAGCCTCGAGGAGGTGCTCGCGCGCATCCGGGCCGTGCTGCGCCGCACGCGCGGCGGCGACGTCCCCGCCCGGCTGCGCGTCGCCGATCTCGAGCTCGACGAGGACTCCCGCCAGGTCTGGCGGGACGGCGTCCCCGTACGGCTGTCGCCCACCGAGTTCAAGCTGCTGCACTACTTCATGGTCAACCAGGGCCGGGTGGTGTCGAAGGCGCAGATCCTCGACCACGTCTGGCACTACGACTTCGGCGGCGACCACAACGTGGTCGAGTCGTACGTCTCCTATCTCCGGCGCAAGATCGACACCGCCGAGCCCAAGCTGATCCACACGCTCCGCGGCGTGGGCTATGTCCTCCGTGCGCCGCGTCAGTGACCTGCTCCACGTCGGCGGGCCGGCCCGCGACGCCGGTGCGAAGGCCGGTTGGTCCACCCGCGCCCGCCGGTGGCCCCGGCTGCCGCGCGCGGGGGCGGTGCTGCGCCTGCTGAGCATCCGCGAGCTGCGGCGGCGGGCCGCGAGGACCCCGCTCTGGCTGCGGCTCGTGGCGGGAACGCTGCTGCTCGTGGCGCTCGCGATCGCGCTGACCGGCGGCTTCGCCGTACAGCTCCTGCGGGGCTACCTGGTGGACCGGGTCGACGGGCAGCTCATGGCCGTCGGCCGGCGCCCGGCGGAACCGCCCCCTCCGTCCGCGGTCACGGGCAACATGTCCCGGCCGCCGCGGCAGTTCGGCTCGTTCTACATCGTCCTGCTCGACCGCAACGGCGCCGTCGTCCGCACCGTTCAGGAGCCGCCGAACGCCGATCCGCCGCCCGCGCTGCCCAGGCCCCGGCAGGACCGCAGACAGTGGCTGTTCACGGCCGAGAGTCCCTCGGGAGCGCTGTGGCGGGCGATCGCCGTACGCGAGGAGGACGGCACCCGCTTCCGTATCGCGGCCGTCAGCCTGGCCGACATCGACGGCACGGTCTCCCGGCTGGCCGTGATCGTCCTGGGAGTCGGCCTCGCCGTGCTGGTCGCGCTCGGGATCGCCTGTTACTGGCTCGTACGGCGCAGCCTGCGCCCGCTGGGGGAGATCGAACGGACGGCGGAGGCGATCGCGGCGGGCGACCTGTCGCGACGCGTCCCGCTCCGGCACCGGCGCACGGAGATGGGCCGTCTCGGCCGGTCCATCAACGGCATGCTCACGCAGATCGAGACGGCGTTCCGGGAGCGGGAGGCGTCGCAGGAGCGGATGCGCCGGTTCATGGCCGACGCCTCCCACGAGCTGCGCACCCCGCTCACCTCGATCCGCGGCTTCGCCGAGCTGTACCGGCAGCAGCGTTCGCAGGACCCCGTCCTGCTGCTGCGCCGCATCGAGGACCAGGCCGTACGGATGGGCCTGCTCGTGGACGACCTGCTGCTGCTCGCGCGGCTCGACCAGCAGCGCCCTCTCGAACGCCGCCCGGTCGACGTGCTCAGCCTCGCGGCGGGGGCGGTGCTCGACGCGCAGACCCTCGCGCCGGACCGGGAGATCGACCTGCTGCGGCTGGACGACTCGGACGAGCCGGTGCGGGTGCTCGGCGACGAGGCGCGGCTGCGCCAGGTCGTCGGCAACCTGGTCAGCAACGCCCTGCGGCACACCCCCGCGGGCACCGCCTTCCGCGTCGGCGTGGGGATCGTGTCCGGATCGCAGGCCCTGATCGAGGTGGCCGACGACGGGCCCGGCCTCGCCTCCGGCGACGCCGAACGCGTCTTCGAGAGGTTCTACCGCGCCGATCCCTCGCGCAGCCGGTCGGACTCCGGCGGCACGGGGCTCGGGCTGTCCATCGCCGCCGCTCTCGTCCAGGCCCACGGCGGCACCATCACGGCCGACAGCGAGCCCGGCCGCGGCGCGGTGTTCCGCGTCCGTCTTCCCGCGTGCCCGCCCGACGAAAGGCTAGGGTGATCCCTTTGCGATACCTGTCCATCGCGGTCGCCGCGGCGGTCCTGGCGGTCACGGTGACCGGCTGCGGCGGCGGTGACGACACCGCCGCCACGACCACCACGCAGGCCGCCGCCGGAGGTGGTTCGAGCGCCGACCCCCGGGCCGCGTTCACCGAGTGCCTGCGCAAGAACGGCGTCACGCCGCCCAGCGGGCGGCCCGGCGCCGGACCCTCGGGTAGACCGACCGCCAGACCGAGCGGGGGCTTCGGCGGATTCCGGTCGATGGACCCCGCCATGAGCAAGGCATTCGAGGCGTGCCGCTCCCTGATGCCGCAAGGCGGCCGGGGCGGGTTCGGCGGCGGGCGCGGCGTCGATCCGCAGGCCATGCAGGCGTTCCGCACCTGCATGAAGGACAACGGCGCCGAGCTGCCCGCCGGCGGGCGCGTGCGCGACCTGCCCACGGCGGACCCGAAAGTTGCCAAGGCGTACGACAAGTGCAAGGTGCTGCTGCCCGCGCCCACGCCCACTGCCTGACCGGCCGGGGCGGCTGATTCGGCGGCCTTCCTCAGGGAAGGTCGGGAGTATGGCGGGGAACGACCGGCTGCGGGCCGCCCTGGAGAGCCTGCGGTGTCACCTCGATCAGGACCTGTTCCCCCTGGAGATCGGGGACGCCGCGGGCGACCGGCGCGTCCTGGGGGAGCTGCGCGGGCAGCTCGACGACTACCTGCTGCCCCGCCTGGCGGCCATCGACGCGCCGCTGCTCGCCGTGGTCGGCGGTTCCACCGGGGCGGGCAAGTCCACCCTGGTCAACTCGCTGGCCGGCATGATCGTGACCGAGCCCGGGGTGCTGCGGCCCACCACGCTCGCGCCGACCCTGGTGTGCAACCCCGCCGACGTCGCCTGGTTCACCTCCACCACCATCCTGCCCGGGCTGGCCAGGGTGACGGGCGGGACGGCCGGCGGCGGACGCGGCGAGCCGGGCACCCTGCGGATCGCCCCCGTGGACGCCCTGCCCCCCGGGCTGGCGCTGCTCGACGCCCCCGACATCGACTCGATCGTCACGGCCAACCGCGAGCTGGCCGCGCAGCTGCTCGCCGCGGCCGACCTGTGGTTGTTCGTCACGACCGCCGCGCGGTACGCCGACGAGGTGCCGTGGAGCTTCCTGCGCCTGGCCCGGGAGCGGAGCACGGCGCTCGCGGTGATCCTCCAGCGGGTCCCGGCCGAGGCGCGCGAGCCCGTGGCCGCCGACCTGACCCGGCTCCTGCGGGAGAACGGCCTGGGCGCCACCCCGCTGTTCGCCGTCCCCGAGCTGGAGCTGCCGTCGGAACGCGCCCGGCTGCCCGCCCACGTCGTGCAGCCGATCGCGACCTGGCTCGCCGACCTGTCCGTGGACGCCAAGGCGCGGGCCGAGGTCGTACGGCGGACCCTGACCGGCGCCCTGGACAGCCTCGGCACCCGGGTGCCCGACCTGGCTGATCGGGTGGAGCGTCAGCGGGCGGGGATCGCCGAGCTGCGCGACATCGCGGGCAGGGCGTACGACGTGGCGATGTCGGCGTTCGACGAGGGAATGCGCGACGGCAGGCTGCTGCGCGGGGAGGTGCTGGCCCGCTGGCAGGACTTCGTGGGCACCGGCGACCTCATGCGGGCCCTGGAGTCCCGCGTCGGCTGGCTGCGCGACCGCCTCGTCGCCGCCTTCCGGGGCCGCCCCGCGCCCGACAGGGAGCTGCGGGTCGCGCTGGAGAGCGGGGTGGAGTCGCTGATCCGCGCCACCGCCGACGCCGCCGCGGAGCGGGCCGTCGAGGCGTGGCTGGCCCTTCCCGCCGGGCGCGACCTGCTGGAGAAGTCCGGCGTCGCCGTCTCCGGGCGGCTCGGCCGCGCGTCCGCCGATCTGCCCGGGCGGGCCGGCGCGGCCGTACGCGATTGGCAGGGGCACGTGCTCGATCTCGTCCGCTCCGAGGGCGCCGACCGGCGCACGCTCGCCCGGGCGGCGTCGTTCGGCGTGAACAGCCTCGGCGTACTGATCATGCTGGCGGTGTTCTCCACGACCGGCGGGATCACCGGCATCGAGCTGGGCATCGCCGGCGGCACCGGCGTGCTCAGCCAGAAGCTGCTCGAAGCCGTCTTCGGCGACCAGGCCGTACGCACGCTGACCCAGGAGGCGCGCGAGGACCTGCGGCGGCGCGTCCGCGCGCTGCTCGACGAGGAACGCTCCCGCTTCACCTCCCTGGTGGAGGGGCTGGGCCCGGCTCCGGAGACGGCGGCCCGGCTGCGGGAGGCCGCCAAGGCCGTACAGGAGAGGGGCGTCCTTTGAAGCTCCCGCGCAGGAAGGCGGAGGTGTCGCTGGACGACCGCCTGGAGGCGCTCGCGGAGGCCGCCGACCTGGCGGAGGGCCGGCTCGGCCAGGAGGCCGTGGACCACGCCCGCGCCGTGGTCGCCCGGGCGGGCGTACGGCGCGGCCTGTCGGTGGAGCACACGGCGGTCGCCCTCGCCGGGGCGACGGGGAGCGGCAAGTCGTCGCTGTTCAACGCCCTGTCCGGGACCGAGCTGGCCACTGTGGGGGTGACCAGGCCGACGACCGCCAAGGCGCAGGCGGCCCTGTGGGGCCCGGACGGCTCGGGACCGCTGCTCGACTGGCTCGACGTCCCGTTGCGCCACACGGTCGAGGGTGACGCGTCGGGGCTGATCCTGCTGGACCTGCCCGACCACGACTCCATCGAGCTGTCCCACCGCAGGGAGGTCGACCGCCTGGTCGCCGCGGTCGACCTGCTGGTCTGGGTGCTCGACCCGCAGAAGTACGCCGACGCGGCCGTGCACGAGCGCTACCTGCGCCCGCTCGCCCGGCACCGGGATGTCATGGTCGTCGTGCTCAACCAGGTGGACCGGCTCCCGGAGCGGTCGGTCAAGCGCTGTCTCGACGACCTGCGCGGCCTGCTGGCGGCCGATGGGCTCGAAGGGGTGCCGGTGCTCGGCGTCTCCGCCCGCACCGGCGAGGGCGTCCCCGAACTGCGGGCGCTGCTCGACCGGCAGGTCTCCCGCCGCCGCGCCTGGTCGTCGCGGCTCGCCGCCGACGTGGCCTCGGCCGCCGCCGCGCTCTGGGCGCACACCCGCCCCCCCGACGCTCGGGAGCCGGAGCCGGAGCCGGAGCCGGGCGTCGGGGCGGCGCTGCCGGCTGTCACCCTGCCTCCGGCCGTGCGGGAGCCGAGGGCGGCGGCCGTCGCCGCGTCGCCGCCTCCCGCTGCGACGGCAGGCGCCCCGCCCGTGCCCGGACAGGTCGCGGTGCCGCAGGTCGCCGTGAGCAGGGCGCTGACGCGGGCGCTGGCACAGGCGGCCGGGGTGCCCGTCGTGGTCGAGGCGGTCGCGAAGTCGCATCGGCACCGCTCGATCGCCGCGACGGGCTGGCCGGTGACGCGCTGGCTGCGCAGGCTGCGGCCCGATCCGCTGCGCCGTCTCCACCTGGCCAAGGGCGCCCGTTCCTCGCTGCCCGCGGCAACCGCCGTGGAGGTGTCGGCCGTGGACACCGCCCTGCGCGACGTCGGAGCCGCCGCCTCCGCCCCGGTGCCCGAGCCGTGGGCGACAGCCGTACGGCACGCGGCGCGGTCGCGGTCGGAGGAGCTGACGGACGCCCTGGACCGCACGGTCGCCGCGGCCACCTCGGGCGGCGTCTCCAGCGCCCCTCGATGGTGGCGCGTGGCGGGGACCGCGCAGTGGCTGACGGTCGCCGCGATGGCCGCGGGCGCGATCTGGCTGCTCGTGCGCTTCGCGCTGGACTACCTCATGCTGCCCGGGCTTCCCACCCCCACGGTCGGTCGGGCGCCGTGGCCGACCGTGCTCCTGCTGGGCGGCGCGCTGGCGGGAGTGCTGATCGCCGCGCTGTGCCGGGTGTTCGCCTGGGCCGGGGGGCGGCGCAGGGCGCGCAGAGCCGCCAAGGTGTTGCACGCCGGCATCGAACAGGTCGCCGACGAGCTGGTCATCACCCCGACACGCGACGAGCTGTCGCGTTACACCCGCTTCGCCGACCGCGTAACCCTCGCCGCGTCCTGAGCGCCGGCGGCCGCCGCTACGCGGAGACCCGGTCGTTGGGAATGGCGTCGAGGAGCCGGCCCCACTCGGGATAGGTCGCCACCTTCTTCAGGTGCATCGCGGTGATCTTCTCGTGCAGGCCGGGATCCAGGTCGTCCGACAGGCGCACCGCCGAGAGCCGGGCGAGGCGGGGCAGGATGTGCGGGTCCCCTTCCAGATGCACCGGGTCGTACATGTACCGCTCCAGCGCCGCGAGGTCCTCGACCGCGGCGAGGTACGCATGGGTGTAGCCGTCGGAGGGATCCCCCAGGTCCTGGCCGACGCTGGAGAACGCCACCGACTCGACGGACGCCGTGCGCCTCATCGCCGCCAGCACCTCCTCCTTCTCCTCGTCGGTGGTCCCGTCTCTGAAGTTGAACCGCAGGATGTTGACGATCACAGGTTTCCTTCCAGATTGAACTTGCCGGTTTACTCTATTGACCTAGAAGGTTTTGAACAAGCAGGTTCACTCAAGTGGTCTCGTTGGTACAGTGCGGGTCGTGATGGCGGAGCTGACGACGGCGGGACGCCCCGACTCCCGGGGACGCATCGACAAGCGGCGGGCGATCCTGGAGGCCGCTTTCGCCGTCTTCGCCGAGCGGGGCTATTCACAGGCGTCCGTGCAGGAAATCGCCGAAGCGGCGGGAGTCGCCAAGCTGACCGTCTACAACCACTTCGGCGACAAGGAGTGCTTGTTCCGGCAGGCGATGGAGGTCGCGGCCGACGCCGTGTCGGCGGAGAACCTGGCCGTGGTGGACAGGCTGCGGGATCCCGGTGACGATCTGCGGGCCGTCTTGGAGGACGTGGCGTACAGCCTGCTCCAGGTGTGCTGCGGTGAGCGGTCGCACGCGCTGCGACGGCTGACCTACGGCCAGATCGCCCGAATCCCCGACATCGTCGAGATCGTTCAGGGGCGGACGGGGCGCCGGCTCGCCGAGGCCCTGGCGGATCGGCTGGCCCGGCTCTCCTTGGCCGGACGCCTACGTCCCTGCGACCCGGCGCCCGCGGCCGAGCAGTTCCTGGCGCTGCTCACCGGCCCGATGGAGGGGCGGACGGCGCTCGGCACCCGCACCGCCTCTGCCGAGGAGACCCACAGCGTCGCCGACGCCGCCGTCGACACCTTCCTGCGGGCGTACGGAACGACGGCAGGCGTCTGACAGGGATCTGGCAGGGCGGGCTGTCACGGTCGGGGCATGCATGAGAACACGGACGTACTGATCGTCGGAGCCGGCCCGACCGGGCTCACCCTCGCCGTGGACCTGGCCCGCCGAGGGGTCGCCTTCCGCGTCGTCGACCAGGCGCCCGAGCCCGCGGCCGGCTCCAAGGGCAAGGGCCTGCAACCGCGTACGCAGGAGGTCTTCGACGACCTCGGCGTGATCGGCCCGATCCTCGCGGCGGCGACGCCCTACCCGCCGCTGCGGGTCAGGATCGGCAGGGTGCCGGTCTGGCAGGCCCGCATGCACAGGCCGGCCGTGGCCACGGACGCGGTGCCGTACCCGACGGTGCTGATGCACCCGCAGTGGCGCACCGAGGCGGTGCTGCGCGAGCGCCTGGCCGAGCTGGGCGGGAAGGTGGAGCAGAGCAGTGCGCTGACCGGCTTCGAGCAGGACGCGGACGGGGTGACCGCCGGGCTCGGCACGGGAGAGATCCTGCGGGCGCGTTACCTGGTCGCGGCGGACGGCGGCAGGAGCCCGGTGCGCAAGGCCCTCGGCATCGGCTTCACCGGCGAGACCCGCGAGGAGGAGCGGATGGCCCTCGGCGACGTACGCGCCGAGGGGCTCGACCGGGACCACATCCACGTCTGGGTGCGGCCGGGCCGGGGGATGGTGGCGCTCTACCCGATGGCCGGCGCCGACACCTTCCAGATGCTCGCCTCGCTGAAGCCGGGGGTCACGCCGGAGCAGACGTTGTCCGGATATCAGCGGATCTTCGCCGAGAGGTCCATGCTGCGCGGGGTACGCCTGACCGAGCTGCTGTGGTCCTCCCTCTACCGGGTGAACATCCGCCTCGCCGAGCGCTACCGGTCCGGCCGGGTCTTCCTGGCAGGGGACGCCGTCCACGTGCACCCGCCTGCGGGCGGCCAGGGGCTCAACACCGGCGTCCAGGACGCCTACAACCTGGGCTGGAAGCTCGCCCGGGTGCTCGCCGGGGCGCCGGAGGCGCTGCTGGACACCTACGAGGAGGAACGCAGGCCCGTCGCCGCCCGGGTGCTCGGCCTCAGCCTGGATCTCGCCGACAAGAAGTCCTACAAACGCGGCGAGGAGACCTACCAGCTCTCGCTGGGCTACCGGGGCGGCTCGCTCGCCCGGCGCGGCGGCGACCGGGTGCCGGACGGCCCGCTCCCGCTGGCGGACGGGACGCGGGCCCGCATGTTCGACCTGCTGCGGGGCCCGCACTTCACCCTGCTCTCCCCGGACCCCGCTCCGCGCGTCCCCGGTGGTCCCGAGGTGCGCGCGTACGCGCCGGCCGAGCCGTACGGCGGCGAGCGGCACACCCTCGTCCGGCCGGACGGCTACGTGGGGATCTCCACCTCCTCGGCCGACGAACTCGCCGCCTACCTGGCCATGGTCTGAGTGCGCTACGGGCGCTCGTCCGGGCGTACGGCGTGGGCCGGGTCCGGGGTGGAGACCCCGTCCGCGCCGAGGGCGGGACGACGGGCCTCGATCTGGCGCGGTCCCAGCTCGCTGTCCTCGGCCGCCGCCTTGGCCTCGGCGGCGGCGCGCTCGGCCTCGGCGACCGCCTCGCTGCCCGCCGTCCTCCGCTCGTGCTCCCTGCCGTCCGTCACGGTGGCCCGGCTCGCGGGCAGCGACTCGGTGAACGCCTTCGACAGCGTGTTGAGCGCCGAGGTGACCTCGCTCGGGATCACCCACATCGTGTTGCCCTGGCCCTGGGCGAGCTGGGGCAGCACCTGGAGGTACTGGTAGGCGAGCAGCTTGGGGTCGGGGTCGTTGCGGTGCACGGCCTGGAACACCTCGTCGATCGCCTGCGACTGACCCTGGGCCTTGAGGATCTGGGAGGTCCGCTCGCCCTCGGCACGCAGGATCGCGCTCTGCTTCTCACCTTCGGCCGTGAGGATCTGCGACTGCCGCTGGCCCTCGGCCGTGAGGATCGCCGCGCGCTTGTCCCGCTCGGCGCGCATCTGCTTCTCCATGGCGTCCTTGATGGTCTTCGGCGGGTCGATCGCCTTGATCTCGACCCGGTTGACCCGGATGCCCCACTTGCCGGTGGCCTCGTCCAGCACGCCGCGCAGCTGGCTGTTGATCATGTCACGAGAGGTGAGCGTCTTCTCCAGGTCCATGCCGCCGACCACGTTGCGCAGCGTCGTCACGGTGAGCTGCTCGACGCCCTGGATGAAGTTGGCGATCTCGTACTCCGCCGCCCGGGGATCGGTGACCTGGAAATACAGCACCGTGTCGATGTCCACGACGAGGTTGTCCTCGGTGATGACCGGCTGCGGCTTGAACGACACCACCTGCTCGCGCAGGTCCAGCAGCGGGCGGACCCGGTCGATGAAGGGGATGACGAAGTTCAGGCCGGGGCCGAGTGTGCGGTAGTACCTGCCCAGTCGCTCGACGTTGCCGGCTCTGGCCTGGGGCACGATCCGGACCGCCCGCAGCACCGTCAGGATCGCGACGAACGCGATGACGATTCCGGCGATCACTGCTGCGTCCATTGCTCACTCCCGGGGATAGACGAGGGCGGTGGCGCCCTCGATCTCTATGACGTCGACCGTGGCCCCCGGCGGGATCACGAGCGTCTCGTCGTAGGCACGGGCCGACCACTCCTCGCCGCCGATCCGCACCCGGCCGTCCCTGCCGGTGACCTCCTTGGTCACGTACGCGGACTTGCCGACGAGCGCGGACACTCCGAAGCGCTTCGGCGGCGGCTGCTTGATGTGCCGGAGCGCGATCGGGCGCACCCCGGCGAGGCCGGCGGCGGAGGCGATGACGAACACGGCCAACTGGATCGCGGGCGGCAGCCCGACGGCCGCGACGACGGTCGTGAGCAAGGCCGCGACGGACAGCAGCCCCAACGCCGCGGTCAGCGTGAAGATCTCCGCGACACCCAGCACCGCCGCCAGGATGAGCCATACGATCCAGGGGTCCATTGCCGCCTCCATAGCAATGAACGAACACCGCTCGGGTCGGGTTCCTCCTCCTCAAACCTAACCCGTACGGCCGCGGTCTCCCAGTGAGCCCGCGCTCAGGCGGGGTTTCACGCAGGGGACGGGGCGACGCGGAACTCGTTGCCCTCCGGGTCGGCCATCAGGATGTGGTCGTCGAACGCCTCGAGGATCGTGCCGCCGGCGCGCACCAGCCGGGCGGCCTCCGCCCTGATCCGCTCCCACCGGTCGGCGGCTGTGCCGTCTCCCGGCACGCGGACGTCGATGTGGAGGCGGTTTTCCGCCGTCTTCCGCTCGGGGACCCGGAGGATGGAGAGCCGGGGGCCGACCCCCTCGGGGTCGCAGAGGCAGGCCCCGTCGTCCTCGGCGCCGCCGGCCGGCAGGTCGAACCGCGCGAACGACTCCTCACTGGTCGCGTATCGAGCCGCCGGGATCTCGTCCACGTAGCCGAGCGCCGTCTTCCAGAACTCGGCGAGGAGCCGGGCGTTCTCGCAGTAAAGGGTCAGATCGATTGCTACTGCCATGACTCGACGGTAATGCAGGACGCTGACTTGAATGCGGCCACCTCTGTCAAGAGGCGGCGGAAGGGGTCTCGGCGACGGCGTGCCGGAGGGCGCTGCCGGCGAGCCATCGGGGCCAGGAGAGCTGCCAGTAGCCCCAGCCGTTGTTCCACTCCAGCGCACGAGTGGTGCCGGTGACGACGACGGGATCGCCGCGCAGCGCGTGCTCGTAGAACCACCGCGCCCGGTCGGGGCGGACGTTCACGCAGCCGTGGCTGACGTTGGCCCTGCCCTGCGCCCACACGTTGTCCAGCGCGTGGACGTACTCCCCGCTGTTGGAGATCCGTACGGCGTAGTCGATCAGCTTGTCGTAGTAGCCGGGGTCGCCCTTGCGGCGGCCCGGCGAGACCATGCGGACGGGGTTGCCCTTGTCCATCGTCAGGTGGATCCCGCTCGTGGTCGTGTACTCCCTGGTGGTCGCCATGCCGGCGCTGATCGGCATGCGCTGGGCCACCCTGCCGTCCTGCCGCACCACCATCTGGTGGGCACGGGTATCGACCGTGCTGACCATGGCCCGGCCCACGGTGAAGGCCACGCTCCGGTCGGCGGCGCCGTACGTGCCGGGGGCGGCGCGGACGCCGGCGAGATGAGCGGTGAAGCGCACGTCGCCGCCGGCCGGCCACCACTTCCGCGGCCGGTAGACGACCTGGGTGGAGCTCGCCCAGCGCCAGGCGCCCTCGGCCGGGCCCCGGACATCCAGCGCCCGCTCGACCGCCGCGCGGTCCTCGACCGGCCTGGTGAACGTCACGATGATCGGCATGCCGACCCCGACCGTCTCCCCGTCGTAGGGGACGACCGAGGCGACGGCGACCTCACGGTGCGGGGTGAGCGTGCGGAACCGGCCCGCGACCTGGGCGGTGACGCCCTGGGCACCGGTCGCGACGGCGTTGACGACATACTGCGTGCCGGGCCGCAGCGTCCACGACGACCGCCACACGGTGCGGGCCGGGTCGAAGGCGCCGGGCACCGGGTCGCGCCCCGCGAACGCCAGCACGCTGGTCAGTCTGCCGCCCTCCGCCCTGACGACCAGCCCCGCCTCCGGCGCAACGGCCGCCGCGCCGGAGGCCGGGGTGATCGTGATGCGCGGCGCGGGCGGCACGCGTACGGCGCAGCCCGCGACGAGCGCGGGACAGGCCACGAGCAGCACCGCGAGCAGGGCGCGGGCGGCGGGAGGCAGGGTGCGTGGCTTCACGTGCACCCAAGATAGCGAGGGGTGACGACAAGAACACGCTAAGTCGCCGGAAGGATCCTTCCCGAGACCTCGCCGAGGCTGATCCCGTGCGAGGTCCACGCGCTGATCGTGACGATGTCGCCGTCCTCCAGGAAGGTGCGGGTCTCGCCGGGCAGTTTGACCGGGTCTGCGCCGTTCCAGGTCAGCTCGATGAGCGAGCCCGGCTGCCCGATCGACGAGACCGTCCCGCTCGCGAACAGGTCGCCGGTGCGCAGACGGGCGCCGTTCACGGTCATGTGGGCGAGCATCTGGTCGGGCGTCCAGTACATGTCGCGGAACGACGGCGTCGAGACCGTCTCGCCGTTGAGGTCGACGCGTAGCGTGAGGTCGAGCCCCCAGGGCGCCTGCCTGGCGAGGTACGGGAGGGGCTCGGGGTCCTGCGACCGGCCCTCGACCCTGGCCTCCTCCAGGGCGTCGAGCGGCGTGATCCACGCGGACATCGAGGTGGCGAACGACTTGCCCAGGAAAGGACCGAGCGGGACGTACTCCCACGCCTGGATGTCGCGGGCGCTCCAGTCGTTGAGGAGCGCCACCCCGAAGACGTGGTCCTCGAACGCGCCGGCGCGCTCGCCGAGCGGCGTCGGCACCCCGACGACGAAGCCGACCTCCGCCTCGATGTCGAGCTTCTGCGACGGGCCGAACGACGGCCGCTGCCCGCACGGCCGCCTGATCGGGGTCCCCGAGACGACGACGGTGCCCGCCCGCCCGTGGTAGCCGACGGGCAGGTGCCGCCAGTTCTGCTTCAGCGGCTCGTCGTCCGGCCGGAACATCCGCCCGAGGTTCGACGCGTGCTCGAGCGAGGCGTAGAAGTCCACGTAGTCGGCCACCTCGACCGGCAGGTGCAGGGTCACCTCCGTCAGCGGGATCAGGTGGTCGCCCGTGGCCGCCGCCTCGCGTGCCCGCGCCCGCGTCTCCTGCCAGGCCGCACGGCCCAGGGCCAGCAGCGGGTTGAGGCTGGGCGCCGCGTAGACGTCCCTGCCGAGGGCGGCCGCCAGGTCGAGGACCTGGTCCCCGACCCGGACGCCGACCCTGCGGGGCTCGCCGGGCCGGGAGAACACGCCGTACGGCAGGTTGTCGAGCCCGAAGCTCATCTCGCCCACGTCCACGCGTAGCCGGTGTCCTCGCACGCGAGGGCGGCCTGGCCGAGGTCGAGCGGGCGGAAGGTGTCGATCATGACGGCCATCTCGGTCGTCTCGGTGTGCCCCTGACGTACGGCCTCGACGGCGGCCTCCACCGCGCCCGGCTGCGGGCCGTGCGTGAAGCCGGCCGGGTGCAGCGAGATCGAGCCGACGTCGATGCCCGACCCCTTCCTGGCCGTGTAGTCGCCGCCCACGTAGAACATGAACTCGTCGGAGTCCACGTTGTGGTGGTTGTACGGGATCGGCACGGCCTCCGGGTGGAAGTCCAGCGGCCGGGGACAGAACGAGCAGACGACGAAGCCCGGACCCTCGAAGGTCTGGTGGACCGGCGGCGGCGCGTGGGTGCGCTTCACGATCGGCTCGAAGTCCTGGATGTTGAACGCGTACGGGTAGAGGCAGCCGTCCCAGCCCACCACGTCGAAGGGATGGTGGGCGTAGGTCAGCCGGGTCAGCCCGCCCCGCGTCCTGACCAGGACCGGGACCTCCTCCCCGTCCACGAGCAGCGGCTCGGCCGGTGCGCGCAGGTCGCGCTCGCAGTACGGCGCGTGCTCCAGGAACTGGCCGAACTGGGACAGGTAGCGCTTCGGCGGCCTGATGTGCCCGGCCGCCTCGATCACCAGTGCGGTCACCGGGCCCTCGGGCACCCACCGGTGGATCGTCCCGGTGGGGATCACCACGTAGTCGCCCTCGGCCACGTCCAGCGCGCCGTACGCCGACTCGAACCGGGCCCGGCCGCTCGCGATGTAGACGCACTCGTCGCCCATCGAGTCGCGGTACAGCTCGCTGGGCGCCTGCGTCGCGGCGTACGAGATGCGGACGTCGGAGTTGCCGGCCAGCAGCATCCGCCCGGAGACCAGGTCGCCGTCGGGCGTCAGGTCCCGGGTGCGGAAATGGCGCGGGGACAGCGGCAGGTTGGGCGTGAGGCCGGGCGCTCCGGCGTCCACGGCCTCGGCCTTGACGATGGCGGTCGGCGCGTGGCGGTGGTAGAGCAACGAGGAGTCGGAGGAGAAGCCCTCCTCTCCCATGAGCTCCTCCTTGTACAGCCCGCCGTCGGGTGTGCGGAACTGCACGTGGCGCTTGCGCGGCACCTGCCCGACCACGCGGTAGTACGGCATGGCGCCTCCTCTGCTTATCCGTGAAGCTCGTCCGTTAATCGGACGCGAATGTCCTATATATGTACGACGATTCGCCATGCCGCCGGGAATGTCAAGCTGCCGGCCATGAGCGCAGTGGAGATCCATCGATCCGTCTCGACCTGACGGCAGCCGTCGCCCCCGCCCGCGTCCCCGGCGCGTACGGCGCCGGCCGGGCGGATCGCGGAGCGGGAGTGGTGACCGTCAGCGCGGGGGCTCGGACAGGGCGGACGTCAGGCGGCCGGCGGCCTCCAGGACCAGCGGGCCCACCTTGTCCGCGTCGAGGTCGGCGAAGCTGACCACGCCGACGGACGCCTCCAGCCACGGCAGGCCCGGGATCGGCGCGGCGATGCCCTGCGCGCCCTCCTGGAGATGTCCGCAGCTCGTGTGCAGCGGCGGCTCCGTGCGGCCCTCGCGCAGCGCGAGCAGCGCCAGCCCGGCCGCGCCGCGCGTCAGCGGATGGCGCGAGCCCTCCCGGTAGGCGACGTGGAAGTCGGTCCACGAGGGCTCGACCACCGCGACCGCCAGCCCCTCGTCGCCCTCGGCCACGGTGAGGTGCGCGGTCGCCCCCGCCTGCTCCGCGAGCGCGCGCAGCGCCGGGAGCGCCGCCGCCCGCAGCAGGGGATGCACGGCCTGGGCCAGCACGAGCACCCCGAAGCCCAGATGCACGCGGCCCTGCGCGTCCCGCCGGGCGAAGCCCTCGGCCTGCAGCGTCGTCAGGAGCCGGTAGACGATCGGCCGGCTCAGGCCCAGCTCCTGGGCGAGCTCGGTCGGCGTGCGGCCCCGGTTCGCGTCCGCGAGCAGCCGCAACAGCCGTAGGCCCCGTTCGAGCGTCTGCGCCGATTCGGCCGCCATCATGTCTTGATTATCACCGCACCGGTCCAGCGGTAGGCGAAACCCGCATCCGACGTAGCCTACGTCGGACGTAGGTTTCGGTCCGCGATCAAGGAGCGGTGGATGAAGTCGGCGATCGTGGTGGGGGCGGGGATCTGGGGGGCGTCGCTGGCGCTGCGGCTGGCCGACGATGGCTGGCGGGTGACGCTCGTCGAGCAGTACGCACCGGGTCACGTGCGTCAGGCCAGCGCAGGGGAGACCCGCCTGCTGCGCTGCGCGCACGGCTCTGACGATTGGTATCCGCGGCTGGCCTGGCAGGCCCGCGACGCCTGGCGCCGGCTGGAGCGCAGGACCGGCGAGGACCTGTACGTCGAGTCGGGGCTGATGTGGTTCGCCCGCGACCCGGACGGCTGGGAGACGCGCAGCGCCCGGGTGCTCGAGCGGCTGGACATCCCCTGTGAGCTGCTCGATCCGGCCGAGGCGGCGCGGCGGTTCCCCGGCCTGCGGGGCGACGACCTCGCCTTCGTGCTGTGGGAGCCGAACGCCGGGGTGCTGCGGGCCCGGCGGGCGACGCAGGTGACCGCGCGCCTCGCCGGCGCGGCCGGCGTCCGGCAGGTCCGCGCCCGGGCCGTGCCGTACGGGCGAGGGGCCGGGGTCGTGGCGGACGGCGAGGTGCTGACGGCGGACCGCGTGGTGTGGGCGTGCGGCGCGTGGCTGCCGCGACTGTTCCCTCACGAGGCGGGACACGTCCAGGTGACGCGGCAGGACACCTTCCACTTCGGGGTGCCCAGGGACTGGAGCACGCCGCCGCTGCCCGCGTTCTGCGACTACGACCTGTCGGCGTACGGGCACGGCGACCTGGACGGCATGGGGATGAAGATCACCGGCGATGCCGAGGGCGAGCCGTACGACCCGGAGAGCGGCGGCAGGCGGGTGCTGCGGCACACCGAGGAGCAGGCGCGCGCCTATCTGGCCAGGCGGTTCCCGTCACTGGTGGGCGCGCCGGTGGTGTTCAGCCAGGTCTGCCAGTACGCGCTGACCAGGGACGCCGAGTGGATCATCGCCGAGGCCGAGGACGGCGTATGGCTGCTCGGCGGGGAGTCCGGGCACGGCTTCAAGCACGCCCCGGCCCTGGCCGGATACGTGGCGGAGATCCTCGACGGCGAGCGGGAGCCGGAGGCGCGGTTCGGCCTGCACGAGCGGACGGTGGCCCGGGGCCTGCGGACCAGCGGCGGCACCATTCCTTAGGAGGGCAGCTAGCCGGGCGGATCCTGACGGGCCTGGCGGGCGCGCAGGACGATCTCCAGCTCGAACCGGACGTCGGGGTCGGCGAGCGCGTCGCCGTACAACTGCTCGATCTGGCGCAGGCGATAACGCACGGTCTGCGGGTGGACGTGGAGCGCCGCGGCGACCTCGGCGACGCCCCGGCCGTGCCGCAGCCAGGCGAGCAGGGTCTCGGCCAGGCGGTCCTGCTGGCTCTGGCGCAGGTGGGCGAGGGGCGCGAGGCGCACCTCCGCCAGGGCGGCCACCAGGTCCTCGTCCTTGAAGACGACCAGCGTGGCCATGTGGTCGGCGCAGCGCAGCAGTCCCCGCCGGGGCAGGACGCCGCGGGTGCCGAGGTCGAGGGCCTCCCTGGCCCAGCCGAGCGAGTTCGCGGCGGCGGCGAGCGGCACAGCGGGGCCGATCGCGGCCCGCCAGCCGCGCAGGGCGCTCTCCAGCGCCTGCACCCGCCCGGGGCCGCCGGGGTCGGGCACCACGAGACACGGGACGTTGCGGTCGAGCCCGGCCAGCACGTCCGGCGGCAGCACCGGCAGGGGAGAACCGCCGTCGCGTTCCTCCAGGGCCACCCCGGCGACCGTGCGCGGGAGCCGCCAGCCGGCCGCCCTGGCCAGGTCGGCGACGGCCTCCGGCGAGGCCGCGGGCCGGGTGAGCAGCAGGTCGAGCAGCCGCCGGCGGCGGCGCTCCATCTCGCCGGCCGCGTGCGCCCGCGCCTCGGCGAAGCCCTCCGCGGCCGCGGCGGCGAGCTGGTCGAGGTAGACGAAGATGGCCTCGCCCAGGTCGTACAGCGTCCGTGGGTCGAGGCCGAGCTGCTCGGACTGCTCGGTGAGCCGCCGCCACGCCACCCGCGCGCCCAGCCGCATCGCGGTCTGGAAGGGCTCGAGGTCGCGTCCCTCGGCGGCCTCGCCCCTGCCGATCGTCCGGAAGACCTCGGGGTCCCACGGCGCCCGCGGGTTCTCGATGCGTTCCAGGAACCCCCGCAGCGCCTGGTTGACCGACAGCCGAAGGACCTTGATGTAGACCTCGTCCGCCGGGCGGGCGTATTCGGGCACCCGCCGCTGGATCTCCGCGATCATGCGGTCCGCGACGTCGCCCATGCGGGGACGCAGCAGCCTCGCGACGCCCGCAGGCACCGCGCCCCAGAACTCGTCGTCGCCTTTCAGCGCTCGCTCAACGCCCGCTCAGCGCCTGCCCAGTGCCGGCTCGGTGCCCGCTCAGTGCCCGCTCAGCCAGGTGCCGAACTCCTCCAGGTCGATCAGGCCGTCGCGGTCGGCGTCGACCCTGTCGATGGCGCCCTGCGCTCCCTGCAGCGTGAGCGGCCGGCCGAGCACGTCCATCAGGCGGACGAGCTCCTCGGCCGAGATCCGCCCGTCCCCGTCGGTGTCGATAAGTTGAAAAGTCGCCGCATATTCGCTCATGCCGTCCTCCTCCGGGATCGCGATCAGCACCCTAGCTGAAAGCACGGGCTGCACCCAGGGATCGCGGCCAACCCGCGGGCTCCGTTTTTGTCGGTGGCGTGTGCCAGCATGCCTCTCGTGACAGGCAGCCTGGAAGGAAAAGTCGCACTGGTCGCCGGGGCGACTCGGGGCGCGGGACGCGGCATCGCGGTCGAGCTGGGCGCGGCGGGGGCGACGGTCTACGTGACCGGCCGCAGCACCCGCGAGCGCCGCTCGGAGATGAACAGGCCGGAGACGATCGAGGAGACGGCGGAGCTGGTCACGGCCGCCGGCGGGCGAGGGATCGCCGTGCCGGTGGACCACCTCGACCGCGAGCAGGTGCGGGCCCTCGTGGAGCGGATCGACGCCGAGCAGGGCGCGCTCGACGTGCTGGTCAACGACATCTGGGGCGGCGAGCAGCTGTTCAGCTGGAGCGACCGGCTCTGGGAGCACTCGCTCGACGACGGCCTGCGCATCCTGCGGCTGGCGATCGACACGCACATCATCACCAGCCACTACGCGCTGCCGCTGCTGATCCGCAAGCCGGGTGGTCTGGTGGTCGAGGTCACCGACGGCACGGCGGAGTACAACGCCGCCAACTACCGCGTCTCGTTCTTCTACGACCTCGCGAAGACGTCTGTGAACCGCATGGCGTTCGCCCAGGCCAAGGAGCTGGCGCCGCACGGCGCGACCGCGGTGTCGCTCACGCCGGGCTGGCTGCGTTCGGAGCTCATGCTGGAGCACTTCGGCGTGACAGAGGCCAACTGGCGCGACGCGCTGGCCAAAGTGCCGCACTTCGCCATCTCCGAGACCCCGGCCTTCGTCGGACGCGCGGTGGCGGCCCTGGCCGCCGACCCCGAGGTGAGCCGCTGGAACGGGCAGTCGCTGTCCAGCGGTCAACTGGCCCAGGTGTACGGCTTCACCGATCTGGACGGCAGCCGCCCCGACTGCTGGCGATATCTCGTGGAGGTCCAGGACCCCGGCCTCCCCGCCGACGTCACCGGCTACCGATGACAGAGCCGGTCCGGTTCCCGCTTCCGCCCCTGGAGACGCCGGACGGGCCCGCGAGGAGCGGAGCGGGCGGGAGCGAGGAGCGGAGCGGGCGGGAGCGAGGACCGCAGCGAAGGTCCAGACCGGGCCCCGCGGAAATTCCGAGCCTGCGAGGAATTTTCGTGGGTGGAGCGAAGCGGACTTCGCGAGGACCGGAGCTTCCGGTCGGCGCAGTGACGTCCGGAAACCGGTGATGTCCGGAAATCGGGTGTCCGGCGGTGCCTCGGCGAGGCGGCTCGCACCGGTCAACGGGTGCCGAGGGTGGCCGTGATCAGGGTCCAGTCGATGTGGGCCTCGGCCGCGTTGCCGCCCGCCGTGCCCACCACCCAGTGCGTGACCTGCGGCGTCTCCCTGCTGTCCGGCACCACCCAGGTCGCGCCCGTGTCCGCGCCGTCGCGGTGCAGGCGGGCCACCCCCGCGCTGTCCACGGTCACCTTCCAGGTGGCGGGTCTGCCGGCCTCGGGGAGCGTGAGGATCCTCTCCCAGGTGCCGGATCCCTTCGTCATCGTCCACACGCCGCCTCGCTGCACCGTCAGCATGAGCCGGCGGGCGCCGTTGGCGACCTTCGTCCCGAGGCTGACCCCTCGTCCGGTCCGCGGGTCCAGGGCACTGTCGTCGATCACCCGGCCCCGGAACTCCACGGTGAAGTCGCACGCCCTGGTCACGTCGAGGGGCAGCGCGGCCGAGACCACCCCGCTCGTGGCGCTGCGCAGGCGCAGGCCGCCGTCCATGAGAGTCGCTCCCCGGTCGAGTGTCCATCCCGTCCAGGAGCCGCCCGCCACGTGGTCGGTGACCTCGACCAGATCCAGCAGGGCCTCTCCGTCGCCGCCGACCGACACGCCCGGCGGGCCGTCCGCGGCCGGGATGGTCCACCGCGCTCCGGGCGGGCCTGCCGGGGAGACGGCCTGCGCGGTCGCGGTGCCCGCCGCGTCGACGATCATCCGCCACCGGTCACCCACCCCCGGGACGGGCGCCCATCCGTCCGCCGTCAGGGCGTGCGCGCCGTCGGGCCGTACGGCCATCCTGAGGAGGCGCGTGCCCGTGCTCACCTCGATCGTCAGGCCGTCGCCGGAGCTCGGGAAGCGCGTCACCCTGCCGTGGAAGGTCAGGACGAAGCCCTCAGGCGGTCCGTACGGGCGGCTGATCCGCCCGGCGGTCAGGCGTAGAGCGCGGACGTCATCGGGAGAGGAGGCCGCCTGGGCCGGGCCGCCTTCGCCGATGGGTCCGATGACTTCGGCGCCGCCGCTCGTGGTCCATCCGCCCCAGCCGGGAGCGACCCCGGTGAAGACGTCGGCCAGGTCGAGGCGGGCGAGCTTGATCTCGATCTGGTTGTGCTCCCAGACGACGAAGAACCGGCCCGGCTCGTACTCGTCGGCCGAGGCGTAGACGTCCCAGCCGCGGGCCGCGCCCCGCGTGAGTCGCCTGCCGTCGGCGAAGAGCCGCCCCGGGCCCCACGGTGTGCCCGGCCGTCTGACCTTGTAGTAGAGGACCTCGCGATACTGGTCGGGCTTCGCGGACGCCGGGCCGGTGAACGGCCCCGCCAGGGTGTTGTAGACGGTCAGATAGCGATCGAGGGAGTCCTTCGCGAAGAAGGTCTTGACGTAGTAGTTCGGCAGTTCGGGGTCCACGGCGAAGGCGGACCAGGTCAGCCCGCCGTCGGTGCTGGTCGCGGTCGCGGCGTACGCGGCGTGGGTGCGGTAGTGGGCGTCCTTGTCCGCCGCGGTGCCGCCGCGCAGCGTACGCGCGATCATGAGCAGGGTGCGCGGGTCGTCCTGGGCCACGACGACCTGCGGCTCCTCGACGGACAGGCCGGGCGGGTTGTCCGCCAGGGCGCCCGGCGTCCAGGTGACCAGGTCGGCCGAGCGCAGCACGCCCGCCCTGGTGGTGCCGCCCGCCGCCTGCCAGTACGGCACCAGCCAGACGCCCTCGTGCCGGAGAGGTTTGCCGGCCACGACGACCCCTCGGGAGTTGGGCGGCACGGCGACGGAGACGGGGTGATCGGCCCACGTGCGGCCGCCGTCGGTGCTCCTCCTGGCGACCATCGTCACCGGGAAGCCGTCGACGTTCCCCGCGGCGTCGCGGTCGGCCGTGATCGTGATCCGGCCGAGCAGCGCCAGCAGCGCGTCGCCGTCCTTGAGGAACACGACGTAGTGGTAGCGATGGGTGGAGGTGTCCGCCGCGAGCGTGCCGGTGGCCCAGGTGCGGCCGCCGTCCCCGGACCGGGCGTACATGATCGCGCCCTGGTCGGTGGGCGAGGGGTCCACCGGGTCGGCCGCCCCGGCCCGCCAGGCGACCACGAGGCGGCGGGCGTCGAGGGCGGCGACGTCGGGGACCCGGTTGCCCTCGTGGGAGAGTTCGCGCACAGCGCCGGTGCCGCCGTACACGGTGACGGGGTCGCGGACGGCGGCGCCGACCACGTCGATATCCGGCCATGACCGGTCAGAGGGGATCACCCGTACCAGGGAACACGGTCGGCGACCGCGAGACGGCGGCTGTCACGAACAGTTCGAAAGACGTGCATCCGGCCGTAAGCGCGCGTCCCCCGGGCCCGCATAGGGGGGCACCGGGGGACACCGGGGGACGCACGCCTGCCGGGCGGGCCGACCGCGCCGATGAAGGCCCGGCCCGATCGAGGTCAGACGGCCGCGCAGGCGGGCGTGGGGGCGGAATTGGAAGCGTTCCAGGAGGCGATGAAGCCGAACGTGGTGCTCGCGCCGGCGCCGAGGGAGCCGTTCCAGCTCTCGTTCTTCACGGTCACGCCCGCTCCGCTCTGGGTGGCCTTGCCGCCCCACGCCTGAGTCACCTGCTGCCCGTTGGCGAAGGTCCAGGTCACGGTCCAGGCGCTGATGGGAGCGGTGCCCGTGTTCTTGACCGTGACCTCACCCTGGAAGCCGCCGCCCCATTGATTGGTGATCTTGTAGGTCGCGCTGCAGCCCGAGGGCCCGGACGAGGGCGAGGGCGAGGGGGACGGCGACGGCGACGGAGAAGGCGACCGGGTCGGCGAGGGGCTGGGGCTGGGGTTGTGACTCGGGCTGGGGGACGGCTGCCCGCCGCCGAGCAGGGCCGACAGGGCGGGATACCACTTGTCCGCCATCTTCTGGTTGCCGCTGTCGTTGGGGTGCACGCCGTCGTAGGTGTCCGTGCCCGTGCTGAAGCCGGTCCACTGGTCGACGACCACGATCGGGGAGGCCGCCGTGGTCTTCGCTGCGGCCCAGCCCGGGATCGCGTTGTTCAGGGCGACGGTCCGCTGGGCGCACTCGGGGCAGGTGCTCGGGTTCATCGGGATGATCTGGGCGACCAGGATCTTCATGCTCGGGTTGCTGGCCCGCATCTGGTCCACGAGCTTGCCGTAGGCCGCGAGGATCGTGTCGGTGGGCTTGTTGCTCCACACGTCGTTGGTGCCGAAGTGCATCATGACGATGTCGGGACGGGTCGCCGAGAGCCAGCCCGGGAGTTGGTTCTGGTCGGCGACGTTCGTGACGAGGAAGCCGCCGTGGCCCTCGTTGTCACCGTCGTACGGCACCCCGCATCCCTGGGCGGGCAGCGTCCCCACCATGTCGATGTCGGTGAAGCCGCCGTTCTGCAGCTTGTTCCACAACAAGGCCCGCCAGCAGCCGGGCGATCCGGTGATCGAGTCGCCCAGGGGCATGATCCGCACCGCGGCCGCCTCGGCGGGCCGGGCGACGAGCAGCCCGAGCACCACGAGCAGGGCCGCCACCGCCGCACTTCTCTTCGACATCGCGTCTCTCCCTCGTGCTGTCCGGCGCGATGGTAGAGAGCGGCCCGCCGCCCGGCCCAGGGACGAGGCGCGGCAAAAGCCCTGACCAGCCGGTATGTATGTACGTTTCATCCGATGACTCGCCCGGCCGGCGATCGCGTCCCCGGCCGGCCTCAGTGAGCACTCCGGGCGCAGCGCCCCCTCGTTCATCGCCTGCGGCGATGCCGGGTTCCCCCTGGCAGCACGACCGAATATGCTGCACGTCGGTCTACTTTTCGCACGTCACCGAGAGGATTCGGTCCCCATGTACAAGGAGTTCCTCGGCGAGGTCGTGGTGTGGCTGATTCCCATCGTCATCCTCGTGGGCATCGCGCTGCTGGTGACCAGCCACGCCTGACGACACGTCCTGAGGAGGGCCGGGCCGTGAGGCCCGGCCCTTTTGTTTTCGCTCCTCACGGTGCGACAACCCGGCCCGCGGCAGGAACCCAAACGCCACTGACGTCTCAACTGGTGACTAACGACTACAAAAGTATCACTAAGCCGGAATCTTGATCATTTCGACCGGATCATGTGATACTCCGCCCGTGATGTTCGGTGTGATCGCTGGACGAGGCCCAGGCGAGGGGCGTCCGGCCACACGCATACCGCGAGAGGGAGACGGCCGTGACCTCCGAGGCGATCAACATCCATCGGGTCGTGAGGCCACCCGCCCTGCCGTTACGCCGCACCCTTCGTCCTCTGCTGCGCGATCCGGTGAACGCGCTCGGGCGCTTCGCGAGGCAGGCTCACGGTCAGGTCGTCCGATTGGGCCTCGGGCCGTTCCGTCCCTATCTGGTGAGCCACCCGGACCACGTCCAGCACGTCCTGCGCCGTGACTGGGAGAACCATCCGCGCGAGGGCATGTTATGGAAGCCGGTGGAACGGCTGGCCGGCAGAAGCATCATCAGCGACGGCCCGGACTGGGAGTCCGCCCGACGGATCATGCAGCCCCTCTTCACCGCCAGGTACGTCGCGAGCCTGACCCGGGACATGGCCGAGACGATCGACGAGGGCATCACGGCGTGGGAGCCGTACGCGCGGGCGGGGCGGTGGATCGACATCTACGAGGAGATGAGCCGCCTCGTGAGCAAGACCGTGATCCGGGTCCTGTTCGGCAGCAAGATCTCAGTCGCGGACGCCGAACGGCTCGGCCCCGCGTACGGGATCGCCGCGACCTCGTTCGCCTCCCGGCTGCTGCTGCCGTTCGCGCCGGACTGGATCCCGCTGCCAGGAGACCGGGCCTTCATGCGAGCGGTGAAGACGATCGACGAGGTCGTGATGCCGCTGGTCAGGCAGGCGATCAGGGAGCCGGGTGACGGCAACGACATCATCTCGGCGCTCGCTCGCGCCCGCCGCGACGAGGAGGACGCGGCGGCGGAACGGCGGATCAGGGACGATCTCGTCAGCATCTACGGCGCGTCCGTGGAGACGACGGCGGTGGCGCTGACCTGGCTGTGGCCGGTCCTCCACGACCAGCCCGAGGTCGCCGCCCGGCTGTACGAGGAAGTGGAGACCGTGGTCGGACGCGGGCCGGTGGACGCGGAGTGCCTGCCCCGGCTCACGTACATGAAGGCGGTGTTCAACGAACTGCTGCGGCTGTACCCGCCGGGCTGGATCCTGCCCCGGATCGCGGCGAAACCGAGCCGGCTCGGTGATGTGCCGATCGAGGCCGGTTCCACGCTGTTGATCAGCCCTTTCGCCACCCATCGTCTCGAGGAGTTCTGGGACCGTCCCGAGGAGTTCGACCCGGAGCGGTTCGCCGAGGACGGCGGCCAGGAACGCCGGCACCGGTACGCCTACTTCCCGTTCGGCGGGGGCCCGCACGTCTGCATCGGTCAGCACCTCTTCTACGCGGAGGCGCCGCTGATGGTGGCGGGTCTCCTTGCCCGCTTCCGCCCGCAGGTGCGCGCTCCCCGTCCTCTCACGCCGTTCCCGGCCGCGTCGCTGCGCCCAAAGGAGCTCGTCGAGGTGCGCCTGGTCCCCGTCGGCGGGGGCGCCGCGGCATGACCTTGGCACGAAGCCGCGAAGCCGCGCACCTGGCGGCGGCGGCCGCAAGTGGCAGGACCAGCGCCCTCGCGGCGCGCTGCCAGCGAGACCTGCAGGAATGCGCGGGGGCCTTCCCCGAGCTGTTCGCCGCCAATCCGTTCGACGCGACGCTGTTCGGCACGGTGTCCCTCGCCAACGCGTTCGGCTCTCCGTGGGCGACGGCGGAGCAGCTCAGGATCGCCAACCGCACGTCCTTGTGGATCTTCGCGGTCGACTGGCTGATCGACCATGAGGCCACCTCGCAGGAAGAGATCGACGAGATCCTGCGAGGCTGCCTCGCGGTGGCGTACGGCCGGGAGCCCGTCCCACATACGCCGCTCACCCGGTTTCTCGCCGCCATTCGCGACGATCTCGCCGCGTCCCCGCTCTTCCCGAGCCTCCACGCGGCCTGGCGCGCCGAACTCGAACGCATGCTCGGCGCCATGGCGCGCGAGTGGAAGTGGAAGCAGGGCGGCGAGACCGCGCTGCCGACGTTCGAGGAGTATCTCGGCAACGCCGACAACTTCGGCTCGACCCTGGTGAACGTCGGGCACTGGATCCACTCCGGCGATCCGCTCCTCATCCCCCACCTGGACGAACTGCTTCGGGCGAGCGGCATCGTCCAGCGCGTGCTGCGCCTGCTCAACGACCTCGCGACGTATGAACGCGACGTCGGCTGGGGGGATCTGAACGCCCTCATGCTCGGCGTGTCCCGGGACGAGGTGCTCGCGCGCGTCGCGGCCCTCACCGGCGAATGCCGTGCCGTGCTCGGGCCGCTGCGGTCAGTCCGCCCGGACGAGTCGGCCTACCTCGAACGACAGATCGGTTACAGCACGGGCTTCTACGGGCTCGCGGACTACTGGGGCGAACTGTGAGCGACTTTGCCCCGCAGGTGGCCGACGTCAGTCGTGCGGCTCAGGACCTGGTGCTCGGACTGATGTCGATGCCGTGGGGGCAGGTGTCCCCGTCGGTCTACGAGACCGGCCGTCTGGTGACACTGGCTCCCTGGCTCACCGGGCATGGCGAGCGGGTGCGGTGGCTGATCGACACCCAACGGAGCGACGGCGGCTGGGGAGCCCCGGAGGGCTATGGGCTGGTGCCCAACCTCAGCGCGACCGAGGCACTCCTGTCGGTGCTGTGCCGGGGCGACGACACCGGCGTTGGTGTGGAGACGTTGCGGGACGCGGCGGCGCGTGGGCTGCGACTCCTGTCGCGCCGCCTCAGCGGCGCCGCGCTGTCGCTGCCCGACATGCCGGCCATCGAACTGATCGTCCCGTCCCTGGTCATGCTCATCAACGAGCACCTCGCGGAGAACGGGATGAGCGCCCCCCTGGCGCTGCCCGTGGGGATGAGCGTCGCCCCGCTGGAGGCGGTGCGCGCCTGGCTGGCGTCGGAGGCGGAGATCCCGCAGAAACTCCTCCACGCGCTGGAGATCGCCGGCGACGCGGCCAACGGGGCGGCCGTGGTCCGCGTGACCGCGATCGGTACGGTCGGCGCCTCGCCGGCGGCGAGCGCGGCGTGGCTGGGAGACAGGGGGCCGAGCGAGCCCGGGCATCCCGTCCGCTGGCACCTGGAGGCCATCGTGCGCAGGCACGGTGGTCCGGTGCCGGTGGGCCTGCCGATCACCGTGTTCGAACGCGGGTGGGTGCTGAGCTGGCTGGCCCGCGCCAGGATTCCGTTCGAGGTCCCTCCCGAGATGCTGGCGGACCTGAGGGCGTCCATCGGACCCGCGGGCACCCCCGCGGGAGCGGGTCTGCCGCCCGACGCCGACACCACGTCCGTCGCGTTGTACGCGCTGGCCCTGCTCGGCGTGCCGCACAGGCCGGACAGCCTGTGGGCCTTCGAGACGCCGACGCATTTCTGCACCTGGCAGGGAGAGGAGGGCTCCTCCGTCAGCGTGAACGCCCACGTGCTCGACGCCTTCGGCCAGTACGCCGCGGTATGGCCGGCCGAAGCGGCGCGGTATGCCCCCGCGATCGGCAAGCTGACGGGCTGGCTGCTCGAGCGGCAGCGGGAGAACGGAAGCTGGGACGACCGCTGGCATGCCTCGCCGTACTACGCGACCGTGTCCTGCTCCCTCGCGCTGCACGAGTTCGGCGGCCCCGGTGCGGCGCAGGCGGTGCGCGCCGCGATCGAATGGGTGCTGGACACCCAGCGCGATAACGGGTCATGGGGCCGCTGGTCCGGTACGGCGGAGGAGACGGCCTATGCCCTGCAACTCCTGCTGTTCGCGGGGAGTGGGGAGCGCGTTCAGGATGCGGCGGCGCGTGGGTACGCCTACCTGCTGGAGGCCGCCGATGTCGCCGAAGGGCCGCCGCTGTGGCACGACAAGGACCTCTACCGGCCGCAGGCGGTCGTCCGTGCGGCCGTCCTCGCCGCGATTCACCTCGCACAGTCCCGGTCACTTGGTGTGAGGCCCGTCAGTCAAGTATGATCTCCGCACGGGAAATCCGTCGAATTCGGAAAAGTGGACATTTTCGCTGCTATTTTCCCGACTTGAGGGGTTTTCGGGGCCTTTGCTAAGGTGTCCGAGTTATAGCGCGGGTGTGGGGTGAGCAGCGCTTGCGACCCATGACGTCGTGCGAGTGTTAATCGTCGCGAAACCTCGCGTTCGCCGATTTCGCAAGGTGGTCTCATGCGCTTCCGTAATTCCAGAGTGCGGACCAAGGTGACGGCGTTGCTGGTGTCACTTGCCGCGCTGTGGGCCTTCGCCGCCTGGGTGACGCTACGGGAGGGTCTGAACCTCGTCTGGGTCGCGGTCTACGACAAAGGGGTGGCGCAGCCCAGCGAAACGCTCCTGGTGGAGTTGCAGCAGGAGAGGCGGCTCACCGCTGTGGTCCTGGCCCAGCAGTCGTCCGCCGACCGTGCCGCCCTGACCGCCCAGCGGTCGCGCACCGACGCCGCGGCCGCCGATTTCCGCCGCCTGTCCAAAGCCGGCGACGTCCAGTTCGCCGCGGACGACGTGCTCCGGCGGCGCATCGACGAGCTGATCCGTCAGCTGGACGGCCTGCGCAAGAACCGCGGCCTCGTCGACGGCGGGCAGGCGGACCGCGTCAAGGCGTTCGACGGCTACACCACCGTCATCGACTCCGTCTACGACACCTACGACGCCCTGGCCACGCTGGACGACGAGGGCGTCGCCGAGGACACGCGGGCGCTCATCGAGCTGAGCCAGGCGCGGGAACTGCTCTCGCAGGAGGACGCCCTGCTCGCCGGCGCCCTGTCGGGGGGACGGCTGACGGTGCAGGAACGCGCCCGCTTCACCCAGATCGTCGGCGCGCAGCGCTTCCACCACAGCGAGGCCGTGCAGGCGCTGCCCGACGGCGACCGTGCCGCCTTCGACCGCCTGGAGCGAACCCAGGCCTTCACCCGCCTGCGGGCGCTCGAAGAGGCCGTCATGGAGAGCACGCGGCCCGGGGGTCTGCCGCCGATCGGCGCGGACCAGTGGAGAGCCGCGACGGAACCGGCCCTGGCGCAACTGCAGAAGACGATCCTCGACGCCGGTGACCGACTGGTCGAACGGACCACCCCGGTCGCCGTCGCGGTCATCGCGCGCCTCCTGCTGGCCGGTGTGCTCGGCCTGGTGGCGGTCATCGCGTCGATCGTCCTGTCGGTCACCACGGCCCGGGCCCTGGTGCGTCAGCTGGAGAAGCTGCGCGAGGCCGCGCTCGAACTGGCCAACGAGCGGCTGCCCGGCGTGGTCGCCCGCCTCGCCCAGGGCGAGAAGGTCGACGTCAGGGCGGAGGCGCCGCCGCTCGACTTCGGTCCGGACGTCATCGGCCAGGTGGGCGCGGCGTTCAACACCGTGCAGGAGACCGCCATCCGCACCGCCGTCGAGGAGGCCCAGCTCCGGCAGAGCATCCGCGACATCCTGCTCAGCCTCGCCCGGCGTACGCAGTCGCTGGTGCACCGGCAGCTCACACTGCTCGACGTGATGGAGCGGCGCGAGTCGGACCCGGCGGAGCTGAAGGACCTGTTCCGCATCGACCACCTCGCCACCCGCATGCGGCGCAACGCCGAGAACCTCATCGTCTTGTCCGGGGCGTCCCCCGCCCGCGCCTGGCGGCGCTCGGTGCCGATGGTCGACGTCGTGCGCGGCGCGCTGGCCGAGGTCGAGGACTACACCCGCGTCACCGTGATGCCGATGGGGGAGACCGCGCTCATCGGACGCGCGGTGGGCGACGTCATCCACCTGCTCGCCGAGCTGATCGAGAACGCGGTGTCGTTCTCCCCGCCGTACACGATGGTGCAGGTGGGCGGCCAGGTGGTGGCCAGCGGGTACGCGATCGAGGTCGAGGACCGCGGCCTCGGGATGAGCGCCGAGGACCTGGAGGCGACCAACCAGCGGATCGCCGACCCGCCCGAGTTCAACCTGTCGAGCACCGCCCGGCTCGGTCTGTACGTCGTCAGCCGCCTGGCCGAGCGGCACGGGATCAAGGTGTCGCTCAAGGCGTCGCCGTACGGCGGCACCACCGCGGTCGTGCTGCTGCCGCGCGACCTCGTCATCGAGGGCGGGGAGGACCTGCCCGAGGAGGAGACCGGTCCCGGTCTCCCGCAGCGGGAACCCGGCCCCCGGAGGATCGCGCTGGTCGGCGCGCCCGAGGCGGTTCCCGGACCAGTTCAGGAGGTGGTTCCCGTGCCGAGGGCTCCCGAGTCGCCCAGGCCCGTGCAGAGCGCCCCACTCTCCGGCGTCGCCGATCCGGACGGGCCCGCGCCCTCGGCCGGGTTCACCCCGTCAGGACTGCCCTTCCGGGTGCCGCAGGCCAACCTCGCCCCCGCACTCGCCGAGGAGCCGAGGAACGCGGGCGTCGCGGAGGAGGAAGAGGACCGCTCGCCGGAGGACATCCGCAAGATCATGGGCTCGTTCCAGTCGGGGACGAGGCGCGGCAGATCCGAGGCCGCGAAGATGCTGGGTGAAGAGGAGGACAACCTGTGACGCAGAAGACCGGGGCCTCCGCGGACCTCGCGTGGCTGCTCGACGACCTCGTCGCGCGGGTCCGCGAGGTCGAGCACGGCATCGTGCTGTCCACCGACGGCCTGCTGCTGGCGGGATCGCAGGGACTTCACGTGGAGGACGCCGAGCACCTGTCCGCCGTCGCCTCCGGCCTGCAGAGCCTGGCGCGCGGCGTCGGCGAGCGCTTCCAGGGCGGGTCCGTACGGCAGACCATCGTGGAGATGAAGTCGGCCTACCTGCTCGTGACCGTGGCGGGCCAGGGCGCCTGCCTGGCCGTGCTCTGCACGGGAGACGCCGACGTCGGCCTGGTGGCGTACGAGATGGCCATGCTCGTCGTGCGCGTCGGGCAGTACCTCACCTCGCCCGCCCGGACCACGATCGACCGGGCCGCGCTGGACCGGGCCGCCGGGAGCGAGGTCCGCCGGTGAACGCGGAGTGGGGCCCCGACGAGGAGCGCTTACTCGACGCGCCCACCATCCGGCCGTACGTGATCGCACGCGGCCGTACCGAGGCGCAGGACCGCTTCGACCTCATCTCGCTCGCGGTGACGATCCGGCCCACCACGGGAGCCGAGATCGGGCTGGACCCCGAGCACCAGGCGATCGTGCGGCTGTGCCGCAGGCCGCTGTCGGTCGCGGAGATCGCGGCCCATCTGGACCTGCCGGCCGGGATCGTCCGGGTCCTCCTCGGCGACTTGTTCGACCGGGGTTTCGTGGCCGTGCAGCAGCCCCAACCGGAGATGGACGTGCTCGACGAGCGGATGTACAAGGCGGTGCTCGATGGCCTTCGGGCGCTCTGATTCCGCGAAGACCCCGCCGAAGATGCCCACGGCGATCAAGTTGCTGATCGCCGGAGGCTTCGGGGTGGGCAAGACCACGATGGTCGGGGCGGTGTCGGAGATCCGGCCGCTGCGCACGGAGGAGACGCTGACCGACCGCAGCGTCGGCGTGGACGACCTGTCCGGGGTCGAGGCGAAGGCGACCACCACGGTCGCCATGGACTTCGGCCGGATCAGCATCGGGCAGGACTTCGTCCTCTATCTCTTCGGCACCCCCGGCCAGGAGCGGTTCTGGTTCGTCTGGGACGAACTCGCCCGGGGGGCGCTCGGCGCGGTCGTGCTGGCCGACACCCGCAGGCTCGCCGACTGCTTCCCCTCCGTCGACTACTTCGAGCGGCGCGGCACGCCCTTCGTCGTCGCGGTCAACTGCTTCGAGGGCGCCCCGGTCTTCGACGTGGACGAGGTCAAGCTCGCGCTCAACCTCAGCCAGGACGTGCCGATCATGCTGTGCGACGCGCGCAAGCGGGAATCGGGCAAGGAAGTCCTGATCGAGCTCGTCAAGCACGCGTACGGCAAGCGCCCGACCGCCGCCACCCGCTGACGCTTTCGCCGGCTCCTCACCCGGTCTAGTGTCCGGGTTTCTTCGCGTGCGCGGCTTTTCTTCTGTTGCGTACGATTTACGTTTCGCGGTGGGGCGGTGTTTCCGTACCCTCGGTTCGCGCGCGGCCCGTGCCCGGTTCGGGTTTCGGCTACCCCGTAATGCCGCCTGATTGCTACCGATTCATCCCTTTTGGACGTCGTGGGTCGGCCGTACGTTCCTTCGCCGTCGACCATGCGTAACAGGTGCACAACAGCCGTTGATATGAACCTAACCCCCCTGTAACCTCGGCCCCATCGCAGAAACTATCGGGCGAGTGCCGAAAGTTTCGGTCGGAATCCAGAAGGGAAACCACCGTGAAGTTGAGTCGGCGAGGTGCGGCGCTCATGGCGGCGTCGGCACTGGTCCTCGGGGGATGTGGTAGTACCGGGAGCGACGCCGGCGAGAGCAAGAGCTCAGCCGGCGGCAAGGTGACCGTCGAGTTCTGGAACATCTGGACCACCGAACCCCTGAAGAGCTACGGCGCTCAGGCGATCAAGGATTTCCAGGCCGCGCACCCGAATATCACCATTAAGAGCGTTCCCTACGAGAACGAGGCGTTCAAGGCGAAGCTGACGACGCTCACCCAGTCCGGCAAGGCGCCGGACATCTTCCAGACCTGGGGCGGGGGCGTGCTGCAGCAGCAGGTCGACGCGGGCCTGGTCAAGGACCTCACCTCCGACGCCGGCTCCTGGATCGGCACCTTCACGGACGCCGCGCTGTCGGCCTACCAGGTCGACGGCAAGACGTACGCGATCCCGGAAGACATCGGCATGGTGGGCTTCTGGTACAACAAGGCGCTGTTCAAGAAGGCCGGGATCGCCGAGCCCCCGGGGACCTGGTCGCAGCTCATCGACGACGTCAAGAAGCTGAAGGCCGCCGGAGTCACCCCGATCGCGCTCGCCGGCAAGGACAAGTGGCCCGGCCACTACTACTGGGCCTACCTCGCCATGCGGATCGGCGGCCTCGACGCACTCAAGCAGGCCGGTGAGAGCAAGGACTTCACGGGTCCGGCCTTCGTGCAGGCGGGGGAGAAGCTCAAGGAGCTGGCCGATCTCCAGCCGTTCCAGAAGGGCTACCTCGGCGCGACGTACGGCGACCCGGGCGGCCAGGCCGCGACGATGGGCGACGGCAAGGCCGCCATGGAGCTGATGGGCCAGTGGGCGCCCGCGGTCCAGAAGGACGCGGGCAAGGGCCTCGGCGACGACCTCGGGTTCTTCCCCTTCCCGGCGGTGGACGGCGGCAAGGGCGCGGTCACCGACGCCTTCGGCGGCGGCGGCGGCTTCGCGATCGGGGCCGACGCCCCGGCGGAGGCGATCGAGTTCCTGAAGTTCCTCACCGACAGCACCGAGCACCGCAAGGCCGTCGGGACCGGCGGCGTGCTCCCGGTGCTGAAGGGCGAGGAGGACGCGGTCAAGGACCCGAACCTGAGCGTGGTCGCAAAGAACCTCGCCGGGGCCACCGGGTTCCAGCTCTACCTCGACCAGGCGTTCCCGCCGGCCGTCGGCCAGGAGGTCAACGACTCCGTGGCCCAGCTGATCGGTGGAACCAAGACGCCCGAGCAGGTGGCGCAGGCCATCACGGAAACCGCGAAGTCGGAGTAACTGTCGCGTGAAGACGACGAGACCCCGGAGCCGCAGGCTCCGGGGGTTCACCACGATCCTTCTGTTCCTGCTGCCCGCGCTCGTGCTCTTCCTGGCGCTCGTCGTGGCGCCGATCCTGCTCGCCTTCTACGCGAGCGTGTTCAAGTGGAACGGCATGCGCGGGCTGCCGACGAACTTCATCGGCATGGCGAACTTCACCCGGGTACTGGCCGACGAGGTCTTCCTGGGCGACCTGTGGCGCGGGCTGCTGCTGATCATCTTGTCGGTGGCGATCCAGCTTCCCCTCTCGCTGGGCATCGCCATGCTGCTCAACCAGAAGATCCGCGGCCGGGCGTTCTTCCGCCTGCTGTTCTTCGCCCCGTACGTGCTGTCCGAGGCGATCACCGCGGTCCTGTTCATGATGATCCTGTCGCCCACGGACGGCCTGGCCAACTACATCCTCGGCTGGTTCGGGATCGACCCCCTCGACTGGTTCGCCGACCCGTCGACGGTCATGATGTCGGTGTTCATCGTCATGACCTGGAAGTACTTCGGCTTCCACATGATCTTGTACATCGCCGGGCGTCAGGGCATCCCGAAGGAGCTCACCGAGGCCGCCCAGATCGACGGCGCGACGGGGTGGAAGGTCTTCCGCTACGTCACGCTGCCGCTGCTCGGGCCCACGATCCGCATCAGCGTGTTCCTGTCGGTCATCGGTGCGATCCAGCTGTTCGACCTGGTCTGGATCATCACCGGCGGAGGCCCCTCGCACTCCTCCGAGACCATGGCCGTCACGATGTTCCAGTTCGGCTTCAAACGCTTCCAGGTCGGCTACGCGAGTGCGATCAGCGTCGTGATGTTCTTCATCAGCCTCGTGTTCGCGCTCTTCTACCAGCGATACGTCATGCGCCGCGACCTCGAAGGAGCCTCCACCGTGCTGCGAGACCAGCGATGAGCGCCAACCGTCACAAGCGGTCCCCGACGTCGGGCGGTCCGCTGCGCAGCATCTCCCTGCACACGATCGTCGTGATCACGGCGTTGTTCGTCGGCGTCCCGCTGCTGTACGCCGTGATCGGCGGGTTCAAGACCACCCGGCAGCTCTCGAGCAACCCGGTCGGCCTGCCCAGCCCCTGGGTGCCGGAGAACTACACGAGCATCCTCGCCTCGGCGTCGTTCTGGCGCATGCTCTGGAACAGCACCTATATCGCGGTGCTGACGACGCTCGTGGTCGTCGCGGTGTCCGCGCTGGCGGCCTTCGTGTTCGCTCGCTTCGCCTTCCGGGGGCGCGAGGCGCTGTTCACGATGTTCGCCGCCGGGCTCATGTTCCCGTTCGCGGTGGCGATCCTGCCGCTGTTCGTGCTGCTGCGGATGTTCGGGCTGCTCGACAACCCGCTCGGCGTGATCCTCCCGCAGGCGGCCTTCGGCATGCCGATGACGATCATCATCCTGCGCGGCTTCTTCCGGGCCATCCCGGGAGAGATCGAGGAGGCGGCGATCCTCGACGGGTGCTCCCCGTTCGGCTTCTTCTGGCGGATCCTGCTGCCGATGGCCCGGCCCGCGATCGCCACGGTCTCCGTGCTGGCGGTCGTGAACAGCTGGAACCAGTTCATGCTGCCGCTCGTGGTGTTCAGCGACGACAGCCTCTTCACCATCCCGCTGGGCGTCCAGCAGTTCCAGGGGCAGTACTCGACGGACATCGCACGGGTCATGGCCTACATCGTGGTCGCGATGCTGCCCGCCCTCGGCTTCTACGCCGTGGCCGAGCGCCAGCTCGTCAGCGGCCTGACCGCGGGGGCCGTCAAGGGCTGACCCGCGTGTACAGCCGTACGGCGTAGCCGAGCACGCGGACGGTCCGCTCCCGGCGGTAGCTCTCGCGCAGCAGCAGCCGCTTGGCCGAGTCGCGCGAGGACGAGAGGTCGGCGGGCGCGGGATGGGGACGGCTCACCACCCATACCCGCGGCGCCGCGCCCAGCGATACGGCGATCTCGCCCGCGGGCAGCTCACGCCCGGCGAGCGTGCCCGACGCCGCGCCGCCGGCCCGCAGCGCCGCGTCGCGGACGCCCCGGAACGAGGCGGGGTAGGCCTCGGCGACCAGGCGGCGGATCGAGGGCAGGAACAGCACGGCGTCTCCGGGCCGCCGTTGCGACCCGATGATCCGCGCCACGGCGGCCGGGTCGTCCGGGCGGCTGTCGATCCGCCGGACGGCGGCCTGGGCCGGCAGGGACGCCCCCAGCAGCAGAGCGGGCAGCGCCAGCGCGGCCGCCGCCCGCACCCACCCCGGTGCCGCCTGCGGCAGGAGTCGTACGGCCCGGGCGAGCCCCGCGCCCAGCACCATCGCGAGTCCCGCCATCGAGAACAGGACATAGCGGTCCTGGTAGAGCGGGTGGATCTGCGACACGGCGAGCAGCAGGGCGGGTGGCAGGAGCGCCAGCGGCACGGCGAACGCGGCGATCCCGGGCAGCCGGCCGGGACCGCCGGGTGTTCGTCCGACGGTTCCCGCCAGGTCTCCCACACGGTTCGTCGTCAGCCCGAGCACGACGAGCACGACGGTCGCCGCGAGGAGCGCGCCGGTCCCGGCGAACCGCGTCACCAGGGCCTTCACCTCCGGCAGGCCGGGCCGCTCCAGCCACGCCACCTGGCCGCGCTGGCCGAACGCCGTCCACACCACCGGCAGGACGGCAAGCAGGGCGGCCGCGGCGGCGCAGGCCCAGCGCGGCGCCACGCCCTTGCCCCCACCTCGCGCGGCGGCGACGAGCACGGTGACGGCATGCGCCGCCAGGGCCAGGACGGCGAACAGGTTGAGCAGGCACGCGACCGCGACCGTCACGCCGTACCGCACCCAGGTGTTCCGCGACGGGTCGTGCAGCGCTGTGGAGAGCAGGCGCGTCGCCTCCACCACGGCCGCCGCGACCAGCGCGTACGGCCTGCCCTCCTGGGCGTGGAAGACGACGACCGGGGCGGCGGCGTAGGCGAGGCCCGCGTACAGCCCGGCCGGCGCCGAGACCAGTCGCCGCCCGACGGCCGCGACACCGGCCGCCGCGGCAGCCGTGGCGAGGACGGACGGAATCCGGATGACCACCTCCGCGGGGACGGCGTCCCCCATGAGCCGGATCAACGGGTGAAGCAAGAGGTAGTAGCAGCCGTGGACGGCGTCGACGTTCCCCAGCGTGCGCCACAGGTCCGGCAGCGCCCGCCCCGCCACGGCGTACGTCGTGGCCTCGTCCTGCCACATCGAGCCCCGCCGGACGCCCCACAGACCGCCCAGCAGCGCGGCCAGGGCCGGGACGATCAGCACGGCCCGGTCGCCGATTCTCACGTGTCCTCCGCATGCTCCACCCGCGTACGTCCCGGTTCGATGCCCCGGCGGGGAACGGGAGGGTGAACGCGCCCTAAGGTGATCGGAACAAGGGGAGAACTCGCAGGGGAGCACCGATGGCGGAATTGATCGTCCGTCCTGCCGCCGACGCCGACATGCCCGGTCTTCGCGCCGTCGCCGAACACTTCGGCACCCTGGGCCTGTGGCCGGAGCAGCCGGACTTCGTGGACGCCGAACGCGCGTTCGGCGAGGTGCTCGTCGGCGAGGTCGACGGCGCGATCGTGGGCTTCGGCGGCACGCTGCGCCGGGGAACGGTCACGCACCTCGGAGACCTGTTCGTCCTGCCGGACCACCAGTCGTCGAGGGTGGGCCGCACGATCCTGTCTCGTCTGCTGCCGGGCGACACACCCAAGGTCACCTTCGCATCGGACGACAAGAGGGCGCTCGCGCTGTACATCAGGAACGGGATGCGCCCGCGCTGCCCGCTGTTCTACCTGAAGCGGGGGCCGCTCGGCGACCAGTCCGTGCGGCGGGCGAGCGGTCAGGCGGCGCCGGGGGAGGCGGACGTCCACGCGGTGGCGGCCATGGACGCCCACGTCTCCGGCGGTGACCGGACCTCGACACTCACCTGGTATGCCGGGCTGCCCGACGTGACCCTGCACGTCAGCGGCTCGGGCTACGCGTTCGTCAGGACGGCAGGGGACAGGGTCGTCATCGGACCGGCCGGGGGCGCGACCCCGCAGGACTGCGCCGACATCGTGCTGGAGGCGGCGAACGCCCATCCCGGCGCCAGGCTGGTCCACGTGGCGGTGCCCGGCACGCATCCGCTGCTCGCCCTGCTGCTGGACGCGGGCTGGCACATCGGCGACATGGACACGCTGCTGACCAGCGAGGACTTCATGCGGCTCGACTGCTACGCCCCACACCCGGACCTCGGCTAGGTGAAGGCCGGCGGCCCCCGTCCCCGGCCAGGGGGACACCGGGGACGAGGGCAGCACGGCTTCGCCGCGTCCGGCGAGTGCCGGCCGGCGCGTCCCGGGCCTTCCGGCCCGGGCCGTCACAGCCTGCGCAGGTAGTGGGCGGAGGCCCATCCGGGAATGCCGTCGGCGGTGTCCACGGCGACCCAGCCGTGGGTGGCGTCGCAGCCTCCCGGGATCCTCCCGTCGGCCGGCCGCAGCCTGCCGACCGGGGCGTGGTGGATGCCGGCGCCCTCGCGGACGTTGAGGAAGCTGCCCTTGCGCACGTGCCGGAGCCGGTAGGTGCACGAGAGCGAGGGCCGTCCGCTCAGGTCGAGCCGGTGGAGGTAGCGGGCGGCGGCGAAGCCCGAGGCCCCACCGGCGGTCTTCACCGCGATCCAGCCGTTGGTGGCGGTGCAGGCGCCGGAGAACCCTCCGTCGGCCGGCCGCAGCTTGGCGACGGGGGCGTGGTGGATGCCGGCGCCCTCGCGGACGTTGAGGAAGCCCCCCTTGTGCACGCCCCGGAGCCGGTAGGCGCACACGAGACCGGGCCCCTGCATGGCCTCGTGGACCACCTGCCCGTAAGGTCCCGACCCGGCGGGTTCACCGGGATCGGGCGGCCGGACCGCCGCGACTCCCGGCGCGGGGTATGCCCGGACACCCGAGGCCGGCTCGGCCGCGATCCTCGACGTGAGGCGCCCCCCGGCGTCGGAACCGGCCTGGCCTGCGACGGCCTGCGCGGGGTGGGCTGCGACGAGCCACCCCGTGGCGGCCCACGCCGCCAGCGCGGGAACGATGCTCTTCGCCACTGTCACGATCTCTCCCTTCGGTCGGCATCGCCCACGCCCGGCCGGGGGGACCCGGGCCCAGTGATGCTCACCCGAAGTTCTGATCTGATTACCGAGCGTTTACACCTCGATTGAATTCCCGCCTTGATTTTTTACCCGACACACCGGGGAGAAGGGGATGAGTCACCCGCTGTGCGCGCCGTGGAAGGGCGTGGTCACCCCCGCGTACGCCAGGTGCAGCATCATCCCCAGGTCGGCGTGGCTGAGGTTGTGACAGTGGTTCATCCACAGCCCCGGATTGCCTGCGCGGAAGGCCACCTCCCACACCTCGCCGGGTCGTACGTCGAAGGTGTCGAGCCACAGGGGGCTGCCGGTGACGGAGCGGCCGTCCCGCGAGAGCACGAGCACCCGATGGCCGTGGAGGTGCCAGGGATGGGTATCCCGGCCGCGGTTGACCACGGTGAGCCGGACCAGGTCGCCCTCTCCGACCACCTCCGTGGGGATGTCGGGGAAGGCGTGGCCGTTCACCGTGTGCGCGTACATCGGCCGCCCGTTCGTCAGCGCGAATCCCCTGTCCAGGACGAGTGTGAAGTCCCGGTCGAAGTGGTTGCGGGATGTGAACGGCGTTGGGGCCGGGGTGCCATACCGGGTGACGTCGAGTTCCGGCCAGTCCGCCGTCGGGCTGTCGGCGCTGGGAACGGCGCCGGGATCCGTGGTCGCCGTCGCGCTCGCGCCGGCCGCCGCGGTGTCCTCGCCGGCGCCGGGCGGTCCGCTCGCCGGCATGAGCCGTACGGAGTCGGTGCGGTCGTCGACCCGCAGGAGCGCGGGGCCTGACGGCATCGTGAACGCGAGGTCATACCGGCCGCCCGCCGCGAGCCGCAGACCGGCGCGGCCGAGAGTGCCCGGCCCGTTCAGGTCCGTCCCGTCCACCGCCACCAGCCGGTAGGGCGTGCCTCCCAGCGTGAACCGATGCGGCGTGTTGTCGGTGTTGATCAGGCGCAGCCGTACGGGGGTGCCGGGCGCGGCCTGCCGGACCAGGGGCTGGTCGCGGTCGCCCGTCACCGTCACGCCGCCGAAGGTGTGCACGGGCAGCGTGAGGTCCAGTCCGGTGGCGGCGGTTCCCTTCGGCGTGACGACGAGCGTGCCGTAGAGCCCCATCCGGACGCCGAGGTCGGATACCTCGTGCGTGTGATACCAGTACGTGCCCGTCTGGGCGGCGACGAAGCGGTAGACGAACTCCCCGCCGGGCGGCACGGCCTCCTGAGTGAGGCCGGGCACGCCGTCCTCGCCCGAGGGCACGTCGTAGCCGTGCCAGTGCAGCGTCACTCCGGACGTGATGTCCGCGTTGCGCAGCCGCACCTCGACGAGGTCGCCCTCCTCGGCGGTGAGCGGCGGTCCGGGGACCTGGCCGTTGAAGGTCCACGCCGACACCTTCCGTCCCGAGGACAGCGTGACGGTCGCCGTACGGGCCGTGAGCTCGAACCGGCGCACGGTGCCGCCCGGTGGAGGTGCGGCCGGGCCGCGCAGGTCGGTCACCGCGCGGGTCGCCCCTGCCAGGCCGGAGGCGGATTCTTCCGCGCCCGAATCCCCCGCAGCGGAGTGGGCGTGGGAGGTGGAGCCCATGGCACCCATGGCGGCGGCGCCTCCGGGGGCGGAGCCCTCCGCCGTGGTTTCCTCCGACAAGGGAACGAAGGCGAGCGTGGCGCCGAGCACGGTGGCCACGGCGGTCGCCGCCGTCGCCGTCCGCAGCCCGGGGACGTGCGTGCTCATCGCTCTCCAGGTCCCCAGGACGGCCCCCGCGGCGACGGCCAGGAGGAGGAGAGCGGTGCCCGGATCCGCCGGGTATCCGATCAGGAAGGTCTGCACGATCCCGGCCGCCGCGGCGTACCCGGCGCCGAGCAGCGGGACCACCACCGCCGGCGCTCTGAGGGCGTCCCCCGAAACCGCGTCCGCTCGCCGGGCGGCGCGGAGCAGGCGCGGCCCGGCGAGCGCGGTGGCGACGGCGCCCGCCACGACGAGAAGCGGCAGGGCGAGGGTGATCTTCTCCTGCACGAACCACCAGCCGGCCCCCGCCAGGGCGAGGACGGACCAGACCCGGACCAGCGACGCGACCAGGGCCACCGCGAACAGGGCCGCGGCCGTCCTCGTACGGCGGGCCGCGGCGGCCACGCCCGCGCTCACCCAGGCCGCCACGGTCAGGACCGAGACGAGCAGGTCGAGCGCCATGAGCCGGTCGGTCGTCATGAGGCGCGAACCGGACGGCCCTCCGCGGCTGCCCCCGACGGGGCGGGCTTGGCCCACGCGAGCTGCCGCGCGTTGCGGAACACCATGCCGCAGACGCCCATCACCGCCATGCCGTTGATGGCGTGCAGGCCGAGGATGGCCAGGGAGAGGGGTGTGGTGTTGCCGGTGCTGTCGTCGAACAGGCCGCCGAGCGCGACGATCAGCGCCTGCACGATGACCAGCCCGAGGGGCAGGACGGTCAGCCCGATCTGACGTCCCGGCGCCCTGGCGGCCGCCGCGGCGGCGGTGGCGACCAGCGACAACACCGGGATGACCATCATGCCGTTCATACTGTGCAGGGCGAACGAGGAGTCGTCCTGGGGCTTGTCGAACGCGCCGACGGCCGCGAGGTACATCTGCACCACGGCGGCGGCGAGCAGCAGTCCCGCGGAAACGGCGTAGACCTTGCGCACGCTCTTGCTCCCTTCGGTCAGCGGATTGCGGGTCACGGGGATCCTGTCCCACGTGGCCGGCGGTGTCGTCCCTCGTCGAGAGACACGTCGGCTACCGCTGGGGGAGTACGCGGGCGTGTGCGCCGTCCGTCCCCTGGCGGTGTCTCGATGGTGCCGCCGGGGGACGCCGGCGTCGTCGCACGTGGGGAGGCTCTCGGGCCTACCGCCGGGGGATCAGCGCCATACGCAGCTACCGCGAGGGGAGTATGGTCATTGCGGCCAGTTGGCGATGATCGCCGGGGTGATGGCGTCGGCGTAGCAGTTCAGGGTCGTACGCCGCGGCCGGTCGTACACGCAGACCTTGACGTCCACGCGCTTGATCTGGCCGTCCGACGACAGCCGGATCGGCTCCTTCGAGGCGCAGGTCGTCTTCGGCAGGGCCCACCCGGTGCCGCCGCCGACGTAGTGGAAGCGGGCCCGGACGTAGGCGCAGTGCCCGCCGTGCGTGTCGCGGTCGTACAGGGTGCCCGAGACGACGAACGTCTCCGCGGTGAAGCGGGTGATCCACACGTCGGCCTTGGCATATCCGTGGTGACCGCTCCGGGACTGCACGGGTCCCCAGTGGATCAGCGGCGCCGCAGCCCGTGACGTGGTGGCGGCGTGGGCCGAAGCGGCCGGCAGGCTCCCGGCGATCACGAACGCCAGCAGGCCGCCGATGACGAGGTTCTTTCTCATGTCCGCCGACCCTAGGGTCCCCTACTTGGAGGGACCTTGTATCCCGCTGGTCGTCAGGGCGTCCCCTTGCGATACGCCTCGTAGAGCGCGTTCAGGTTGTCGGTGTACAGCTCGGTGAAGCCGCAGGAGGCGCAGATCCACGCGCGCACCGTGCCGAGGGCCTCACCCTGGACGTAGAAGAAGGGGACCTTCTCCGGCAGTGGCTCCTCGACGCGTACCCGAAGGGGCTGCGGCCCGTTCGGGCCCCGGTCGCGCACCTCGACTCCGGCCATGACGGCGCCCGACGAGCACTTGGGGCAGATGTTGTCTCTCACGCGGCTTCCTCCTTCATGGGCACGCCGAGGAGGAGTCTGCTCCCGTCAAATCTCGCGGCGGCCACGAAGCAGGTCCTCGGCCTGTTCGACCACGTCGTCGACCGGGACCTCGGCCACCCACGACTCGTCGTGCGGGCACCGCCCCGCCCGGGGGTCGTGCCCGCTGACCCCGCAGATCGGGCACCGCGCGGTCCAGGAGATCAGCGGCCGGTGCAGGGTGCGGGTGAGCGGCCCGGCGTTGATGAGGTTGCCGCCCCAGAAGATGCCGACGGTGGGCGTCCCGACCGCCGCGGCGAGGTGGCGGGGGCCGGTGTCGTTGGAGATGACCAGGTCGCACCGCTCGTACAGCGCGGCGAGGCCGCCGATGCCGAGCGTGCCGACCGCCGTGACGGCGGGCCGCCGCATCGCCGCCGCGACCTCCTCGACCACCTCCCGCTCCTTCTCGATGCCGGTGATGACGACCGGGCGGCCGAGCCGGTCGGCCGCCTCCGCGAAGGCGCGCGCCGGCCAGCGCCGCCGGGGGTCGCTCGCCCCCGGATGCAGCGCGATCAGGCCGCGCGGCGGCTCGCCGTACGCGCGGGCGAGTTCGGCGCGGTCGGCGCCGGTCACGGCGATCCTCGGCTCGTACGCCTCGGCCGTCCCGCCGACCAGCGCGGCGACCTCCAGGTAGCGCAGCGTCTCGTGCTGGTAGTAGACGTACGGCACCCACAGGTCGAGCCGTTCCGCGTCCGGCGTGCACAGACCGGCCGTCACCCGGGCGCCGATCGACTTGACGAAGGGGTTGGAGTTGCGCCCGCCGCCATGGATCTGCACGGCGAGGTCGAACCGGTGCTCGCGCAGTTCAATGAACAGGCTGTCCGGAGCCTCGTGGCCGCTGTCCGCCGACGACACCCCGGAGATCGGCGGCAGGGCGATGACGTCGTCGACCGGTCCCGGCCTGCCGTCCAGGAACCGGGCGTGCCAGGGGGTGCCGAGGAGGGTCAGCCGCGCCTGAGGGTAGGCCCGGCGAAGCGCCTCCAGGGCGGGCATCGCGAGGACCAGGTCGCCCAGGGCGTTGGCCCGCAGCACCGCGATGCGGCGCACGTCCTCGATCAGCGCGCCCATGCCGTCTCGAACACGTAGTCGTAGCACTCGGCCCTGCGATCGGTGACCGTCGTGGGCAGCTCCAGGTGGTAGGCCCGGCTCGGCAGCAGGCCCGCGCCGCCGTACCTCTCCATAACGCGCAGTTGCGCCACGACGTCCTCACCCGCGTGCCGGGGCGGCACCGACCGCCAGAAGTCGAAGCCGCCGCACTCCAGCAGCCGCTCCCGGTCGTACAGCACGCAGCCGCCGATCCAGGCCACCTTGTACGGCCGCCACTCCCGGGGACCCGGCGAGCCGAGGTGTTTCCGCGCGAGATGCAGCGGGTTGGAGGCGTTGTGCAGGGTGTAGCGCTGCCAGGCCGGCGACTCCCGGCGCACCCGCTCGGGTCGCACGCCGTCCGTCCACTCCTCGTACGGCGCGAGCTCGGCGGGGCGTACGTCGTCGCGGTAGGACAGGCCGTGCAGCGCGTAGCCGACGAAGCCGCAGCGCAGCTCGCCGATCGCGGACAGCAGGACCTCGATCGCCTCCGGCTCCAGCCATACGTCGTCGTCCACGTAGAGCGCCAGCCGCCGCTCGGCCCGGCCGAGCAGGAACGCGCGTTGCTCGGCCATGCCACGCGCAGGCAGGTGGCGGTGGACGGCCGCCGGCCTGTGGCGGTGGTCGAGGATCCGCAGTTGCGCCGCCACCAGCGGGTCGCCGGCGACCGGCTCGTGCGACTGGTCCGAGATCACGACGCGGAACCCGGACACGGTCTGCGCCGCGAGGCCCGCCAACGTGACGGCCAGCGCGCCCGGGCGGTCCTTGGTGGGCACGAGCACATCCAGGTCAGACGGGGCGAACATGCGCGCCTGATACCCCTGAGGTCGTACGGCAAACGGAGCCGATCAGGGGCGGCGGTCGGAGAGGCGTCTGGCGCCGGGGAACCTGATGTGTCGGCGGCCGGGGCAGCCCTGCGCTGTCCGGTCGTCCTCGGACCGTACTCGCCCGTTGACGTGCGCGGGGCCGTGCGCGTCCGCACAGTGGGGCTCGGCCGCCTCGGCCGCCGCCTCGCCGATCGCGAGAAGCTCAGGCGGGGCGTGGTCGACCTGCAGCGTGGTGTGGGCGATGCCGTACTCGTCGTGGACCATCCGCTGCGCCGCCTGCCGTACCGCGTGGCAGTCCGCGCCGGGGGCGACCAGGATGTGCGCCGACATGGCGGGGTAGCCGCTGGTCACCTCCCAGATGTGCAGGTCGTGCACCTCCACCACGTGTTCCAGGGCGGCGGCCTTGCGGCCGATCTCGGCGGGGTTCATCCCGGCGGGGGCGGCCTCCATGAAGACCCGGCCGGACTCGCGCACCAGGTCCCATCCGGCCTTGAGCATCAGGGCGGCCACGACCAGCGCGGCCAGGGCGTCGGCCCGGCCCCAGCCGGTCAGCCAGATCACCACACCGGCGGCGGTGGTGGCGACGAAGGCGAACAGGTCGTTGAGGATGTGCTGGAAGGCGCCCTCGACGTTCAGGCTGGCGCGGTTGGCCTTGTTCAGCAGCCAGGTGGCCGCCAGGTTCACCGCGATCCCGGCGATGCCGGTGGCGACGACGTACACGCCTTCGACCTCGGGGGGCTCGATCAGCCGGCGTACGCCCTCGTAGACGAAGTAGACGCTGAGCAGCAGCAGCGTGATGCCGTTGATCTGGGCGCTGATGATCTCTGCGCGCTTGAGGCCGTAGGTGAAGCCGCCCTGCGGCGGGCGGGCGGCGATCCGCATCGCGATGATCGCGAAGGCGATGGCGATGGCGTCGGTGAGCATGTGCCCGGCGTCGGAGACCAGGGCCAGGGAGTGCGCGATGACGCCGATGACGACCTCGACCGCCATGAAGCCGAGGATGAGCGCCAGCGCGCCGGTCAGCAGACGCCGGTCGGCCTCGGCGCTGACCGCGTGCCCGTGACCGTGGCCATGCCCGCGCCCATGGCCGTGGCCATGCCCGCGCCCGTGCTCGCGGTCGTCACTTGTCCCCGTGCGGTGCCCGCGCTCCTTGCCGGTCTCACCCATCGCCCCGGTCCTTCTCCTCATGTCCGATGTGCGTGATCGCCAGGTCGAACAGCAGTCGCACGTGCGAGTCCGCGAGGCGGTAGTAGGCCATCCTTCCCGCGCGCCGCACCTTCACCACGTTGTGAACGCGGAGCAGGCGCAGGGCGTGGGACGCGGCGGACATGCTGTGGCCGGTCGCCGCCGCGAGATCGCAGACGCACATCTCACCGCCCTCCAGCAGCGCCGCGATCAGCCGCAGCCGTCCGGGATCCGCCAGGAGGCCGAAGACCTGTGCCAGGTCCTCCACCGTCTCCTGGGACGGCATGGCCCTTCTGACGGTCTCCACCCGGTGCGCGTCCACCACCGGGAGCGCACAGGAGTCGGCCGTCACGAGATCCACAACACTTGAACGATCGTTCACGTGTGTGAGTGTAGGTCGTGGGCGGCACATGTCAACGTGTTCCTGTTCCTTTCCTTGCCGGAACCCGCCCGCGCGACTCGTACGCACCCGTGGGTGGCACAGGCGGCGGGCCCCGGCTCAGGGCACGGGGGCGAGCGGCAGTCGCAGCACGAAACGCGCCCCCTCGGCGCTGTCTTCGATGGTCAGCCGGCCGCCGTGGTTCTCGGCGATCTGGCGGGCGATGGCCAGGCCGAGCCCGGCTCCTCCCGCGTCCCTGCTGCGGGCCGAGTCGAGTCGCGTGAACCGCTGGAAGACCTTCTCCCGCTGCTCGCGTGGAATTCCGGGGCCGTCGTCGGCCACTTCGAGCACGGCCGTTCCATCGGATGGCCCGCCGGGTCTTCGCGGTTCGCGCCGCACTGTCACCGTGACGGTGCTGACGGCGTGCCGCTGCGCGTTGCCGAGAAGATTGCTGATGAGACTGCCGAGCGAGTGGGGGTCGCCCAGCACGACGACGTCCCGACGCAGCCGGGGGACCATCCGCTTCGTGACCGGCGACATCTGCAGTTCGCCTTCGGCCAGCTTCCCGAGATCCACCCGTTGCCGCCGGATGGGGAGCGCCTCGCTCTCCAGCCGCGAGAGCGCCAGCAGGTCCGTCGCGATCCGCTGCAGCCGTTCGAGGCTCGGGAGCAGCGCCCTGGCCAGGGTGACCACGTCGGTCTCCTGCGGCGCCTGGAGCGCGTCCTCGATCTGGGCCCGCATGGCGGTCAGCGGGGTGCGCAGCTCATGGGAGGCGTCGGAGCTGAAACGACGCTGGCGTTCCAGCGCCTCCTCCAGCCGCCCGAGCGTACGGTCCACGCCGGGGGCCAGAGCGTCGATCTCGTCGTGCACCGGCGGGTGCGGGCCGGCTGCCTGGATCTCCTCCGGCTCGGTCAGGGGCGCGGGCGGCGGCCCGATCGCGCTGCCGGTCAGGCGGAAGCCGAGATAGGTGATCGCCCCGGCCAGCAGGAGCGCCCCGCAGAACAGCAGCAGGAGCAACGCCGGGTGCGCGTACACCGGTATCTGCGGCCCGGGGGCGAGCGCGTGGAGCATCCGGTCGTCGTGCGGGGCCGGGTCGGCGGCAGGTGGGTGATCGGGGAGCAGCCGGATCGACGTCCCCGCCAGGCACAGCGCCACGACGGCGACACCATGGGCCGGTGCCGGCCGGGCCGTGATCGACGAACGCTGCGGCATGGCGCACATCCCCCTGGATTCAGTGCACCACGAGGGCATGCAGGAAGCCGCTCGGGGGCCCCGCCAAGGCCGCCGCCGTGCGGACCGATCCGCCTCCGGCTCCTGGCAGTCGCAATCATTGGGCCTTCATTGTTAGGAAACTTTCCTTTATATTGGCGCCACCCCCCAGCAGTGAGGAGCACACATGCGAAGAACGCTGACCTTCCTCGCGACGGCGATGATCGGCATCGGCGCCACGGTGTTCATCGCCTCCCCGGCTCAGGCGCACGGGTACATCTCGTCGCCCCCGAGCCGCCAGGCGATGTGCGCCCAGGGCCGCGTCCCCAACTGCGGCGACATCATCTACGAGCCCCAGAGCGTGGAAGGACCGAAGGGGCTGCGCAGCTGCAGCGGCGGCAACGCCCGCTTCGCCCAGCTCGACGACGAGAACAAGTCCTGGCCGGCCACCAGCGTCGGCAACTCCGTCACCTTCACCTGGTCGCTGACCGCCCGCCACGCGACCAGCACGTGGGAGTACTACATCGGAGGCACCCGGGTCGCCGTCTTCGACGATCACGGGGCGCAGCCCCCCGCCACCGTCAGCCACACCGTGAACTTCGGCGGATGGTCGGGGCGGCAGAAGGTCCTCGCGATCTGGAACGTGGCCGACACCGCCAACGCGTTCTACGCCTGCGTCGACCTCCAGATCGGCGGGGGCGGGACGCCCAGCCCCTCGCCCACTCCCTCTCCGACGCCGACGCGTACGCCGAGCCCGTCTCCCACGCCGACGCGTACCCCCACGCCCACCCCGACCGTTCCCGGTGGCACCTGGGCCGCCGGTACGGCGTACAAGGCGGGCGACCAGGTCACCTACGGCGGGGCGACGTACCGGTGCATCCAGGCCCACACGGCGATCGTGGGCTGGGAGCCGCCGAACGTCCCCGCGCTGTGGCAGAAGATCTAGTGCCGCGACCGACAAGATTTGCCCGGACGGAGCGGCGTCCAGAGTGGTGCGTCGCAAGGCGGAGGAGGAGCTCGTAGCGGAGCTACGAGCGATCTTCCCGGGCCCCGCGGAGATTACGAGCTTGCGAGGAATCTTCGTGGGTGGGGCGACAACGCATCGTGGTGCCGCTCTGGGCGACGCGACGGGGCAAAGATTGGCGGGAGGGGCACCAGGGCACCGCGCCCCGCTCGAAGCGCCCGTCCCGGCCCGTCCGGGGCGGGCGCCGGCGGTCAGGCGAGGTGGACGTGCACTTCGGCGCCCTGCATGAAGGCCCGCGAGTACGGGCACTCCCCGTGGGCCTGCTCCACCAGCCTGCGGGCCGCCTCGGGCTCGACCCCCGGCAGGCGTACGGTCAGGTCGGTGGCGATCGTGTAGTCGTCGGCGGTGCCGCGCTTGCGCAGCGTTACGGCCGTGTCCACGGAGGCGTCGGCGGTGCGGACGCCCTGCCGGCCGGCGACCAGCGTGAGCGAGTTGTGGAAGCAGGAGGCGTAGGCCGCGGCGAGCAGTTGCTCGGGGTTGGTCGCCCCTCCGGGGCCGCCGAGCTCGCCCGGCGCCTTGACGCGTACGTCGAGCATGCCGTCGTCCGACGCCACCTTGCCGAGGACGGACGAGGCCCTGGCCGTGTAGAGGTCGTCATACGATTCGCCGCCGCGCTGGGGCCGCTCGGCGGGGCGGCCCTCGGGCATCCGCCCGGTGAGCTCCGCCTCGACTCCGGGCCCCGAGTAGTCGGGCCCGGGCGCCCGGTCGCTCGGCAGATGGGTGAACCGCCGTGTTTCCTCGCTCATCGCGCATCCCTCGTCCGCTCGCAACGCGTCCCGATCGGGATCGGCGGGTCACGTACCCCCTGAGCTGCCCAATATCGGACTCAAGGGGCAAAAGTTCTCATCAGCGTCGCTGTGCTACGGTCCCGGCAGACATTCCCCTCTGAATGGTGAAATGTCGGCAACGGCGGCGAGGAGTGGGTTCTTTATGAGTGGGGCTGTCCGGTGGGGGATCCTCGGCACGGCGGGCATCGCCGCGCGGGCGTTCCTGCCCGCGTTGCGCGAGGCCGGCGGGGGGACGGCCGCCGTCGTGGCGGGCCGTGACCTGCCCCGCGCCGAGGAGTTCGCCGCGCGGAACGGCGTCGAGCGGGCCGCGCGCGGTTACGAGGCCGTCATCGAGGACCCGTCGATCGACGCGGTCTACATCCCGCTGCCGAACGCCCTGCACGCGCAGTGGACCATCGCCGCCCTGGAAGCGGGCAAGGCGGTCCTGTGCGAGAAGCCGCTGTGCCTCACCGCCGAGGAGGCCGGGAACGTCATCGAGGTGGCCCGCCGGTCGGCCCGGCCGCTCTGGGAGGCGTTCGTCTTCCCGTTCCATCCGCAGACGGCCCGGCTGCGCGGCCTGCTCGCCGAGGGCGCGATCGGCGAACTGCGGGAGGTCTGGTCGTCCTTCCACTTCACGATGCAGGGCACTGAGAACATCCGGCTCGACGCGGCCCTCGGCGGCGGCGCGCTCTACGACGTGGGCTGCTACCCCGTACGGCTCGCGCACCTGCTGTTCGGCGGTGACGCCGTCGCCGGCCACGCCGTCGCGGTCAAGGGCGAGGCGGGGGTTGACATCGAGACCGCCGGGATCCTGGAGTTCGGCTCCGGCCGCCTGATGCTGAGCTGCGGCTTCGACCTGCCCTTCACGACGTACACCCGCCTGGTCGGCACCGGCGGGGAGATCCGGCTGACCAACCCGTTCCATCCCGAGCCGCACGACGGGCTCGAAGTGTGGCGTGAGGGACGCCTGGTCGCCCGGCACGAGCCGGGCGAGGGCACCGCGTTCTCCTGGGGCATCCGCCACATCCACGAGGTGCTGCGCGGCGAGGCCGAGCCCCGGCACACGGCGGCCGACGACTCCCTCGGCACCGCCCGGTCCCTCGACATGCTGCGCTGACGCGCCGTCCCCTGGCCGTCCCCTGGCCGTCCGTCTCGCCTGGGCGGCCGGGTCAGGGCGCGGTGAGCTTCGCGCAGAGCTCGCGCGGGAAGCGCGGTTCCGCGGCGCGCACGTCGTCGCATCCGGGCCTGGTCGTGGCCGTGATCACCCGCCAGCCGGTGGGCGTCGCGCGGTAGAAGTATCGGGTCGTCCCGGACGCGCCCGCGCAGTCGCCCGGTCCCTCGCACGCCGGTCCGCTGTTGATCGAGATGTCCATGACGAGCCACTTCCCGTCGCATCCCCGCTCACTGTGATAGCTGTGCTCCGGCGCGTCCGCGTCCCTGGCGGCCTGGTAGTAGGAGTCGGAGGTGCAGCCCGTCGGCGCCGGGTGACAGCCGAGCTCGCCGCAGCGGCGCAGCAGGCCCGGCCGATCCGAGGTGTAGAGCTGGTCGAGGTTGACGACCACGTCGCGCTCGCCGAGCGGCTGCGGCAGCCGCACCTCCACCGGCACCGTACGCTCGCCGGGGCAACCGTTCCCGGCCATCAGGAGCCGGGACTCGAAGCGGATGTCGACGCGGACCAGTTTCGGCTCGAAGCCGTCCAGCCTGCCGGTCGGCCCGCGCAGGCAGCCGTCAGGGCCGTCGGGCACCCGGGCGTCGAGCGTCAGGACCCTGCCGTCGGGGGAGATGCGGACCTGCGTGACCGTGGACACGGCGAAGGTGACCCACCGGGTGGTGTCCTCGTGGGTGACGATCGAGGGGGTGGCCTCCCCTGTCGCGCCCGCGCGGCGCAGCGCCCGGGCGCCGATCTCGTTCACCAGCGTGGCGTCCCCGGCCGTGCTCTCCAGGACCGAGACGACGCGGTCGCCGGCCCTGCCGATCAGGTAGACGCCCGTCTTCTCGACGCCGTCCTCCTCCCGGTAGTCGTGCTGGACCAGCATCGTGCCCGGCACGCCGACGTCCCTGGCGACGAGCGAGTAATGATCCGCCTCGTCCCGGCAGCGTCCGAGTCGCTCGCCCAGCTCGTCGAGGTACGCCTGCGCGCCGCCGGGGCGGTAGCCGGCCACGTACTCGTAGACCTGGAAGCGGCGGTCGCCGCCCCAGGGAGCCACGCTCGCCGTGATCGCCCGCGTGTCCAGGCGGTCGGCGTCGCTGCGGAACGGTTCGGCCGCGCAGGGCGCGGGCGCGAGCGGCGGATGCGTGCCCGACACCTCGGTGGGCCGCCCGCCGTACAGGTCCGCCGCGCCCAGCATGCCGTCGCCCGCGCCCCCTGCTCCGGCGCGGACGCGGCCGCAGGCCGACAGCGCCGCGAGCAGGACCCCGCACAGCACCGCGCACAGGACGAGGAGAGGCAGGCGTCTGACCGTCACCCGTCGATCATGTCATTCCGGGAGGCGGCCACGCGTGGTAAGCATGGGCGGTGACGATCCCCCGGCCGTACGACGCGGTGCTGTGCGACTTCGACGGTGTCATCCGTTTCTTCGACCAGTCGGAGCTGACCGAGCTGGAACGGGCCATGGGCCTGGCCGGGGGCACCACCGCGAAGGCCGTCTTCGCGCCCGAGGTGGACCGGCCGGCGCTGCTGGGGCAGATCACCGTCGACCAGTGGACGGAGGCGGCCGAGGCCGCCCTGGCCCTCCAGGTGCCGCGGGAGCAGGCGCGCGCGCTGGTCACGGCGTTCGTCAAGGCGCCCGCCCGGGCGGACGAGGACGTGCTCGGCCTGCTGCGCCGGGCCCAGGCGCACGTGCCCGTCGTGCTGGTCACCAACGCGACGCTGGACCTGGAGGACGACCTCGCCTGGCTGGGCCTGAGCCACTTCGCCGACGAGGTGGTCAGCAGTGCCCGGGTGGGAGTGTGCAAGCCCGACCCCCGTATCTACGAGATCGCCGCCGAGCGCGCGGGCGTGCCACTCGGGCGGTGCCTGTTCGTCGACGACCGGGCGGAGAACGTCGAGGCGGCCAGGGCGCTCGGCATGACGGCCGTCCTGTTCACCGGCGTGCCCGACCTGGAGACGGCGCTCGCGCCGCTGCTGGACTGACCATCAGCCGAGCGGTTCCGGTAGCCGGGCCGCATCCGGTCGTCAGGACGGCGTCCTCGGTGAAGGTGCGACGCGGCATGAGGCGGTCGCTGTCGTCCGCGCCGCTACCGCCCTCCCAGGTCGGACAGCAGGATGCCGATCGCCTCGGTCACGTCGGTGACGGTGTGGTCCGACGCGGGCTCCTGGCCCGCCCAGGCGCCCCGGTCGATCCAGATCGTGGCGAACCCGATGGCGCGCCCTCCGGCCACGTCCATCACGGGGTGATCGCCGACCACCCATCCGCCCGCGCCGAGGCTCGCCCCCGCGCGGGTCGCGGCGATCTCGAACAACGCCCGGTCGGGCTTGCGGACGCCCTCGGCCTCCGAGACGGCCCACGCGTCAACGACCTCGTCGAGGCCGGTCCGCCGGATCTTGCCGAGCTGGTTGTCCTCGCGCCCGTTGGTGACGATCGCCACCCGCCAGCCCGCCGTACGCAGGCGGGCCAGGCCGTCGCGCACCTCCTGCGGGCAGTGGACGAGGTCCGGTATGCGGCGCCGGTACGCGGCCCACAGGTCCTCGACGTGACCGTCGATCCCGAAATCTGCCTTCACCTGCGCGAAGAGCGTCTCGCGCGGCAGGTAGCCGTGCCCGTCGAGGGCGACCAGCCGCTCGACCGCCTCGGCGCCCAGGCCGCGATCGCCCGCGAACTCCTCGGCCCACCTGCGGAAGGCTTCGTCGTGGTCGACCAGTGTGTTGTCCAGATCGAAGAGCGCCAGTCTCGTCACGCCTGATCACGTTACCCGCGCCGCCTCCGGTGCTCAGTGGAAGGGGGCGGCTTCCTGTGCTCGCGACTCGCTCCGTACGACGCCGGCGATGACCGTGGTCACCATCTTGTGGACGGCGTCGGCCTGCGGCGGGCCGCCGTCCCGGTCGGCGAACAGCAGGTGTGAGGCTCCGAGCAGCGTGGGCGCGAGCGTGTCGACGTCGGCGTCCGCCGCGATGCGGCCCAGGTCGCGCTCGGCGGTGAGGTAGGAGACGAGCATGGCCACGGCCTCGGTCAGGAGCGGGAGGCCAGGGCCCGGCCTGGCCTGGCGCAGCCGGGCGCGCAGGGCGTCGCGGGAGATGATCAGGCCGACGACCGCCAGGGCGACCGACCCGAACAGGTCCGTCAGCACGGCGGTCAGGTTGCCGGCGACGGTGCCGCTTCCGGCGGACGCGCGCAGGGCGGCGGCCTGACCGTCCATCCTGGCGGTGCGGTCGAGCACGAGCTCGGCGAGGAAGGCGTCGAAGTCGGCGAAGTGCCGGTGCAGCACACCCTTGGCGCAGCCCGCCTCGGTGGTGACCGCCCGGCTGGTCAGCGCGCTCGGCCCGTCCCTGAGCAGGACCCGCTCGGCGGCGGCGAACAACTGCTCCCGCGCGTCGCGGAGGGCAACCCCCGTCGGCACCGTTCCATCCCCTCCTGTCCGTCCGTCGACTTTATCCGAATTGACGAGTGGGCACTTGCCCACTCATAGTGGGCGCATGCCCACTTCAGTTTCCGAGAACGAACCGCACAAGGCCAGGGGGATGGCGGAGTCGTTCGGCGTGGACGCCGAGCGTTACGACCGGACCCGCCAGGCATATCCCGACGCGATGGTGGAGCGGATTGTCGCCGCCAGTCCCGGGCCGGACGTCCTCGACGTCGGCTGCGGCACCGGCATCGCGGCCCGGCAGTTCCAGGCGGCGGGCTGCACGGTGCTCGGCGTCGAACCCGACGTGCGGATGGCCGATTTCGCGCGCCGCAGGGGACTCGAGGTCGAGGTGGGGACCTTCGAAGCCTGGGACCCCGCCGGTCGCACGTTCGACGCGGTCGTCGCCGGAACGGCCTGGCACTGGGTCGATCCGGTCGCCGGAGCGGCCAAGGCGGCCGAGGTGCTGCGTCCCGGCGGCCGGCTGGCGGCGTTCTGGCACGTGTTCGAGCCCCCGCCCGCCCTGGCGGGGGCTCACACCACGGTCTACCGGCGGGTCATGCCCGGCTTCCCGTCCCAGGACCGGCCTGCGGGGTCGGCCCTCGACGGCTACCGGCCGCTGCTCGCCAAGGCCGCCGACGGGATCAGGGGCGCGGGCGCGTTCGGCGACCCCGAGGAGTGGCGGTACGACTGGCAGCGGTTCTACACCCGTGACGAGTGGCTGGACCAGATGCCCACGTCCGGCGTCCTCACCCGGCTCCCGCCGGACAGGCTGGAGGAGGTGCTGGCGGACGTCGGGGCCGCGATCGACGCGATGGGAGGCGGCTTCACGATGTCCTACGTCACGGTGGTGGTCACCGCGGCGCGCCTCTGACCGATTTGGGCGAGACGCCCGGAGGCGGGGCGATGCTCACCGAGCCGGCACCCGGCCGCCACCAGGAAATCAACTACGTGTAATGGTGCGTGGTCAGGTTCTCCTCGTAGTCGCTCCCGACTCCGAGGAGAACCATGCGCCGGCGACTCGGCCTCATCGCCGCGATCGTCCTGATCGCCCTCACCTCGATCGTCCCCGCCACGGCGGCGTCAGGGCCTCTGGTCGTGGCCCATCGCGGCGCGTCCGCATACGCACCGGAAAACACCGTCGCCGCCTTCGAACTGGCCCGCGACCGGGGCGCGGACATGTTCGAACTCGACGTCCAGGAGACCAGGGACCACCACCTGGTCCTGATGCACGACACGACGCTCGGCCGTACGACCGACGCGGAAGAGGTCTTCCCCGGCCGGGCGCCGTGGCGGGTCGGCGACCTCACGCTGGCCGAGATCCGCAGGCTCGACGCCGGCTCCTGGTTCTCCCGGAAGGCGTGGTTCTCCGGCAGGTACGCCGGGGAGGCGGTGCCCACGCTCGGCGAGGCGCTGCGCGCGATGCGCGGCAGCGGGCTCGGCCTGCTGCTGGAGATAAAGGAGCCCCGGCTCTATCCCGGCATCGAGGCCCGGGTGGCCGAGGAGATCGGGCGCGACCCGGCCTGGCGCGGCCGGATCGTGGTGCAGTCGTTCGACTGGGACTCGATGCGCCGCTTCCACCGCCTCATGCCCCGGGTGCCGATCGGCCTGCTCGGCACGCCACAGGTCGCGGACCTGCCCGGCCTGGCCCGGTTCGCCGACCAGATCAACCCGCCGTACGCCGACGTCACGGCGGAGTACGTCCGGCGCGTCCACCGGTTGCGCATGAAGGTCCTCGCCTGGACCGTGGACGACCCCTCCGCCGTACGCCGCCTGATCGGCGCGGGCGTGGACGGCGTCATCACCAACAGGCCCGACGTCGTACGGGGAGTGGCGGCTTGATGGTGTTGGCCTGACCCGAACGCGGGCAGGTATCCCTCCCGCGCGTTTGAAGGGAGGAGCCCTATGGGACGCGGCGTGGACTTCAGGAGAGCCGAGTCGCTGGACGACGTCGAACAGGAGCTCACCGAGGCCGAGCGCGAACGGCTGCGCGAGATCGTCGAGGAGCGCGACGGAAACGCCGGATAGCGCGGAGCGGGTCGTCCCGCTTCCGGAGGCCGTACGCCGGGCCGGTGCGGCCCTCGCGCATCTGAGCCTGACGCCCGACCTGGTGGACATGGGTGAAGGCCGTGAGCCGACCGCCTGGCACTGCCGCCTGCGCGGGCCGGACGGTGTCCCGGCGCCGTCGGCGGAGGGCATGGGCAAGGGACGGCGCGCGCAGGCCCGTGCCGGCGCCCTGTTCGAGGCGCTGGAGCACTACCTGACGGGCCCGGCGCTGTTCGACCCGGCGGCGGTGGAACCGGTCGAACCGGCCAGGATCGCGGCCGGGCCGCTGCGGGCGGACGCGTCCGCCGTCCTGCTCGACGGCCGATGCGCCGCGCCGCTGGCCTGTCATCGGTATCGGGGACCCGGGGGCGACGTCCCGGTGCCCCTGTTCCTGTCCGCCCCCTGGTACGTCGAGGCGGACGCGGGGCGGCTGCGCGAGCGGGCCGGAGACGCTCATGACTACACCGGTCTGATGCGGTACAGCTGCAACAGCGGATCGGCCGTGGGCGTCACCGCGACGGAGGCGCTGCTGCACGCGCTCAACGAGACGATCGAACGCGACGCGCTCTCCCTGCTGCTGGTGCGCGCGTTCCTCGGCACGGGCGAACGGCCGTCGGTCGTCGATCCGAGCACCCTGCCGCCCGAGCTCGCCCGTGCGTACGCCGTGGCCGGCCAGGTCGCCGGAGCGCCCGTCCACCTGCTGGACATCACCGGTGACCTGAGGGTCCCCACCATGCTCGCCTACGTCGCGCCGACGCCGGACCGCCCGCACCGGCGCGGAGCCGGAACCTCCCTGAACCCCGCTCATGCCGCATGGCGGGCGCTCACCGAGCTTGTCCAGACCACCGTGGGCGAGCGCATCCAGCGCCGCGGGGACGCGGAGCGGCTCGCCCGGTATCCCGAACTGCTGGCGTGTGGGCGCTTCGACCTCACCGAGCATCTGCATGCGGCCCGTACGGTCCCCTTCCCCCAGGGCCACGCACGGCCGGGCCGTCCCCGGGACCAGCTCCGCGAAGTGGCCGCGCGCCTCCGCGCGCGCGGCTACACACCGCTCACGCGCACTGTGGCCGTTCTCCCCGGGCGGATAACGGCCGTGCACGTCGTCGTGCCGGGCCTGGAGCGCTTCATGCTGGTCACGGACGGCAACCTCGTCCTGCCCGGCCCCCGGGGGCGGGCCGCCGTGCGGCATGCCGTACGGGCCGGAGACGGCGAGCGGCGTGATCTACCAGAGGCTTGACCTGCCCGCGCGCACATGTACGAGCACTTTTCCACACCATGCAGATGTCCTTCTTACTCTCCGGGGAGGGCGGTTCGCATGATGGCCTTGTGGAGAGGTCGCGGTGGCATCGGCGGCCCGACGCGAGGGCCTCGGTGGCGCTGGGGGTCCTGTTCCTGGCCCTGGCGCTGCTGATCCTGATGCTGGTCAGGGAGCTGCCGCTGCCGGAGTGGGCGGTCAGCCTGAAGGTCCTGAACGTCGCGCAGATCACGGCCACGGCGACCGGCGTCATCGGCCTGGCGAACGGGCTCGTGCAGTTCCTGTCCTGGTGGCGCACGTCCAGGAGACCTCCGCCGGCGCCCACGCAGAGCGACGTCGACAACGCCAAGGACGTCCTCGCCGGTCTCGTGGTCGAGCAGTGGAAGGACGAGACGATCCTGAGGTCACTGGCGGATCCCGAGCCCATCCCGGTGCCGTGGCGGTCGACGGAGCACGCCGAGCTGATGGACCACCCCCGCCTGATCGCCAAGGACTTCGTCAGCTTCCCCAGCCTCGGCGCGGACCTCGCCGGCATGGCGGCCGACTTTCGCAGGCTGCGGTGCCGCCGTCTAGTCATTCTCGGGGGCCCGGGATCCGGCAAGACCACCCTCGCCGTGCAACTGCTGATGGAACTGCTCCGGACACGGCGGCCCGGCGAGCCGGTTCCCGTCCTGCTGTCGGCGGCGCGCTGGGACGCCGAGGTCCACCCCCGATTACAGGACTGGCTGGCCGACTGCCTCGCCGTCGACTACCCGGCTCTGGCGGTGACCGGGTTCGGCCCCGACACGGCGAAGACCCTCGCGGCACGCGGCGAGGTCCTGCCGATCCTCGACGGCCTGGACGAACTGCCGGGGCAGGCGCGGGCCGGGGTCCTCCTGGCGCTCAACCATTCGATGGGCGACCGCGACCAGCTGATCCTGACCTGTCGTACGGAGCAGTTCGCCGAGTCCGTCGACATGGTGGGAGACGTGCTCACCGCGGCGGCGGTCATCGAGCCGGGGGCGCTCACTCCCGAAGTGGCCGCCGAGTATCTCCGGGCATGCCTGCCGCCCAGGCCGCACCCCGCCTGGCGTCAGGTGCTCGACGCGCTGAGGACGGGGAAGGCGCCCGCCCTGGCGGAGGTGGCCGCGACCCCGCTGGGACTCTGGCTGGTCCGCTCCGCCTACGTCGTCACCCATCAGGATCCGGAGCCGCTGCTCGAACTCGGGCGGGCGGACGCCGCCGACCTCTACGACCATCTGTGCGACCGGCTCATCCCCGCGCTGGTCGGCTCGCGTACGCCCGCGGACCCGGGCGAGCCGTTCCGGCCCCGGCGCGCCTGGGATCCGGAGCACGTGCGGCACTGGCTGGCGTACCTGTCGGGGGAGCTCCTCACCCCGGGGGAGGACACGCGCGACGTCGCCTGGTGGCATCTGGCGCGGCACACCTCCACGCGGGCGGTCCGGCTCACGGTCAGCGTCGCCAGCGGGATCCTGGTGGGCCTCCCGATCGCGGCGGTGACGCACGCGCCACCCGCCGGAGCGGTGATCGGCCTTGTGTCCGCGATCGCCGTGATGGTCGTGACGAGGTCGTGGTTCACCGAGCCGCCGGGTCACGCCGACTTCCACGTGCGCGGACGGCTGTCCCTGCTCGGCCGTACGCTCGCGGACGCCGTGTTCGTCGGTCTGCTGGGCGCGCTTGTGGGCTGGCTGATGAGCCACGGCATGGTCAGCGGGGCCCTCAAGATCGGGCTCCTGTCCGGGCTCGCCTTCCTGCTCGCCGTCGGCCTGATCCGGTGGGTCGAGCACCCGACCAGCACCACGTCGGCGCGCTCTCCCCGGTCGACGTGGCGCGCCGACCGCGATCTCACGCTCATCCGGGCACTGTGCGGGCTGGTCATCGGCCTGATGGGCGGAGTCGTGGGCCTGATGGCCGGGCTGAGCCCGCTGACCGTGCTCGTGGGCGGCCTGCTGCTCGGGCTCCTGTTCGGGCTCATGCTCGGCAGCCACCACGCCTGGCTCGCCTACACGCTGACGATCCCGCGGCTCGCCAGGTGCGGACGGCTGCCGCTGCGCGCCATGTGCTTCCTCGACGACGCCCACCGCCTGGGCCTGCTGCGCACCGAGGGGCCGTTCTACCAGTTCCGCAACGTCGAGCTGCAGCGGCGCCTGGCGCGTGACCACACATTCGAGCGTAAGGACTCGCCATGACCGAACCGACGAACGCCCGGTTCCCGGCGCGCGACCTGTGCGGGACGATGCTGGTGCACCGCAGGCTCCTCAACGAGAGCATGACCTATCGGGCCAGGCGCGCGGCGATCGAGGCCCGGGCCCTGCGGTACGAGCAGGGACGGCGCGCCCCCGTCCGGACCGAGGTGGTGACCATCCCGGTCGTCGTGCACGTGGTGCACAACCGGGCCGTGCCGGCCGACGACATCGCCGACGAACAGATCCACAGCCAGATCGAGGCGCTCAACCGGGACTTCCGCGCGGCTAATCCGGACGTGGCGAAGGTGCCGGACGTGTGGAAGGCCCTGGTGGCGGACGTCCGGGTGGAGTTCCGCCTGGCCACGCGTGGCCCCGGCGGCGAGCCCGCGACGGGGATCGTGCGCGTCGCCACCGACCGGCACGACTTCACCGTGGACGACGCCGTGAAGTCGGGGGTCACCGGCGGATCGGACCCGTGGCCGAGCGACGAGTACCTGAACCTGTGGGTGTGCCGGCTCCGCGGGGGCCTGCTCGGGTACGCCCAGTTTCCCGGTGGTCCGCCGCAGACCGACGGCGTCGTCATCCTCAACACGGCCTTCGGGACGACGGGCACGGCGGCCCACCCGTTCGACGGCGGCCGTACGGCGACCCACGAGATCGGCCACTGGCTGGACCTGTACCACATCTGGGGAGACGACGACGGCGCCTGCACGAGCGACGACAAGGTCGCCGACACGCCCAACCAGGCGGACGCGAACTACGGGCTGCCCAGTTTTCCCCGCGTCACCTGCGACAACGGCCCGAACGGCGACATGTTCGTGAACTACATGGACTACACCGACGACGCCGGCATGTTCATGTTCACCCGGGGGCAGGCCGCGCGGATGAACGCCTGCCTGGAAGGCGTGCGGGCCTCGTTCCTCGTCTCGCCGGCGGCGAAGGAGGCACCCGTCAAGGAGGAGCACCTCACGCGGGCGATGCCGGAGGTGCGGCATCCCAGCCACGACGGGGACGTGGAGCGGCTGCTTCAGGACAGCGAGCGGCTGACCACCGAGGTGCTGAACGACATCCGCGCCGCGATCGGCATGGTCGGCGGCCACCCGGACCGGTGAGCTCGTGACGGAGCCGGACATCGGCATCGTGGGGGAGTGGCTGCACTCCTACGAGGAGGACACCGATGACGCGGAGGTCTACCGCCCCGCGCACCATCCGTTCCGGCCCTCTCGCCGCCCGCGCCGGGGCCTGGAGTTCCGGGCGGACGGCACGTTCGTCGAGCTCCGCCCCGGCCCCGCCGACCGCCCGCGGCCGGTGAGGGGCCGCTGGCACGCGCGGGGGAGCGGCGTGCGCGTCGTCTTCCCCGAAGGCGGGCGCACCGACCTCACCGTGCTGTCCTGCCGGGACGGCGTGCTGACGATCGCGAAGTGACGGGGGGACGCCGAGTGTCGGTCGAGGCCGTGATGGAGCGACCCGGGCTCTGACTGGACCGGCCCGCGATGCACGAGCGCATCCTCGGCACGGTCCTCCCCCGCCGCGTACGCCGGTGGTCAGAAGGCGTAGCGGACGCGGCAGTACGGGATCTTGCCGGCGATCAGGTCGGTGAGCGCGGTGACGTAGCGGCCCTTGTGGCCGGTCTTGTAGCGGACGTTCCAGCCGCCCGTCTGCGACCGCTTCGGCTGCTGGAGGTCGGGACGCCACAGCACCTCCTCGGCCTTGGGATGCCACCCGAGGTTGACCTCGTGCAGCCGGTCGTTGTGCGTGAGGAAGATGACCTCGGCGGCGAGCTGGGCGCGGGCCGCCGGGCTCAGCGCGTCGTCGAGCTGCCCGAGCAGCTCCGCCCAGTCCTCGAGCCAGCCGTCGCGTACGACCACCGGGCTGAAGTTGACGTGCACCTCGTATCCCGCCTCGACGAAGTCGTCGATGGCCGCGATCCGGTCGGCGACGGGCGAGGTGCGGATGTCCAGCAGCTTGGCGTCGGCGGCCGGCATCAGGCTGAAGCGAATGCGCGTACGGCCTCGCGGGTCCCAGCCGAGCAGGTCGCGGTTGACGTACTTGGTGGCGAAGCTCGCCTTGGCGTTCGGCAGATCGCGGAAGAGGCCGACGAGGTCGCGCACGTTGTCGGAAACGGTCGCGTCCACCGAGCAGTCGGAGTTCTCGCCGATGTCGTAGACCCAGGCGTGCGGGTCCACCTGGTTCGGCTCGGGCTTGACCCCCTGCCGCCCGGCGTGCCTGGCGAGATAGCCCGTGATCTTGTCGATGTTGGCGAACACCGTGATCGGGTTGCTGTAGCCCTTGCGGCGCGGCACGTAGCAGTACGCGCAGGCCATCGCGCAGCCGTTGGCCGTCGAGGGCGCGATGAAGTCGCTCGACCGGCCGTTCGGCCGCGCGGTGAGCGACTTCTTGACGCCGAGGACCAGCGCCTCGGTCTTGATCCTGACCCAGCGGGCCACGTTCGCCTCGTCCCCGTACAGCTCGGGGATGCGGTGGTGGGCCTCGATCTCGATGCGCTCGGCCTCGGGGAACCGCTCCAGGATCTCCTTGCCGCGCGGCAGCCCGGCCGCGGCGGGCTCGACGTAGATGCGGCGGATGTCCAGCAGTCTCTGGCCTTCGTTCACCTGGATATAACAACTCGATAAAGGTGCGACTTCCCAGGTCAGAGGTCATGGAGGTGCTGGTCGGCCGGGCACGCGTACGCCGTCCTCGAGGCCAGCGTCCAGGTGCGGACGGCGGCTTCGCAGCGGCGGCAGCGCGCACGTTTGTAGACCCACCGCTCGTCCGGCGCGTCCGGGTCGCTCACCACCTGTCCGGCGTCCCGGCCCAGCGCGAGGTAGCGCACCGCGGTGTCCCACAGCCGCCCTGCGGCCTCCGTGCCGATGTCGCGGCCGCCGGGGTCGAGGCCGGCGAGGAAGAGCAGTTCCGCCCGCCAGGCGTTGCCGATCCCCGACCACACGCTCTGGTCGAGCACGGCCGCGCCGACCGCGGTGCGGGCGGCGAGCAGGCGTCGTACGGCCTCCTCTCGAATGGCGTCCCGGTCGGGGTCCCGGCTGAGCGGGTCGGGGCCGGTCGCGGCCCGTAGCGCCGCCAGCGCCCGCTCGTCCATCGGCTCGCAGCGGGCGGGCGCGATCAGGTCGAACGCCGCCTCGCCGGTCGCCAGCCGCAGCCGGGTGCCCTTGCGTGGTTCGGCCGCCGGGTCGTCGTACCGCAGGAAGAGGCCCTGCATGCCGAGGTGCACGTGGATGGGCGGGGCGTCCTCCACCCAGTAGAGCAGGTGCTTGCCGAGGGCCTCCACGCCCTCGACGACCCTGCCGTCGTACGGCCGCGCGTCGAACCTGCCCTGCGGGCTGGCGGCCCTGACCACGCGCCCGGCGAGCGCCTCGTGCTGCTCGTCCGCGTAGCGGTGGACCAGATGCCCTTCCGGCATGCCCCTCGCCCTACCCGCCCCGCTCGGAGATACCGTTTCGATCGTGAGTTACGAGCCGACATCTGAGGAACTGCGGCACCTGCGCCGCTGTGTGGAGCTGGCGGAGGAAGCGCTGGAGGCGGACGACGAACCGTTCGGCTCGGTCCTGGTCTCCGGGGACGGGAAGGTGCTGGCCGAAGACCGCAACCGGGTGGCGGGCGGCGACCACACGCGGCACCCCGAGTTCGAGCTGGCGCGCTGGGCCGCGGGGAACATGACGCCGGAGGAACGCGCGAAGGCCACGGTCTACACCTCCGGCGAGCACTGCCCTATGTGCGCGGCCGCGCACGCGTGGGTGGGGCTGGGGCGGATCGTCTACGTGGTGTCGTCCGCCCAGCTCGCCCAGTGGCTGGCCGAGTGGGACGTGCCGCCCCCGCCGGTGCGTACGCTCCCGGTCGACGAGGTCGCGCCCGGTGTGCGGGTGGCCGGGCCCGTGCCCTCGCTGGTGGACGAGGTCCGGGCGCTGCACCGCCGCCTTCACACCGGCTCCTGAGCCCTGTCTCCTGAGCCCTGTCTCTGGAGCCGGGGGCCGTTTCCCGGTGCCGTCCGTCCTCGTACGGATACTCGGCCCGGACGACCGCGGCGCCGACGAGAGTCTGTGGGTGACGACGGAGGGCGTGCTCGGCCTGCTGGAGCTTGCGGGCCCGGAGAAGGTGCTGAAGCAGCTGCGCGCCATGGCGGGGGCGTCGCCGCCGTGACGCTCGTGCTCGGGTCGAGGAACCCGGGAAGGCGGGCCGGTGATGGAAGCACCAGTAGGATGCCACGGTCCAGATAGACGGAGATCCACCCTGGAAGGGCTGCACGTGGCGCAGAAGGTGATACTGGTTGACGACCTCGACCACTCCGAGGGCGACGATGTGGCGAGACGGGAGTTCCCGCTGCTGAACCGGACCTTCGCCATCGACCTGTCCGACGCGAACCAGCAGCGGCTGAGCGAGGCTCTCGCGTTCATCGAGGAAGTGCTGGAGAACGCCCGTGAGGTGAAGCAGGCGTCGCGGCCGAAGAAGGCCGCCGACACCTCCCCGCGTCTGCGCGGCTACACGCTGACGGACGTGCGCGAATGGGCTCGCGAGCAGGGGCTGGACGTGCCCCCGCGCGGGAAGATGGCCGACGAGGTCATCGAGCAGTTCATCGCGGCGCACCCTGATGCCACCACCGAGGACTCCACCGGCGAGTCCGCCGCGGACCACACGGAGGAATCCGCGGAGACGGCCGCCCCGCGCGCGGAGGCGGCCGTCGGCGCCTGAGCGGACGTCCTGAAGCAGATGTCCCGGGGCGGACGCCCTGGAGCCGACGTTTCCGCGCTGTCGTTTCAGATCGGAATTCGCCCGGCCCGGCCGGCCGCCGTGACAGGCAGCCGGGCCGGGCACCCGCTCGACTTGCCACTGTCCCGACGTGCGCCGCAGCCGAGGATCGGCGACGCGCGGGAACCTTCGTCCTGCCGGTTTCGACCACGGTCCACAGGCAACTCCAGCCTTGGGACGCTCTTGGGCCTGAATCTCGGCTTGTCCAAGTTTTCCGCAAGCGGGCTTTCCTAGCGTCTCCGCCGACGCCCGATCGGGGCGATCTTCTACCGGCGCAGTGCGAAGGAAACAGTCATGCGGCTTGGATACACGGTCCCCCAGTACGGCGCGTTCGCCGACCCGGAATTCATCCGGCGGGCGAGCACGGATCTCGAAGCGATGGGCTACGACAGCCTGTGGGCGGGCGACCGCATCCTGCTGCCGCTGACGCCCAGCGACCCGTACCCCGGAGGGGACGGGACGGTCCCCCCGGCGTTCGCGACCTTCTTCGACCCGCTCACCGCACTGACGCTGGCCGCGGTCAGCACGCGGGAGATCCGCCTGGGGACCAGCACGCTCAACGCGCTGTGGCAGCCGCCCGTCCTGCTCGCCCGTACGCTGACCTCGCTCGACCTGCTCAGTCACGGGCGGCTGGACGTCGGCATCGGTCTCGGCTGGCTTCGCGACGAGTACACCGCGACCGGGGTGCCCTGGCGGGGGAGGGGACACCGGCTGGAGGAGACGCTCGACCTGATGGAGGCCGTCTGGACCGATGAGGTGGTCGAGCACAAGGGCGCGCTGTGGACCGTGCCGCCGTCGCACATCGACCTCAAGCCCTGCCAGCGGCCGCGCCCGCCGATCCTGCTCGCCGGTTACACGCCCCCGGCGCTGGAGAGGGTCGGCCGGCGGGCCGACGGATGGCTGAGCGCGGCCATGCCCATGCCCTACCTGACCGCCCTGTGGGGTCTGGCGCTTGAGGCCGCGTCCCGTGCGAACCGGGACCCGTCCGCACTGCGCATGGTGGTGCGGGTCAATCCGGCGATCACCGACTCGCCGGCGCCCGCCGACCAGGTGCCGTACGCGGGAACCGTACGGCAGGTCGCCGACTACCTGCTGACCCTCGCAGAGGCCGGAGCGCATGAGGCGTTCGTCGACCTTCAGACGACGACCTCTTCGCGTGAGCGGTTCCTCGACGTCGCGCACGCGCTCGTCACCATGCTGCGCGCGGGCTGAAACCGCCACCTCCGGCTCGCCGTGGTCTGCTTCCTGGCGGGCGCGCTGTTCGTGATCGCGGTCAGCCGGCAGTCCGGGGTCGGCGTCCTCGCAGACCGCCTGCCCTGACCGTCCCTACGACCTCGTCATAGGGGCGGGGGCGGAGATCGGCGCCGGCGGCGTTCGCCACTGACCGCGCCTAGGCAGTTTTGCGGTTGGCGGATTCCTCGTAGGCACTCCTCAGGAGCGCGAGCACCTCGTCACTGATGTCGCACTTCAGGTAGTTGTTCTGACCGATCTGGCCGGGAAGCCGTTCGTCCAGGCGAGCCAGTGTGTTCGGCGCCTCGGCTTGGATGACAGTGCGTTCCGGGCTGACATAGGCGCCTCCGTCATTCCAGATCGTGAACATCCCACGGCTCTGACCGGGAAGACGCGGATTGAGGATCCAGCGGCCCTCACGAGATGAGCGTAGCCATTGCCGAGCTGCACCTCCCGGCCCAGGATCACCAGTCGTGGCTGACCGGGAAGCGGCAACATCGCGGGAGCGCGTTCGATACTGCTGTGAAGCGCCTGCTCGTTCGCGTACGGCTGCGCAGGAAGAGCTACCAGCCCTTTTCCTTCGTCATGCCAAATGCCCGTCACCGAGGCTCCTTGACCGCCGGCCGTCACTGATGACCGCAATGGTGCAGGTATAGGCACCATCCGGCAACGTCCTCACATGCCACTGACCACTCGGCCTACTGCCTGCGAGAAGGTCGTACGTCGGATTGCGCACGCGGACGGCCGGCGGAATGACCGGTCGCTACTCAGCGGCAGGCGAGTCAGTCGTCGAACTCGAAACCGTCCGCCTCTGCGGCTGCAACGAGCCGTCGTATGTGGTCGGCGTCTGTCGCGGTGGCCGCCGTCCGGCCGATGAGCCGATACTTCGGATCGCGTCGGTGTGTCATGATCGAATGCGATGAGCAGCGGTGAGGACTCCGATCCCGTTCTGGGTGAGGCTCGCCGGCACCACCTGAATCAGGTGAACGGTGTGCTTCGTCGCCCTGGCATGTACGGCAGGGATGAGACGGCGGAACGGCTTCTGCTGGAGGCGATGGCCGCCGTGGACGGGAGCCTGACGCGGTGGTGGGCGGAGTGCGATCGGCTAGGCGAACGCGACGCATCCAGCGGGACGGGCGTGATGGGCGCCTACAGCGACATCCTTCCCGCCGACGCCTTGCGTGAGGCCACGGCCTCCGTCTATGCCGAGATCGCTCATCGCCTGGGCTGGCTGGAGCTGGATCGGGCGCTGTCGGCGGCGGAGTTTCAGCGGCTGAGCACCGATATCGGCGGATGGGTGACGCAGGACCGCACGCTGTCCGAGGTCATTGAGGCCTTCGGGCCTCCGTCGCTGTGGATCGGCGGAACCAACCCGTTCTTCCCCAAGACCCTTGCCTACGTCACCGCCAATCGCGACGACAAGGTGATTTGCCTTCACCTGTGGAATGCCTTCGCGGACACCGCGCCCGACGCCGATTTGCGGGGCGTTCATCCCGAACCGGTGGTGCTCGCCGTACGTCATCGGCCGGGCCCTTTTCGCGGCGCCTTCTCGTTCACGCCCGAGGGCCTGCGCCGCAGGCCCAGCGCCGACCAGTGCAGTCCGCTCAGACCGGTCGTCTGGATCTTCCACGGTGAGCACGCCCGACACGCCTCCGGCGTGTTCGACACGCTGGACGCCGGGCTCGCCTGGGCGGACGAGCACCAGGTGACCGGGATCCTGGCCGAGTACCCTCACGGCGGCGCCTACGACGTCGCAGTCAGCGAAGGCCGCTTCACACCCTCGAAAGCGCACCACGGCACCGCCGATCACGTCGCCAGCTTCAGCCCGGGGTTACGTCATATCCACCTGACCGGCGGCCGTCCAGACCAATAGACGTCCGCTCATGCCGCTGACCGTGTGCCTGCCGGTTGCGAACCGGCACATCGCTCAAGCCGCTTCACCCACCTTGCTGGGTGATGATGGGCTGGTGCCGAGGACGGAGACACCGTGGGGGCCGTGGGAGCCGGCGCCGCCGGCTGAGGTGGTCACGCTGTTCCAGGACCTGGCCGCTCCGTGGTGGGTGAGCGGCGGGTACGCGATCGAGCTGGCGGTCGGCCGTTCCTTCCGGGAGCACGGGGATGTGGACATCTCGGTGCTGCGCCGCGACCAGTTGTCCGTACGCGCGCTGCTGGCTGGCTGGGACGTGCACGCGGCCGATCCGCCGGGGACGCTGCGGCCGTGGCCGGTCGGTGAGGCGCTGCCGGACCATGTGCACGACATCTGGGTGCGTGAGCAGTCCGACGGGTCGTGGCGTTTCCAGGTGATGCTGGACGAGGCCGAGGACGACATGTGGGTGTACCGGCGTGACGCGCGGATCCGCCGCCCGCTGTCGACGCTGACGATTCGCGAGGATGGGGTCGTGCGGATCGTGCCGGAGGTGCAGTTGCTGTTCAAGGCCAAGAGCCCGCGTCCGAAGGACGAGCGGGATTTCGCCGAGGTCCTGCCCGCACTGGACGGCGAACGGCGCCGCTGGCTGGACGAAGCTCTCGCGATCGAGCACGGTGACCACCCATGGCGCGAGCGTCTGCGGGCGAATCGGCCCCCGATGGGGTGAGGTGTTCACAGGTCGTCCTCCGCGTACTCGGCGAGTTCCTGAGGGGAGGAGTGACCATGCGGTGTTCCTGCTCGCGAACACCGCACGGACGTGCCGAAAGCTCGCGTCTGGCGGAACGGACGGTGCGGCCCGCTCCGCCGAGCGGGACACGGTGACCGACTCGCGAGGTTCGCTGGTGAGGTCCACCGGGCGGTGGACCACGCGAGCAGGTGTTCCGATCATGCCTGCTTCCTGTGGCGACGACCACGTCCGGTGTGGCTGCCGACGGCGCTACTTCTCCGACGCGCTCGGGGGCGCCCTGAACGGCAGGGTGCGGTCAGACGACGCCTGCCGCCCTCCCACACAGGCAGCGCCCGAATCGGACATTAAGGGATAAAGGCGACATAAGTGCGGAGCGAAGGCTCTTATTGGGACAATAGGTATTAAACACCGTAGATCGCCGTTTGTCGCTCGTTCTGCCGGGAAACAATGACGTCGCGGGGCAATGACCATTTAACGGTCATTAGGCGACATTCCTGTTCATTTAGGAATGGCGCACAAATTAGGCAGTTGATCCTTTAGAGGGGGACGAAATGCCCAAGCTCAAGAAGGTCATCGCCGGACTCGCACTTTCCACCGCGCTCGGCGGTGGTGCCCTCGCCGCGGGCGCCACAGCCGCGAGCGCGTCAACCGCTCCAACTGGCTGGGGTCGTACCAACCCGTGTACGAACAACAACACCATCGAAAACAACTGCTTCCGAAACGAACCCTTCCAGAACGAGTGCTTCCGGAACGAGTGCTTCCGGAACGAGTGCTCCCGGAACGAATGCTCCCGCTCGGACCTCGACGACATCCTCTGGGACGTCTGCGTCGCGGGCCACTGCTCCAACGTACTCCCCGGATTGGTCGGCTGTTTCAATTAGAAGGCCTGCCTGAGGGCCTGCGGAATGAACCGCGTGCTTCGAGGTGAGAAGCGTCCATTCCGCAGAGCAGGAACAAGGGCTCCGGCGACTGAACCGCCGGAGCCCAGGCTTCTCACCCGGACACAGTGCCGATTACGGTCGACCGGGATTCGTTCACCTGCCCCTCCACCACTACGCGTACGCGAAGTGTGTGGAGGGGCACGAAGGCCGTCCCCGGGCCCGTGAAACCGCGAGGATCACCAGCGGTTACGGGCCTCCTCGGCCCAGCCGGTGAGGCCGTCGAGGTCCACCCAGGCGCCGTCGTCGGCCCGGGCCCGTCCCGAGAAGTTGCCGAAGCACTGGTGCGTCTCGTTGCCCACCAGGCCGAGTTCGGTGCGGGCCACCTTCTCGTGGAAGGGATGGAACTCCACCTCCACCCGCGGGCCGGTGATCCGCCACGGGCGCAGCCAGTCGGTCCGGTCGTACGACCACTCCAGCGTGTCGCCGATCTTGTGCAGGCGGCCGCCGACGAACAGGGCGTTCTCGGTGGAGCCGGTGCCGTCGGTCCACTTGCCGCCGAGCTGGATCGCCCGGCCGGGCCCGCTGCCCGCCGCCCAGTTCCACGTGATCGAGTACGGCCACTTCCCGCGGCCGTGGTCGAGCACGGCGAACGACTCCGCCTCGTCGACGGTGAACTCGGCCGACTCCAGCCGCAGCCGCCCGCGCACCGGACGGCCGACGTCCTTCACCGTGTACTGGAACCGGTTCGGCCCCCAGGGCACCACCACGCCGAGCGACTCGTGGCCCTCCGGCAGCGGCACCTCCAGATCGAGCTCGACACCGGGCGCCACGGCCCGGATCGCGGTGCCGGAGTCACTCTGCTCGATGTCGATCGTCACACCGCCGCCCCGTACGGACGCCGTCCCGGCGCCGCTGCGGTCGGGGAAGACGGCGCCGCGGGCCAGCGGCACCACGACGTCCTTGGCGATCTCCACGCGGGTGTCCCGGTCGAGTACGTACACCCCGTTGACCACCGCGTAGTCCAGCGACGACGCGACCAGGCCGACGATGTGGCGAGGGGTGACGATCCCCCAGTATTCCCAGCGCTTGCGCCGTCCCCAGCCACGCAGGTTGCCCCGGTGCAGAGGACGGCGGGTCCAGCCCACCGCGCCCGGGTTGAGCCGGCCGTCCGGCAGGCACAGGTCGACGGGCGCGGTGATCTCCCGCTCGTGCGTGGTCATGCGAACCTGAGCCTTTCCGTGATCGAGCGTACGAGGTCCTCGGGGAGTTTGAGCACCGCCCGGTCATAGGTGAGCAGGCCGTTGATCTCGTCCTCGACGTCGGACAACTGGGTGTAGACGGTCGCGCTCAGGCCGCGCGCGACAGCCGGGATGATCTGCTCCTCGTGCAACCGGGCGAACGCCTCGCCGAACGCGTCCGCCGTGCGGTAACGGCGGTAGCCGAACTCCTTCTCGCCCCAGACGTGGCCCTCGACGCGCAGGCCGTACCCGCCGTATTCGGACAACACGAGCACCCGGCCGTCGGGCTGGGGTGGGCGGAACCGGCGGAAGTAGACGTGCAGGCTGCGCAGGTCGCCCGCGCGCTGGTCGTGCCAGCCGCTGGCGTGGTCGACCGTACGCGTCGGGTCGAGCCGGGCGACCTCCGCGGCGATCCGCGCGGCGTCGAACTGGCCCCAGCCCTCGTTGAACGGCACCCAGACCGCCAGGCTCACCACGTTGCGCAGGTGCTCGACCGTGGCGCGCGTCTCGGCCTCGAACGCCGTACGGCCCGCCGCGTCGGCCCGGCCGAACCGGTGGTGGCGGCGGTCGTCCAGCCGCACGACGGGCAGGAACGCCGGCGTGGTGACGACCCACGGACGGTACGGCTCGCCGCCGTTGACCATGTCCTGCCAGACGAGCATGCCGAGCCGGTCGCAGTGGTGATACCAGCGCAGCGGCTCGATCTTGATGTGCTTGCGCAGCATCGTGAAGCCGAGCCGTTTCATCGTGGCGATGTCGTGGATCATCGCCTCGTCCGAGGGCGGCGTGTAGAGGCCGTCCGGCCAGTAGCCCTGGTCGAGCACGCCGGCGTGGAAGTAGGGCCGGCCGTTCAGCAGCAGCCGGGGGACGCCGTCGGCGTCGGGCCCGACCGAGAAGGAGCGCATGCCGAAGTAGCTCCGCACGCGGTCCGCGCCGAGCGACACGGCGACGTCGTACAGGAAGGGATCTTCTGGGCTCCAGGCGCGCACCTCGGGCAGGGGGACGCGCACCGGCTGCCCGACCGGCACCGTGACCCGCGCGACCGCTTCGCCTCCGGCCGAGATCTCGACGCGCGCCTCCCCGCCGACCTCCCCGCCGGACGCGTGGACCGTCACCTCCACGCAGGAGTCGTCGAGCAGCGGGGTCAGCGTGAGCCGTTCGACGTGGACCTCGGGCACGCGCTCGGCCCAGACCGTCTGCCAGATGCCCGACTGGGCGGTGTACCAGATGCCGCCGCGCCGCAGCCGCTGCTTGCCCCGCGAGCCGCTCCCGGTGTCGTCCTGCACGGCGACGACCAGGATGTTCTCCGACGGACGCAGCGCGTCGGTGACGTCGAACGAGAACGGCAGGTAGCCGCCGGTGTGACCGCCGACCTCGTCGTCGTTGACCCACACCCGGCAGGTCTGGTCGACCGCGCCGAAGTGCAGGATCACCCGCCCGTCGGCGAAGCCCTCCGGCAGGTCGAACCGGCGCCGATACCAGAGGGTCTCCCCGGGAAGCAGTTGCCGGTTCACCCCGGACAGCGGCGCCTCCGGCGAGTACGGCACGAGGATCTCGCCGTCGTACGTCTCGGGGGCGTAGTCCCTGATCGCGTACTCCCAGCGGCCGTTGAGATTGAGGTGGCTGTCGCGGACGAGCTGGGGCCGCGGGTATTCCGGGAGCGGGTCATCCGACACGGGTGAGCCTCTTCAGTTCGCTGGTGGCGTCGAACGGCCACGGCCGGGGCAGCCCGTGGCTCATCAGTAGCGCGCCGTGGTGCGTCTCTCCGGTGTCCTCGTCGCGGTAGACGCCGTCCGGGTGCAGGCCCTTCAGCCGTACGGGGGCCGTCACCCGGACCAGCGTGGTCGGCCGCCAGGAGAGCACCACGACGTGCGGATCGAGGGTGTACTGCACGGCCCAGTCGGCGAGGCGGTCCATCCGGCCCTCGTGGACGACCGGGCGGATCAGCTTGTACTGCTCGACGAGGCGCTTCGCCTGCTCCAGGTCGGCCGGGCTCCAGCGCAGCAGGTCGCCGCCGATGCCGAGCGCGCCGGACATCGCGACGTGGAAGCGGAAGGCGAGCGGCGTCGGCCGGCCGGTGAGCGCGTTGGGACTGTCGGTCACCCAGGCGCCCATCGTGCAGGCCGGATAGATCTGGCCGTAGCCGTGCTGGATCGCGATCCGCTGGGCGGCGTCGGTGTTGTCGGAGGTCCAGATCTGCTCGGTGCGGGCGAGCATCCCGAGGTCGGCGCGGCCCCCGCCGCTCGCGCAGCCCTCGATCGTCAGGTGCGGGTGGGCCGTGCGCAGCCGGTCCACCACGGCGTAGACGTTCCTTATGTACGGCACCCACACCTCGTCGCCGGCCTCGCTGATCGGCCGATTCATGTCCCACTTCAGGAACGCGATGTCGTTGTGGGTCACCAGCTCGTCCAGCCGGTCGTACGCCCACTCGGCGACGTCGTCCCGGGAGAAGTCGAGCAGGAGCTGGTCGCGCATCTCGGTCGCGCGCCGGTTCGGCTGGCGCAGCACCCACTCGGGGTGGGTGCGGTAGAGCTCGCTGTCGGGATTGACCGACTCCGGCTCCACCCACAGGCCGAATCCCATGCCGAGCCGCTTCACATGGTCGATCAGCGGGGTGAGACCGTCGGGGAAGCGGTCGGGGTTCGGCCACCAGTCGCCCAGGCCCGCCGTCTCGCCCGTACGGCCCGCGAAGGCGCCGGTGCGCCCGCCGAACCAGCCGTCGTCCATCACGAACAGCTCCACGCCGATGCCCGCGGCGAGCTCGGCCAGCTCCATCTGCTGGTCCTGGGAGATGTCGAACTCGGTCGCCTCCCACGAGTTGTAGACCACCGGCCTGACTCTGCCGGGCGCGGGCAGCACGTGGCGGCGGACGTGGCCGTGCCACCGGTGACTGACCCCGCCGAACCCCTCGGCCGAATAGATGCCGGTGAACGCGGGTGTCTCGAGGGATTCGCCGGGTCCGAGCCGCCAGGTCACCCCCTCGTGCCCGAACCCGCCGCTCCAGCCCGCGCGGCCGTCGTGGTCGCGTTCGACCGTGATGCGCCAGCTTCCGCTCCAGGCCAGCGCCGCGCTCCACACCTCGCCGCGGTCCTCGGTCGCGTCGCCCGCGTCGAGCATCACCCACGGGTTGGCGTGGTGGCCGCTGTGCCCGCGCCTGCTGGTGAGCACGGTCTCGGCCACCGCCAGTGCCACACGCCTAACCTGGAACTCCGCGCCCCACTCTCCGGTGACGTGGGTCAGCCGGTAGTCCTCGCGCCGCGGCACCGCCCACGCCGCCGAGTCGCAGCGCAGGACGGTGATCGGCCCGTCACCCGTGTTGCGCAGGGTCGTCCAGCGGTCGACGGCGTCGCTGTCCGGCCTGACCCGGTAGTGCAGGTCGATCTCCAGCGGGTAGTGCCGGTCGGCCATCCTGATCGTCAGGCGGCCGCCGTCGACGTCGTGGCCGAGGTGACGCCACTCGACCCCGCGTACGGCGTCGCCATATCTGACCTGCAGGCCCGCCACGCCGAACCGGCCGCCGCCCTCGACGGGCAGTTCCTCGGGGCCGGCGGGCAGCGCGCGGGCCTGGCCGAGCGTGAGCCGCGGCCCCCAGTGGGCGCAGCGCGGCGCGCCGTCCGGCCCGAGCCGCACGGCGTACGCGCTGGACGGGGTGGTGAGCAGCCACAACCCCGGTTCGGTTTCGATGGTCACGAGAGCCACACTCCGGTGTCGGGCGGCAGCAGGTCGCCGTCGAGGGGCCCGCTGGCGAGCAGCACGTCGTGGTGCCAGGCGAGCGGCACCGGCTCGGCGCCGAAGTTCACCATGAGCGTGAAGCCGGGGTCGCGGGCGAAGGCCAGCACGCCGGGAGGCGCGTCCAGCCAGGTCAGGTCGCCGTCGCCGAGCGCGGGATGATCGCGCCGGATGGCGAGCGCGGCGCGGTAGAGGTTCAGCGTCGAGCCGAGGTCGTCCCGCTGCGCGGTCACGGTCAGCGCCGCCCAGTCCTCCGGCTGCGGCAGCCAGGTGTCGCCGGTCCCGAACGCGTACGGTGGGGCCGCGCCGGACCAGGGGAGGGGCACCCGGCAGCCGTCCCTGCCGATGTACGCGCGCAGCGTGCGTTCGAACATCGGATCCTGCCGGGCCTCGTCCGGAATGGTGAGATGTTCGGGCAGGCCCAGTTCGTCTCCTTGGTAGATGTAGGCCCCGCCGGGCAGGGCGAGCAGCAGCAGCGCCGCCGCGCGTGCGCGCCTGGTGCCCAGCTCCACGTCCACGTCCATCCGGCCGAGCAGCACCTCCGGGGTCGGCGCGCGGACCAGGTCCTGGTCGACGCCGAACCTGGTCACCATGCGCGGCACGTCGTGGTTGCCCAGCACCCACGGGATCGACCCGCCCGTCTCACGCGCCAGCCGGTGCGACTCGTCGATGACCGTACGGAACTCCTCGGCCGACCACGGGGTCGGCATGAGGCCGAAGCCGAACAGCTGGGCCAGCCCGTCTCCCGACAGGTAGGGCCTGGCCTGGTCGGGGTGGCCGAACCACATCTCCGCCACGGTGCAGGTGGGCGCGGTGCAGGCGGGCGCGGTGCCACGGTCGCCGGAGTACGAGTCGAGGATCTCCCGCCAGGACCGGTAGAGCTCGAGCAGCTCCGGCTGGTGTTCGTAGGGCATGGACGTGTGACCCGGGGTGAGCGGGCCGCCCTGGCTGCCGGGGACCACGTCGGGCAGGCCGTCCTGCTTGAACAGCATGTTGGCCACGTCGATCCGGAACCCGGCCACGCCCCGGTCGAGCCAGAACCGCAGCACCCGCTCGAACATGGCGACTACGTCGGGGTGCCTCCAGTTCCAGTCGGGCTGCCCGGAGTCGAACAGGTGCAGGTACCACTCCCCGTCGGGCACCCGGGTCCAGGCCGGGCCGCCGAACACGGACTGCCAGTTGTTCGGCTCGTCCCGGAAGACGAACCGCTCGCGCTCGGGACTGCCGGGACCGGCGGCCAGCGCCGCACGGAACCACGGATGCTCGGCCGAGCAGTGGTTGGGGACGATGTCGACGATCACCTTGATGTTCTTCGCCGCGGCCGCCGCCACGAGCGCGTCGAAGTCCGCGAGCGTGCCGTACCGGGGATCGACGTCGTAGTAGTCGGCCACGTCGTAGCCGCCGTCGGCCAGCGGCGAGGGGTAGAACGGGCTCAGCCAGATCGCGTCCACGCCCAGGTCGGCCAGGTGGCCGAGGCGGGACAGCACACCGGGCAGGTCCCCTTCGCCGTCGCCGTTCGCGTCGGCGAAGCTGCGCGGATACACCTGGTAGACCACCGCGTCGCGCCACCAGGCGCCCTGGTCGTACGGCTGGGTGAGGCGCTCGGTTTCAGCGGACACCGCGGATCCTCCAGATCAGACAGGCCCCGAGCGTGGCGAAGCCCGCCGCCACGCCGTACATGAGCGGGTAACCGCCGGCCGAGGTGACCAGGGGTGCGGCGATCACCGGGCCGAGCGTGTTGGACGCGGAGTTGGCCAGGCTCACGATGCCGAGGTCCTTGGCCCGGTCGGCGTCGGCGGGCAGCAACTGGGTGACCATCGCCTGGTCGACGGCGGCGAACATGCCGTAGCCCGCGCCGAGCAGCACGGACGCCGCGATGGCGGCGGACCAGCTCGTCAGGATCGTCAGCACCAGTCCCGATGCGGCCATCGTGAGGCCGCCGACGAAGACGGCGGGCCTGCGGCTGCCGTACCGGTCGGACAGCCAGCCCGCGAGCAGGGTCGGCACGACGCTGCTCAACGTGAACACCGCCACGAGGACCACGACGCCCTGCTCGACGGTCGAGCCGGGGAAGAGCCGCTCGTAGTGGACGGCGTCCCGCAGGTAGTACTGCAGGTAGCCGATCGCCATCGCGAGCGTGAGAGTGATCATGAGCCGGCTCATCCAGGCCCAGGCGAAGTCGGGATGCCCGCGCGGGCTCACCCACAGGCCGCGCAGAAAGGACCGCAGGTCGAACGGCGGCGGCCCCACCGTATTTGCGGCGGCGGTGACGGGTGCGGCGGCGGGCGCGGTGGTTCCGGCGGTGACCTCGATGGTGACCGTGGCGGCGGCAGCGGTTTGCGCGGGTTCGCGGGTGAACAGGCCGAACGGCAGCACGAGCAGCAGGATCAGCGCCGCCATCGAGAGGAATCCGGCCTTCGCTCCGGTCAGCAGGACGGTGGCCACGACCCCGCCCAGCAGCGGCCCGGTCAACTGGCCCACGCCCGCCAGCGCGGACACCTTGCCCCGCTGACGGATGGGCACCTGGTCGGGCACGGTGGCGATGGCCGCGGCCAGGGCGGCGGTGAACGCCAGTTGGGCCACCGCCCAGCCGACGATCAGTCCGGCCAGCGACTCCTGCCAGGCGAGGAACACCAGGGACGCGGCGCAGACCAGCGCTCCCCCCACGATCCACGGCCGGCGCCGGCCGAACCGGGAACGGGTCCGGTCGGACATGGCGCCGAACAGCGGGTTGGCGATGATCGTGCAGACGGCGCCGACGGCGAACACGGTCGCCAGCGACGCCTCCTTGTGTGCCGGGTCGATGTGCGCCACGTGGGAGGGCAACAGGATCTGGTTGCCGACGGTCATCGCCATGATGACGCCCATCTGGGCGAGTGCCAGCAGGGTCATCCATCCGGTGGTCACCCGTTCGACGGGCGTGACGCGCACCTCGTCCATGCGGTTCCTTCGAGGTTCCAAAACATGAGAGGGTGCCACGTTAGAACATGACAGGGCGTTATGTTAAGACTGTTCGGTGGACAATCCCGGCGTCCGGCGGCGGCCGGTCCAGAAGCGCAGCATCGACAGGGTCGAGCGCATCCTCGACGCATGTGCCCGCCTCTTGGACGAGGTGGGCCTCGACGCGCTGACCATCGTCGACGTCGCCAGGCGGGCCGAGGTGCCGAGCGGCACCATTTACCAGTTCTTCGACGGCAAGCCCGGCATGCTGCGCGAGCTGGCGCTGCGCAACCTGGAACTGCTGCTGGTGCGGCTGCGCCGCAGAGTGGCCGAGGTGGCCGCGGAGGGCGCGGAGGGAGCGCTCACCTGGCCGCGCGCGGCGGAGCTCGTCCTGACCGAGACGGTCGAGATGCGCAGGACGGTCCCCGGCTACACCGTGGTCGACTTCGCCGACACCCGGCCGGGCGGGCCCACGTTCCTGCCCCCCGGCGAGGCGAAGGAGGGCGGGGACGTGCTGGCCGAGCGGCTCTACCACTTCGCCCTGGACGAGGCCGGGCTGCCGCCGCTGCCCGATCCGTACCGCGTGATGCGGCTGGCCATCCAGGCCACCGCGGCCGCACTCCAGCTCGCCTTCACGGCCTCACCGGAGGGCGACCCCGCCATGATCGAGCAGGGCCGCAGACTTCTGAGGGCCTACTTCGCCGACGTGTCCTCGCGCGGCTGACAACCCTGGAATGTGGATGGGAGACCGGGCCGTTCGCGCCCGGATCACCGTACGGCGCCGACCACCGCCCAGCGGCCGGACCGCAGCCTGGCCAGCACGGTGATCAGCCGGATCAGCAGGAAGGCCGACAACCCCGACCAGATTCCCACCAGCCCCCAGCCGAATCGCAGCGAGGCCCACACCACCGGCAGGAACCCCAGCACCGCTCCACTCGCCGTCGCGGTGCGCAGGTATGCCGCGTCTCCGGCGCCGAGCAGCACTCCGTCCAACGTGAACACGACGCCGCCGATCGGCTGCAGCGCGACGAAGAACCACCAGGCGCCGGGCAACTCGGCCAGCACCGTCGCGTCGGTGGTGAACACGTGGGGGAGGGAACCGGCCAGCGCCGCGAACACCACGCCGAGCAGGGTCCCGAAGATCAGCCCGCAGCCGGTCACCTGCCAGGCCAAACGGCGCGCGCGTTCCGCGTCGTTCGCGCCGAGCGCGGCCCCGACCAGCGCCTGGGCGGCGATGGCCAGCGCGTCGAGGACGAAGGCCAGGAACATCCACAGCTGGAACACCACCTGGTGGGCGCCGGCCGCCGCGGCGGAGGTGTGGGCGGCGACCGCGGTCGCCGACACCCAGCACGCCTGGAAGACCAGGCCGAGCAGCACCAGGTCGCGCGCCAGGCCGAGTTGGGCGCGCATCGCGGCCGGAGCCGGAGCGAGCGGCACGCCCTCGGCCCGCAGCGCCCGCACGAACAGGCCCGCGGAGATCAGCTGTCCGGCCACGTTGGCGACCGCCGACCCGTCGATCCCCCAGCCGAGCCCGTACACCAGCACCGGGCACAGCGCGGTGGAGATCACGTTGCCCGCGAGCACGTAGCGCAGCGGGCGCCGCAGGTCCTGCACGCCGCGCATCCAGCCGTTCCCGGCCATGGTGATCAGGATCAGCGGAGCGCCGAGCAGGGCGATCCTGAGCCAGCTCACCGCCGCGTCGGCGACCCGGCCGTCACCGGTGAGCAGACCGGCGACCGGCGCGGCGAGCAACTGTCCCGCCACGGTGATCACCAGCCCCACGATCGCCGCGAGCCAGGTCGCCTGCACGCCCTCGGCCACGGCGTCGGCCCTGCGGCCCGCGCCGTGCAGCCGGGCCGCGCGGGCGGTCGTGCCGAAGGACAGGAACGTCATCTGGGAGGAGATCTGCGCCAGCACGATCCCGCCGACCGACAGCCCCGCGAGCGGCACCGCGCCGAGGTGGCCGACCATGGCCGTGTTGACGAGCAGATAGAGCGGCTCGGCGGCCAGAACCCCGAGCGCGGGCACGGCGAGCGCGAGTATCTGACGCAGCGGGGCCCGGCCCACGTGCTCACTCAAGCGTTCCTCCAGGAAGGGGGGCCGGCCGGCGCCCGGCGAGCCGTATCGCTCGCCGCGACATCGGGCGACAGGAACGCAATTGTCTTGCTATTGCGAAGAGTTCGCAACAAACGCCGTCCGGCTGCGGTCAGCGGTCGCCGGTTCCTTCACGCACCGCGGTTCCTTGAAGCGCCGTGGTTCCTTGACGTACCGCGGTTCCTTGATGCGCCGTCGGGCCGGCGCCGGCCCGACGTACGGGAGGAGTGGCCGAAGTGGGCGAGTTCAGGACGTCATGCAGGCTGAGCCGGGCGGGCGGCGGGAGGGGGTCGTCGGCCTGTCCGGCGCGGAAGGCGCCGAGCAGGTAGGCCACGAGTCGCCGGGACGCGGCCCCGGCCTCCTCCGCGGAGCCGGTGACGACGCCGCAGTTGGCCATCAGCAGCAGGGCGAGGTCGTCCGGCGAGAAGTCGGCGCGCAGCCGCCCGGCCGCCTTGGCCCGTCGCGTCAACTCGGCGAAGGCCTGTATGGCACGGTCGCGCTCCCGCTCGATCTCGACCGCCTCGGGGAACGCCGCGACGAAGGCGGTGCTGAAGCCACGGTCGCCGGCCTGCATGCCGCAGATCCTTTCGATGGCCGTACAGAACCCGCGCCACGGGTCCGGATCGGCCAGCGCGTCGTCGACGACCGACACGCATGCCTCGAACTGATCGGCGAACACCTCGGTGACCAGCGCTTCCTTGGTGGGGAAGCGGCGGTAGAGCGTCGCGACCCCTACACCGGCATGCCGGGCGATCGCGGCCATCGGCACGTCGAGACCGCGGTCGGCGAACAACCGGCGGGCGACCTCGACGATGCGGTCACGATTCTGCCGGGCGTCGGCGCGCAGTGCCACGGCCCCCTCGGGGACGGCCGGCATCCGAGATGCCTCAGCGCTCATGTTTCTCACTTCGGGTTAAGTGGACAAGGCTCTCCACTTAGCAGGTTACGTTGGCGGCGAGAGACACCCGTCGCGATGGAGGTTCTGTGCGATACCGGAGGCCGCTTCCTCGGCGAGCGATCGGCCGTTTCAACTCCTGCGTCCTGACGTTGCGCTCGTCTCCCCGATGGGGCCGGCTGATCAGCAGACGCCTCACCGTCGTCACCTACACGGGACGCCGCTCGGGACGCACCTTCAGCACACCCGTCGCCTTTCGGCGTGCGGGTGACACCGTCACGATCGGCGTCCAGCTCCCCGACGCCAAGACGTGGTGGCGCAACTTCCTGGGCGAGGGCGGCCCGATATCCCTGCAGCTGGACGGGGTCGACCGCACCGGGCATGCCGTCGCCAGACGCGACGAAGCGGGCCGCGTGACCGTCACCGTCCGTCTGGAGCAGTGACAGGCCGGCCCTCGCCGAGGGGGCGAGGGCCGGCCTGCGATCGATCAGGACGTGGGAGTCGGGGTCGGCGTGTCCGTGAGCGTGGGCTCGGGGCTGGGTGCGGCGGTGTCCGTGGGAGGCGCGGTCTCCGTGGGGGTCGTGGCCGGGCCGGGTGTCGCGGCCGGCGGTTCCGTGGGGACGACCGTCGGCGTCGGACAGGGCTCAGGGGCGCGCCAGGTGGGCTTCCCCGAGCGCCACTTCAGCGAGTACGCGGAGCTCTTGCCGAGATACCACAGCCGCTTGCTCGGCCGCGAGAGGTCGAAGACGTAGGCGGCCGTCGCCGTCTCCCCCTGAGGGGCGGCGGGCGTCGTCTCCTCGGTCTGCGGGGGAGTGGAATTCGTCTCGCCAGGGGGAGCGGGGGCCGTCGAGGTGTCGCTCGGAAGAGGAGCGGGGGTGCTTTCTGCGGGAGGCGTCGGCGTGCCCTCGGTGGGGGTCGGCGTGGTTTCGGGAGGCGTCGGCGTGCCGCCGGTGGGGGTCGGCGTGGTTTCGGGAACGGTCGGCGTAGTGGACGGAAGCGGAGCCGGGCTCTCCGGGCCGGCGGTCGGCATGCCGGACTGCGCGGACGCGATCACCGAGATCCACGCGTCCTGCCGGATCTCGCCGCCCCGGCGCCCGGTGAGCGTCCGAGTGGAGTCGCCGATCGCGTACGACCGCTCGAAGCCGTCCTGGCTGCGAACGGTGATCGAGTCATCCGCCACGGCGACGGCCTGCCCGGTCTGGGTGAACACCGTGACGGTGCCGCACCCGTCCTTGGTCGGCACGACCACCTCACCGTGCAGCGCGCCGAGGAACGGGCCCACCAGGGGCACCTCGGTGGCGGGCGTCGCCGAGGGGGCGTCGGTGGCGGTCTCGGCCGGGGCGGCCGTCGGCGTGATCGTCACGGTGGCCGTCACGACAGGCTCCGCGGTGTCGGGCGGCGGGGTGACGGGGGTGGCGGCGGAGGCCGCCGTCACTCCGATGCCGCCCGACGCCGTCAGCACGAACGCGGTCGCGAGGATCATGGGTTGGGAGATGCGCCGGCGCGGCCCGCCCGGTCCGGACAACAGTCCTTTCGGGCGGTGGGGGTTGGTCGGCTTCACCGTTCCTCCGTATCGTTCGATCCGATGGTCTCCGCCGCACGGGGCGGCGGTCGTACCGGAGCGCTCTGCCCCGATACCCGACTGAAGCGACCGGCATATTTGTTGCCAAACCGTGTCACTTCCGATGGATTGAGGAGACCTTCCCCGTATCCGCCGAATCCATGCGGGCGAAATCCGCGACCATGAGGCGGTCCGGGCGCTTTCGGCAGGTCGCGGGGGGCGAACCGATTTGAGATTCGGTAATCATCTGATGCGGCCGTGCGACGGGCGGCGGACGACTCCGGCCCGCATGACGCGTTCTCCCGAAGCGATCATCGGTGCGGGCCGGGTGCGCGTCGCACCCGGCCCGCAGTGGTGTTCCGTCAGCTCGCGGTGCAGGACAGCGTGGGGACGCTGTTGCTGCCGTTCCACGACCCGAGGAATCCGAAGGTCGTGGAGGCCTCGGCGCCGAGGCTGCCGTTGTAGCTCATGTTGCGGGCGGTCACGCTGGACCCGCTGCTGGTGACCGTCGCGTTCCACGCGTTGGTGACGGTCTGGCCGTTGGCGTAGGTCCACGTCACGGTCCAGCCCTTGATCGCCGAGCTGCCCGCGGTGACCGCGACCTCACCCTGGAAGCCGCCGCCCCACTGGCCGACCACCTTGTAGGTGGCCGAGCAGCCGCCGGGCCTGGGTGACGGAGAGGCGCTCGGAGACGGCGACGGGGTGGGCGACGGCGACTTCGACGGCGAGGCACTGGGCGACGGTGACGGGCTGCTGCCGCTGTAGACCGAGGCCTCCTTGGCGGTCGCCTTGATGCCGTTGGCGCCGTTGAAGATCCTCGTGCCGAAGGTGGTGAGCTGCTTGGGGTCGAAGTTGACCGTCATGTCCAGGATCGGGTCGCTGTTGCCGCTCCACGACCAGGCGATCCAGCCGAGGCCGCGCGACTGCGCCTCGGACAGGATCGTCTCGTGGTCCACCTCGCCGGAGTTGAACTGCCAGCCGAACTCGCCGATGACCAGCGGCCACCCCTTGGCCTGGAACCGGTTGAGGTAGTCGACGATGCTCGCGGCGGTGTTGAACACGGCGTACATGTGGATCGACAGCACGGTGTTGTGCCGGCTGTCGGCGTCGAGGATGGTCTGGGCGTTGTCGCGCATGACGTACTGCCAGTCCTGGCCCCAGTTGGGCGCGTCGACCATGAGCAGGTGCTCGAAGCCGTTGCTGCGCATCTTCTTGATCGCGTTCGCGGTGGCGTCGGTCCACTGGGCGGGGTTGGTGTTGCCGATCGGCTCGTTGCCGATGTTGATGACGACGTAGTTCTCCTGGCCGACCAGGGCGCTCTTCTGGCTGATCCAGTAGTTGACCGCCTCGTCCAGAGAGGCGGCGGCGCCCTCCTCGCCGTACCCGGTGGTGTCGTGCACCTCAAGCACACAGATCAGCCGGTTCTGCTTGCACAGCGAGATCACGTTGGCGACGTCGTTCGACGGGCCCCACCGCTTCCCGCTGCCCAGCACGACGCGTACGGTGTTGGCGCCGAGCGCCTTGATGTTGGCGAACGAACTGGTCTGATTGGTGTACCAGACGTGGGGGTGGTTGACGCCCCGCATGATGAATTCCTGGCCGTTGGCCTCGACGATCTTGGTGCCGCTGACGTGCAGGCCCACGGCCGCGGACGCGGGCTGGACCGAGACCAGGATCGACGCGATGGCCGCGAGTACGGCGGCGCCGAGGGCGATGAGCTTGTGCTTCATGTACCTACCTCGTGGTGGGGGTCCCTGCGGATACCCCGGTGGCCGCGCTCACTGTGGCGACAGTGACTGATCCGAGGAAAGAAACCGGCCCGGACGGGGTGACCACGAGCAGGTGTGCGAACTCGCATGGACGGTTTTTCCTCCGAGCGCGGACAACCGGCCATGCACGACCAGGCGGGACCCTGACCGTCCTACTCCCAGGTGCATGGAAATCTGAAAGGGAGGCTCACATACCAGCGGAAGCGCCGTCAATAGTTTAGAGCCCAGAGAAATAAACGGCAGGCCGATCGCGGGATGCCGGTCGCACCCGCCGAACCGCTCCGCCCGCGGCCTCCCCCGACGTGGTTCGGTAGGCGGGCCGCAGGCACCGCATCGGATGGGTGCGCATTCCCCTGCCGGTCACATGGTCGCGACCGTGACTGGCGGTGTGCCGGCCTGGCGCAGGAGGGTGAGCCGGTCGGTGAGGTGGGGCCGGTGAGGTGGGGCCGGTGAGCAGAAGGACGGACGACGCGCCGATGACCCACGACATGACCGGGGGCAGCAGGCCCCAGGGTGGACGAGGGCGGCGCGGCCTCGTGAGCGCCGCACCGGATGCCCTCGCCCCGACGGTGACGACGTCGCGTTTCGATGTCGGTCACGGCTACGCGCTCTATCAGGGGCCGTCGTGGGACAGCGGCTTCCACCGCCACGCCGCCTTCCAGATCGTCGTCGCCGTCGAGGGTGAAGCCGCCATGGTGGACGCCTCCGAGGTCTGTCACCGCGCCGTGGCGCTTGTGGTGCCGCCCATGGTGCGACATCGGATGCGGGCGACGACGGATCTTCGGATCTTCTTCGTGGAGCCGCAGTGCGCCTTCGCCGACCGGTTGCGCGAGCGCTGCGGCTCCGGGATCAGCGCGGCTCCCGAGCTGCGTGAGCGCGGCGAGGACGATGTCCGTCTCGCCGGCGCGCGACCGTCCCGTGAGCTCGATCCCCGGCTGCTCGCGGCGATGGACGCGCTGGCGGACGGGCCGGTCTCGATGCAGGATCTGGCCAGGCGGGTGGACGTGTCCCCGCAACGGCTGCGCGGCCTTGCCCGCAGCCAGCTGGGCATGCCGCTGACCCGCTGGCGCGTCTGGGGCCAGCTGCGCCGAACGGTGGAGGCGCTGCGGGCGGGGCGGTCGCTGGCGGAGGCGGCGGCCGTGAGCGGTTTCGCCGACCAGGCGCATCTGACGCGATGGATGCGCGAGATGATGGGGCTGACCCCGGCGGTCGTACTGCCGGTGCTGCGCCCGTCACTCCCGGAAGGCGACGTAGACCGAGATCGAACCAGTGACCGTTGACACGACCTCGGCCTCCCGCACGTCGCCGAAACCGGCCTCGGCCATCGGCTCCGGCAGCGCGTCGCCCATCCCGGTCTCCCACCGCACCGTCGCGCCGACGGCTTCGGCCTTGCGCCGGGCGATCGTGAGCACACCCTGATCCGGGTCTGTCGCCACCACCCGCGCCCGCGGCTCGGTGCGGTTCAGCAACAGCGCCGTGAACCCGGTGCCGCATCCCACATCGACGATCAGATCCTCCGGTCGCGGCGCGACATGCATGACGGTCAGCGCCCGCCACAGCAGCTCCCGGGTCAGCGTGACGACGGGATCGTAGAAACGCGTGGGCGCGAAGCGTCCGAGGGCGGGAGTGAAAGCCTGTTCGGTCATGCCCAGCAGGCTCGCACCGCGAGACCGTCCGGTCTTGAACGAACCGCTCACCCTTGATCCACGGTTGTCGCCCATGAAGAAGGTGTCTCCCTGCCGCAGGCCGGGCGCGGTTCCCTCCGGCCGTCTCGTCGTCGAGACGGGGGCGAAGATCCCGTCGCCTGCCTTTCGGTCAGGCGGGCAGAGCCGGGTAGTCGGTGTAGCCGGCCGCGTCGCCGCCGTAGAAGGTGGCCGGGTCTGCGGTGTTGAGAGGAGAGCCGGTCGCCAGGCGGCGGGGGAGGTCGGGGTTGGCGAGGAAGAGCCGCCCGAAGGCGATCATGTCCGCGGTTCCGTCGTGGATAAGCGCGAGTTCCTCAGCACCGGTCGGGCGGGCGCCGGTGTGCGGGTTGAGGATGAAGGTGCCAGGGAATCGCCGTCGCATGGTCTGCGTCAGATCCCGGTGGCCGGCCTCCATGACGTGCAGATACGCCAGGTCCAGGGCGGCTGTCCGCTGCACCAGCGCCTGGTAGACGGGGTGCGGGTCGGGTTCGTGGATGTCGTTGTTCATCGTTCCGGGTGATAGGCGCAGGCCGGTGCGGGCACCGCCGATCGCGGAGGCGACCGCCGAGACGACCTCCACGGCGAACCGGATGCGGCCCGAGGCCGACCCGCCCCAGCCATCGGTGCGCTGGTTGGTGTTGGGGGCGAGGAACTGGTGGATCAGATAGCCGTTGGCGCCGTGCAGTTCCACCCCGTCGAAGCCCGCATCGACGGCGTTACGCGCGGCGCTCGCGAAGTCGGCGATGGTCTGCTCGATCTCGGTGGCCTTCAGTTCGCGTGGGGTGACGAAGTCCTTCATGCCGTCAGGGGTGAACACCTGTCCCCGCGCGGCGACCGGCGACGGCGCCACCGGGACCATGCCGTCGGGCAGCAGGACGGGGTGGCCGATCCGGCCGGTGTGCAACAGCTGAGCGAAGATCTTCCCACCTTCGGCATGCACCGCGTCGGTCACTTTGCGCCAGGCGGCGACCTGCTCGGTGGAGTGCAGGCCGGGCGTGAACGGATATCCCTGACCTATCACGGACGGCTGGATGCCCTCCGTGATGATCAGTCCGGCGGAGGCGCGCTGAGCGTAGTACTCCGCCGTCAGTTCGGTCACCAGCCCGCCATAGGCGCGACTGCGGGTCATCGGCGCCATGGCTATGCGGTTGGCGAGCTGCGTGCCGCCGACGGTGATCGGGTCGAATGCGCTGGTCATAGTTGTTCCTCAGCATCAGTTGGTTTGCCGGGCACGATGTGACGTGGGGGCGTACGTGGATCAAGGGGGATGCGGTGAGCGGTAACGCGGCGTCGCGGGCGATCAGCCGCGTCGGCGCCGCGGCAGGAGCAGGCTGACCACCGCGATGGCCAGGCCGAGCCCGGCCGACATGAGGAAGACCAGGTCGTAACCGGAGGCGAGGGCGGCGGCCGGGGAACTCGCGCCGGCTTCCGACGCGGCTCTGGCACCGCCGGCCGTCGCGAGCACCGCCAGACCGATCGAGCCGCCCACCTGACTGGCGGTTTGGGCCAGGCCGCCGATGGTGCCCGCGTCACCCTCGGGAACCTCGGCGGTCGCCGCGGCCATGAGGGTGGGGAAGGTCAGCCCGATGCCGGCCGCGATGAGCAGCGTGGGCCCGAGCACGGAGGTGACGTAGCCGCTGTCGGTGTGGGCCTGGGCGAGCCAGCCGAAACCGGCCAGGAAACCGGCGCTGCCGGCCAGCACCAGGGGGCGCACACCGGTTCGCGGCAGCAGGGCGGCGGCCAATCGCGCGACCAGCATGAACACCACCGCTGCGGGTGTCTGCCCGAGCCCGGCTTGAAGCGCGCTGTAGCCGAGTACGTTCTGCAGGAAGAGCGACGTGAAGTACCACATCGCGATGGAAATCCCGCCGAACAGCAGCAGCATGCCGTTGCCGACGGCCACCCCCCGGATCCTGAACAGCCGCAGGGGCACCATCGGCCGTTCGGCGAAACGCGACTCCACCACCGTGAAGACGACGAGCAGCAGCAGGCCCGCCACTACCGGCCCGGCGACCTGCACGGACGTCCAGCCGTGATCGGCGCTCTGCATGACCCCGTAGACCAGAGCGGCCAGCCCCGCCGTCCCCGTGACCGCGCCGATGAGGTCGAGCGGTTCCCGCCGGCCGGTTCGCGTGCCCGCCAGCGCCGTCATGGCCACGATGACCAGCACGGCGCCGATCGGCACATTGATGAGGAAGACCCACCGCCATGAGATGCCGGTTGTGATGGCTCCACCGGCGACCGCGCCGACCATCCCGCCCACGCCGCCCGAGGCAGACCATGCGCCGAACGCCCTGGCACGTGCGTTCGGTTCGGTGAAGGAGGTATTGATCACGGCCAGCGTCGCCGGAGCCATCATGGCGGCTCCGATGCCCTGCACGACGCGGGCCGCCACCAGGACATCCGCAGTGGTCGCCAGACCACCCGCCAGACTCGCGGCGGAGAACAACAACAGTCCGGCGGTCAGAACCCGGCGCGGACCGAACAGGTCGGCGGCGCGGCCACCCAGCAGCATGAAGCCGGCGAAGGTAAGCAGGTAGCCGTTCACCACCCAGGCCAGGCCGGTGGGCGTGAAGCCGAGGTCCTGGCGGACCGCGGGCAGGGCGACGTTCACGATGGACGCGTCCAGGATGACCATGAACTGGCAGGCACACGCCAGCGAAAGGACCAACCAGGCGAGGCCGGCCTGCGGCCTGACCCGTGGCGTTGCGGTGCTGGTGCTTGTCATGAGTTCTTACTCCTCGCCGATCCGCCGCTCACGCGGTCTGGGGGGTTGTCGCGGTCCTGGTTCCGCGGGCGGTCCGGCCGCCTGCGGATGCGTCGGCCCACGCCAGGTCCTCAACCGAGGCGGTGCCCTCGGCGACGGCCTGCGCGAATGCGTGCGCGGTGCCTGCCAGGCCGTAGTCGATGATTGCGATCTTCACGGTCATGTCCGGAGCCTCGATGTCGTGTAGAATCAGTTATGCGAATAACTATTATGCGAGTAACTAACTTGTCAAGGAGACCCATGGACTTCGAGCACGCCGACGCCCTCAACCAGGCCATCCGCCTGCTGAGCCTGCGCCACCGGGCCAGGGCCGCCGCGCTGCTGGCCCCGCTCGGCCTGCACCCCGGGCAGGAGGCGCTCCTGCTCGAGCTCGCCCGGACCGGCCCGATGATCCAGGCCCAGCTCAGCGAGGCGCTCGGCTGCGAGCCGCCCAGCGTCACGCTCATGACCCGCAAGCTCGAAGCCTCCGGTCATATCCGCCGCGCACCCGCCCCCTCCGACAGGCGCGCCAGCGTCGTCGAACTCACCGACAGCGGCAGAGCTCTGGCCGACCAGGTCAAGCAGCTATGGTGCGCTCTGGCGGAGGAGACCGTGGCCGGCCTGCCCGCCGAGACCGTGGCAGAGCTACCCGGCATCCTCACGACCTTGACCGGCAACGTGGACACCAGGCGCTCCCGCCAGGCACACGGCAGCTGACACGGCCCGTGGTGGAATCGCGACGGGAAGGACACGCCGATCAGGGCCGTTGATCACGAACCGAGCGTGTTGGAGGTCGGTCCCGCCGTCCGATGAAGCAGCACACCGAGATGTCACGAGCCGCGATCCCCTGTGGCGGGTGCCGGACGGGTAGGTGAAAGGCTGTATGGGTCCATCCGCCGGCGGAACGGGGCCATCACCATGGGGGATACCGGATCGAGGAGCCACTTCAGTGGGACCGGCGATCTCGACCAAGCGGTGGCAGTCTTCGAGAGCGTGCGGCCGCGCCTGTTCGGAATCGCGTACCGGATCCTGAGCAGCTCCACCGAGGCGGAAGACCTGTTGCAGGACGTGTGGCTGCGCTGGCAGGCCTACGACCGCACTACCGTGGCCGACCCGGGGGCGTTCCTGGCGACGGTGACCACACGCCTCGCCATCAACGCCCTGCAGTCAGCGCGGGTCCGTCGCGAGACGTACGTCGGCCCGTGGCTTCCCGAACCCGTCGACACCAGTGCCGACCCTCACCTCGGCGCCGAGCGAGGCGAAGCCCTCGGCTTCGCGGTGCTGCTCCTGCTGGAAAAGCTCTCACCCACCGAACGCGCGGCCTACGTGCTTCGAGAGGCGTTCGACTACCCCTATCGGCAGATCGCCGAGATCATCGAGGTCAGTGAGGCCGCGGCGCGGCAGCTGGTCAGCAGGGCCCGCAAACGCGTCGTCTCCGAGCGCCGAGCACCGGTGAACGGAGCCGAACAGCGCAGACTGCTCACCGCCTTCGTCGCCGCCGCCCGCTCCGGCGACCTTGCCGCACTGGAAAAGCTCCTCGCCGCGGATGTGATCAGCTACTCCGACGGAGGCGGTGCCGTCCGAGCCTCTCGCATCCCCGTGATCGGCGCGTTCCGGGTCGCGAAGTACATCAGAGCGTTCGCGGACCGGTTCTGGGCCGGGGTCGAGGTGGGATGGACCGACGTGAACGGGCAGGCGGCCGCTCTGCTGCGCCGCGACGGCGAGGTGTTCACTGTCCTCACCGTCAACGCCTCCGATGAGGGCATCGACGAAGTGCTGTGGATGATGAATCCCGCCAAGATCGCCGCGCTGTCGACCGCGACATAGTACGAAGTCCTCCACCACGGTCAACACCAGCTCAGCGGCTGGCATCAACGCCCGAGGTCTCCGCCGAAGCCGGGGCGGTTCAGCGGCAGAGAACCGCCTCCGTGATTCCGGGGGATTGACGCCGATGAGACGCACGTCACATCCGGCTTCCTGTCACGCATAGCCCGGGCTGCCCGGTCAATCGTGTGTAGAGCCTCGACCTCGTCGCCGTCATCAACGCCTGCGACCGCATCAATGCTCACAAGCCCGACGTGGCGAGCCAGAGCAATCCAGCGTGTCCGTGGACCCTTTCCCTCCACTTCGCGGTGAGCACCACCGCGCACCGGCATCTGGTACGCACTTTCCTCGCCGGCGCGCAGACCGGCGACCTGGCCGAGCTGGAAGAACTGCTCGCCGCCGACGTCGCCCGCTAGGCCGTCCGGCCGTCAACGGCCGGCTTCGGCCTCTCGCGGTCTTCGTACTCGCCGATGCCGCGCCGGGCCGGGGTACGTCCGGCCCGGCGAAGGTCGCCCCCGCACAGGGCCGGGCTCGCTCGCCTACCGCGCCTGGTCGGTCGGGCGGATGAGGATCTCGTTGACCGCGACGTGCTGCGGCTGGGTGACCGCGTACACGACAGCATTGGCGATGTCCTCGGGGTGAAGGGTGCGCATGGTGGCAGCCATGTCCTGCGCGGCGGCCCGCATCGTGGGGTCGGTGATGTGGCCGGCCAGTTCGGTGGCGACGAAGCCGGGCTCGACGACCACGACGCGCACGCCCAGGGCGGTGACCTCCTGCCGCAGCGCCTCCGAGAAGGCGGTGATGCCGAACTTCGTCGCGGCGTAGACGGCGTTGCCGGCTGACGCGACCCGGCCCGAGGTCGAGGAGATCTGCAGGATGGTGCCCTTGCGCTCCAGCAGGTGCGGCAACGCCGCGTGGACCGCGTACATCGACCCGAGCAGGTTGGTCTCGACCATGCGTGTCCATTCCGTGGTGTCCGCTCCCACGATGGGACCGGCGAGCATCACCCCGGCGTTGTTCACCAGGACGTCCAGGGCGCCGAAGTGCTCGACGGTATCCGCGACGGCGGCCCGCACCGACTCCTGGTCGGTCACGTCCAGTTCAAGGGCCAGCACCTCGCCGGGCGCCTTGCGCACCAGAGACTCCAACCGGTCGGTGCGCCGGGCCCCGACCGCGACACGTGCCCCTTCCGCCGAGAGGGCCAGCGCGGTGGCCTCGCCGATACCCGACGACGCTCCGGTGACGAGGACGACCTTGTCGTTCAATGTGTTGCTCATGTGCTTCCTTTCCACAGGGGCTCGCAGGTTTCGTCATGCCGCAACAGTTCGGCGCGCTCAGGAAGGGCGAGGAGCGCGGTGGTCCTTGCGCTGGGCGAGCTCTTCGCCCCTTTCGCACCGTCCGCGGTAGTGGCGTACGTCGCCGAAAAGGACCACCTCATTGCGCTTCGGCACGGGCCCCGACGGCTGTCGTCCAGATCGTGACGGCGACCAGCAGAACGCAGATGGCCGCGGTCGCCGCGACCACGGCGGCCACGCCGACCCAGGGCGTCGCGAGCGGCAGCGACAGGACGGCGACGACGCACCCCAGAACCGCGGCGGGAAACATGACGGGTTGTGCGATGACAAGCACGTGCACCGCCCACAGCAGGGCGAGATACACGCCGACAGGAACGGCGACCGCGTAGCCGAGGGCCAGCGGTGACGCCACAACGTCGTGCCCGCTCTGCTCCACCGCCACTTCAAGCCCGGCGCCGAGGGCGGCCAGGGCTGCGAAGATGCCGTAGTGGCCGTATCCCCACAGGTAGGACCGATGACGCCGGTCACTGAGACCTTCCCCCGCCGGTCCGAGGAAGTACAGCCACCAAAGGGCGAACAGCAGGACGAGGCCCGAGACGGCGACGACGATGAAGGGACCGCTGATCTTGCCCGTTTCGAGCGCCCCTTCGACCCCCCTGGTCGTGGCGAGCACGCTCTCGCCGAGCAGGATGATCGTGAACAGGCCGTAGCGCTCGGCGATGTGGTGCGGGTGCCAGTTGGTGCTCCGGGCCCGTTCCGCCCACCGCGGCACCGCGAGTTCCAGGACGACCAGGCCGACGAAGAACGGCAGCACGGACGACGCGGGCAACACCCCCTTCTCCGCCAAGAAGAAACGAAGTATCCATCCCAGCTGCAGGATGGTGATACCGGCGGCGTAGCGCAGGGCGGTCCGGCGGCGGGCGGGGTCTTCGAGACCGGCTCGCACCCACTGGGTGACGAGCGCCATCCGCATGATGACGTAGCCCAGAGTGACGACACCGTAGTCCGATTGATTGGCCGCCGCGGGCACGCCGGCGGCGAGGACCAGCACACCGGCCATCTGCACCATGGTCAGCAGGCGGTAGGCGACGTCGTCGGTGTCGTACGCCGAGGCGAACCAGGTGAAGTTCATCCACGCCCACCAGATCGCGAAGAAGACCTGCAAGAACGGCACCAGCCCGGCCAGGCCGTGACCGTCGGCGATGCCGTGCGCGAACTCCGCGGTGACGGCCGCGACCGCGACCACGAACGTGAGGTCGAACAGCAGCTCCAGCTGACTCGAAACCCGGTGTGGCTCATCGATGGAACGAGCGCTCATCCGGATTCGGATCCGGATTGTGGAGCCTGCTGGTGGCAAGGTCCTGCTCCTGTCGCTTTGCAACGTACGGTCCGTCCGAAAAGATAGGGCGACGTTCCGGGCCGTTACTACGCGGCACCGAGATCGCACCTACCGCCCGCACCCCGCATGAGCGGCTCCTCGGCGGACAGGCACCGACGCCGGCGCGCATAGTTGTTCATGATCTGCTTCCTGCGTCCGTTTCGACCGCGGCTTCCTCGTGAAAGCCGATCTCCCGGTGGGTGCCGTCGCACAGCGGTTTGTTGCCGGAACGGCCACACCGGCACAGCGTCATCCGGTTGCGAACCTCCAGCGGCCGGCCGTCCGCCCGCAGGACCGGCACCTTGCCGGTGACCCACAGCGCGCTGGCCAGTCCGTCCTCCTCCTCCAGGACCGAGACGGCCTGTGGGAGATCGGGCTCGATCGTCTCGCCGCCGCGTTCGAGCGCGTAGCTGTAGGAACCGGAGGGGCAGTGATCGATACGGCCCATGATGTCGGAGCGCACATCGCTGTCGCCGGTGTCGGCGAGCATGGCGGCGATCGGCTTGGCGCGGCCGAGGCAGAAGGCGGCATGGACGCACAGCTCGCCCACCCGTTGCGCCGAAATGCCCACCCCGTCGTGCACGTGCTGCAACTCCTCGTAGGGACGCATGATCGGGCTCTCCGTGCCGTCGAACCCGATCACGGCGTGGGTTCCGTCGCAGAACGGCTTGGAGCCCGAATGGCCGCAGCGGCACAGCGCGTAGGTGTCCTCGGTTTCCAGGGGCTCGCCGGTCTTCCAGGTCAGCGCGTTGTTCTCGGAGGAGACGATCTTGCGTTTGCGCCGGAGTGGGATGCCGCCGTACACCACGTACGGGCCGTCGCGCAGGACGACGATGCGCCGTCGATCGCCGCCGACGCTCCACCGGCGGCGTTCTGGCGCCACGTACTCGAAGGTGGGGCCGGCCGTGGTGCCGTCGTCGTCGGTCATCAGCATCAGGGCCCGGGCTTGAGCCTTGAGCGCGTACATGGTTCCGGTGGCGACCGCGAGCAGTTTCGGGCTGCCGTTGAACGCCTGCTCCAGCAGATGCAGGATCGCGCAGTAGGTGTGGTTGAACTCTTCCTGCGCGATACGGACGTCGCTGCCCGGGGCGTGGTCCGACAGCCGCGGGTTGGGCCGCATCGGGCGTACGCCGCCCAGGTCCACTGAGATCGGCTCGCCGGTGGGCCCGGACCGCGGGGTGTCGCCGCGCCGGTAGCGCCGGCCGAGTTTGAGTTCCTGGAAGCGGTAGTAGTGGGCGACCTCGTCCCGATCGGGGTGGAAGACGTCCTGGTCGCCGTCCCAGATCTCGCTCCGGGCCGTGCCCTCGCCCTGCTCGACGATCTCCTCCAGCGCCCTCAGCGCGGAGTCCAGACTGTCCACGGCGATCAGGCGTCCTGCGGTGTGCCGGAAGTGGGTCGTGTTCACCTGGCGGGCGGGGTCGCCGCAGAAGACCTCTCGCTCGCCGAGCTGCTCGCACAGGTCGCGCAGTCCTTGCTCTATCGCGGCGTAGAACTGCCCGATCGTCTCGTAGCCGTCGCTTTCCGCCGGGGCGTCGGGCGGCGCGGGCCGTTCCAGGCGCAGGAACATCTCCAGGGCCTCCGGTCCGAACGGAAGCAGCGACAGTTCCAGATCGCTGTGCGGCAGCCGCCGGGGATGGGGCGGGAGCATGCGCGGCATGTCGAGGTGCGGCCGGCCGCCGACGGCGTTGAGCAGGTTCGCGGCCAGAGCGAGGTGCAGCATCTCCTCGGCGAAGACGCTGCCCACCACCTCCGTCGCCTCGGGGTTGCGCTCCGGATCCAGCGAGTACAGCGCGCACAGGTATGGCGGCAACGTCGCGTGTTCCAGCTCGACCGCCCACTGCAGATGCTCCCGCAGGCTGTCGAGCGTGTCGATCCGCGTCTCACTCGGCATGATCGCCCGGCCTTGAGCCGTCCCGCAGCACCTCGATCGCGTCGAGCAGACCCCGCAGGCCGATCTCCTCGCGTTCGACGTCCGCCGGATCGGCCAGCCAGTCGGCGACCGACAGACCGACGGCCTCCTCCGGATGACTGGACTCGACCAGGGTCACTTCCGCCTCGACCTCGACCTCGAGCTCGTGCAGAACGTCGTCGTCGCCGCTCGGAGCGCTCATTGTTCCTCCATACATGGCTTGGGCGGATGTCCGGCCGACCGCTCCGGCTCGCCCTACGGGTGGAGCCGGACACGGGACCGAAGTGCGGGTGCGGCGGTGCTCCGGGCTCGCTCGGCGGGTGCCCGATGATTACGATCACCGCGTGCGCACCCCGCGGGATGGACTGCGTTTGGGCTTCTGCACCATGGTCAGCGCCGTCTGCCCCGCGGTCGATCTCGGCCGCGGGCGCTGACCGGGTGTGGAACGGGCTCTCGTGAGCTACGAGCGCCCGGGCTGCTTTCCGGTCGTGTTCCGGCCGAGCCAGTCGTGGTAGCGGATCGTGCCGAGGGTGGCGTCGTCGTCAAGTGGAACCAAAGACCGCTCGCTCAGCTCACTGCCGAAGTAACGCGCGTGCGGGTCGGTGACCACCTCGCGCGAATCGCCCCAGGCGGCCAGTGCCTGGCGGAAGAACTCATCCATCCGGAACCGCTCCGGCCCGGCGATCTCGACCCTGCCGTTCAACGGCGCCCCCACCGCGGTCCGGCCGACCGCCTGGGCCACATCGTCACCCGCGATCGGCTGGAACAGCACGGGCGCTACGTGCACCTTGCCATCCACCGTGGCCTCGTCGGCGATGCCGCGGGTGAACTCGAAGAACTGGGTCGAGTGCACGAGTGAGAACGGATCCCCGACTTCTCGATCAGCTGCTCCTGAGCGATCTTCGCCGCGAAGTAGCCGTTGTCCGGCATCCGCTCCGTGCCCACGATCGAGACCGCGACGTGGTGACCGACGCCCGCCGCCGCCTCCGCCGCCAGCAGGTTGCCCGTGGAGGTCTCGAAGAACTTCAGCACCGCGGCCCTCTCGAACGACGGCGAGTTCGACACGTCGATCACCACCTGCGCGCCCGCCAGCACCTCGGCCAGCCCCTCGCCGGTCAGCGTGTTGACGCCGGTGTTCGGCGACGCCGCCACCGCCTCGTGACCCTGCTCGCCCAGCTGCGTCACCAGCTTCGACCCGATCAGGCCCGTCCCGCCGATTACCACGATCTTCATCGCTATCCCTTTCGTTCACCGGGCCACCTCGTTGCCACCCGGCGCCAGCTAAGACCGGGCAGCCTCCGGGCTTGTGACAGCTGCCGCGAAATTCCTTCGGCTGACGGCTGCCCGCCTGGCCGCCGGCCGGAAACGCCGGGCAGCACTAGCAGAGCGCCAGGGCCGTATGGACCAGTTGGAGGTGGGTGAACGCCTGAGGGAAGTTGCCCAGATGGCGCGCCTGGACGGGGTCGTACTCCTCGGCGAGCAGGCCCACGTCGTTGGTGAGGGCCAGCAGCCGTTCGAACAGGGCCATGGCCTCGTCCTTGCGGCCGACGAGGTTGAGCGCTTCGGCCAGCCAGAAGCTGCAGGCGAGGAAGGCGCCTTCGGCTCCGGGCAGGCCGTCGATGTCGTTGCTCTCGGAGACCGGATAGCGCAGCACGAAACAGTCGGTCATCAGTTCGCGTTCGATCGCGTCGATCGTGCCGGTGACCCGGCGGTCCTCAGGGGGCAGGAAGCCGACGATCGGAATGAGGAGCAGCGCCGCGTCGACTTCGTGAGAGCCGTACGACTGGGTGAACGTGCCGCGCTCGCGGTCGAAGCCCTTGTCGCAGACCTCGGCGTGGATCCGGTCCCGCATGGCCCGCCAGCGCCTGAGGGGACCGGTGTGGCCGAGTTCTTTGATCGCCCGTACCTGCCGGTCGGCCGCCACCCACGCCATGACCTTGGAATGGACGAAGTGCCGCCGCGGGCCGCGGACCTCCCACAGGCCCTCGTCGGGCTGGGCCCAGCTGCGCTCCAGGAAGTCCATCAGCCGGCAAGCGGTGGACCAGGCGTAGTCGTGGGGCGGCAAGCCCAGCTTGCGGGCCCGGTAGAAGCAGTTGAGCACCTCGCCGTAGACGTCGAGCTGAAGCTGGCCGGCCGCGTCGTTGCCGATCCGCACCGGCCGGGAGCCTTCGTACCCGGGAAGCCAGTCGAGCGTCTGCTCTGGCAGGCGCCTTTCGCCTGCCACGCCATACATGATCTGGAGATCCTCCGGGCGGCCCGCGATGGCGCGGAGCAGCCAGTCAAGCCAGGCGCCCGCCTCGGTGACGTACCCGGATTCGGTCAGGGCGTCGAGTGTCATCGCGGCGTCGCGCAGCCAGCAATATCTGTAGTCCCAGTTACGCACCCCGCCGAGATGCTCGGGCAGCGACGTGGTGGGAGCCGCGACGATGCCGCCGGTCGGGCTGTAGGTGAGCGCCTTGAGCGTGATGAGGGAGCGGACCACGGCGGCGCGGTGGCGGCCCGGGAGCCAGCAGCGGGAGACCCACTCCTCCCAGAACCGGCTGGTCCCGGTGAGTTGCTCATCGGGATCGATGCCGTGGGGTTCCGGCTGGTGCGAGGGGTGCCACGTGAACACGAACGACCGGCGTTGCCCCGCGGCGACCGTGAAGGTGCCGGTGTGCCGGTCGCCGCTGCCTTCCAGGTCGAGGGGAGCGTCGATCCAGACCGAGTCGGGCCCGCCGATGGCGTGGAGGCGGCCGCCGAAGCGGCGGGTCCAAGGGATGATCCTGCCGTAGTCGAACCGGATGCTGATCTCTGTGGTCATGTCCACCGTCCCGGACACGCCCTCCACGATCCGGACCAGGGCGGGGTTGGCGTGCCGGGGAGGCATGAAGTCGATGACCTTGACGGTGCCTGTGGAGGTCTCCCATACGGTCTCGAGGATCAGCGTGTCGTCGGCGTACGCGCGCCGCGTGGCCGTCTCGTGCCCGGCTGGGGCCAGCCGCCAGAACCCGTTGGACTCGTCGCCGAGGAGCTTGGCGAAGCATGCGGGGGAGTCGAACCGGGGAAGGCAGAGCCAGTCGATCGATCCGTCGCGAGCGACGAGGGCGGCTGACTGCGTATCCCCGATGAGGGCGTAGTCCTCGATCCGCATATGGACCACGCTACTCGCCGGGCGGCGCGTCATCACTCGGACTTGTCTTCGTGCGAGGGCGGGAAACTCCAGGTCAACTCGGCGCCCCTGCACACACCTGTACTCACCGGTCTGGACCGAGACGTCCGACTTTGGGTGCGCAAGTAACACAGGTCTACTAAGGTGCATCGTAGTTCGGCCCAGCCTCAGGAAGAGGACCCGGACGTCGCCGACCGGGGCCAGCGGGCCAGGGAGCGATCATGCAGGTCCGGGACGTGCCTCCCGACAGTGAAAGAGCGGAGAAGCGTGGGACGTAAGCCTGAGGCGCCGCTTTCGCACTTCCTTTTACGAATAGCAGGGGCGCTGGTGGCTGTCGCCGGAATGCTGATTCCCTCGGTCGTCGTCGCTGCTCCGAAGCCAACCCCCAAGGAGCTCAAGGCTCAACTCGCCCGCCTCAACGAGCAAGCGGAGAAGCTTACCGAGCAGTACAACGGCCGGCGCGTGGAGTTGGCCGCGGCGAAGCGTGAGTCGCGGCGGCTGAACACCGAGGCCGCACGGATCGAGCAGCGATACGCGCAGGTACGGGAGGCCACCCGTGCGCTCGCCAACACGAGCTACATGACCGGGTCCCTCGCTTCACCTTCCCTCGCCATGGCCGGAGGGGACCCCCGGGCAGTATTGTCCGCCGCCTCGCTCACTGCGCAGTTCTCTCAGCAGTGGGGGATGCAGTTGAAGGACGCACTGCGCCTGCAGGACCAGGTCGATCGGGCACGCGAGCGCGCGAACGCGCACAAGAAGCAGCTCGGAAACCTGGTGAGCGACCTGGCAGGGAAAAAGCAGCGCATCGAGAAGCTCATCGAAGGGGTGAAGACCAAGATCGAGCAACTCGGCCCGCCTCCCGTCGCCAACCTGCCGACGGTGTCCGTCGAGGGCCAGGGCAAAGCCGCCGAGGCCGCGCGATGGGCGGTCAGCCAGGTCGGCAAGCCCTACGTGTGGGGAGCCGCCGGCCCGAACAGCTTCGACTGTTCAGGGCTGATGTTGTGGGCGTACTCGAAGGTCGGGATCAACCTGCCCCACTACACGGGAGCCCAGTGGCAGCTGGGGACACGAGTCCCCAGAATGGACCAGCTTCAGGTAGGGGACATCGTCTTCTTCTACTCCGACCTTCACCACAACGGCATGTACGTCGGCGACGGCATGATGGTTCACGCCCCGCAGACGGGAGACGTGGTGAAGATCGTCAGTATCAAGACGCGCCCCTTCATGGGCGGCGTACGACTGGTCTCTTGAACGTCGCCGGTAGCCGTTCTCGTCAGGGTCGGCCTGCCGAGGCGAGGAACAGCGGTATCGCAAGGAAGAGCCGCCCCGCCTTGGCCCGCGTAGCCTGCTCGGCGATCCACATGTCGGCCTGCTCCCGGTCGAGCGCGCCGGCCGCGAAGGCTCCCTCGGCGATGCCCGACAGCATCGGCAGCATGGTGGCGTCGGTGAAGATGCCGGTGCGGACCTCTACCGCCACGTCCTCGAACCCGGCGTCGAGCAGGAGATTGCGGTAGCGGCGAGCGGCGCGAGGATTCGGAACCGTGTCGGCGCGCGCCTGGACGATGGTGCGGGTGATCGTGGGAGTGTCCGAGTCGATGATGAAGCTCTCCCAATCCTGGCCGATCAGGGCGATTCGCCCGCCGGGTGTGAGCACGCGGAACGCTTCACCGAGCGCCTTCGCCGGGTCGTCGAGCTCGTGGTACACCTTGTCGGCCCGGTAGGCCGCCACAGAGCCGTTCGGCAGGGACAGCTCGTAGGCCTCGCCCACCCTCAGGTCCAGATCCGGCCGGCGTCGACGGCCCTCATCGATCATCTCCACGCTGGCGTCGATGCCGACGGCTTGGGTCCCATGCTCGCTCATCTCCGCGACGGCGCGGCCGGTACCACACCCGACGTCGACCGCTCGGATACCGGGGGCGATGTGCAGCAGTTCATAGGATCGGGCACGGAGGGCTGCCGCGCCAGGGGATGCGTCGGCCGCGTCGAGCAACCGGATGAGCGGGTTGAGATCTTCGGTTGGGACACGGATCGTCTCGTCGTTGGACATGTCCCCCACCATGCGACTTAATGTCGACATGAAGTCAAACTCGAACCCTCCAGCGATGAGCATCGGACAGGTTGCGGAACACTTCGGCCTGGCCACGCACGTCCTGCGCCACTGGGAGGCCGTCGGCCTGCTGGAGCCAGCGCGGATCGGAGGCGATCGCCGCCGGTATGGGTCCGATGACCTCTACCGGATCGCGGTCATCCTGCGGGCGAAGGAAGCCGGGTTCGGGCTCGACGACATCCGGGAGATGATCGCAGCCAGGGAACCCGCGGAACGGCGCGTCATTCTGCGGCGTCTCGAGAACGATTTGAGGCAGCGCATCGCCCAGGCGAAAGCCTCGCTGGAGCTCATCCGGTGTGCACTGGACTGCGACCATGAGGACTTCACCTCGTGCGCGCACTTCCAAGCCATGATCAAGGAGAGGATCGGGCGGGAGGCGCGACCACATGTCCCTGTCTGAGCCCGCTGGATAGACGGGATCCGAACCGAGACCTCGTCGATGGGCGGAGATCAGTTTGGGGGGACGATTTTCAAAGCCTGCCGAAGCGCCTCCGCCTCCGTAGGGGTCAGCTCGGCGAGGAAGTGGACGAACGCCGCCGCCTGGTTGTTGCTCGTCGCCAGCGCTCCGCGCATCAAACGAGCCGTGTACGCCTCACGCGAGGCCACCGCCTCGTAACTGTAGGCCCGGCCCTCCAACCGACGGCGCAGCCAGCCCTTGCCGTGCAGGGTGTCCATCACTGTCATCACCGTGGTGTAGGCGATGTCGCGGCTCTTCTGGAGCTCGGTCAGTACCTCGCGTACGGACACGGGCCGGCCGAGAGCCCAGACGCAGTCCATCACCGCCGCCTCGAGCCTGCCGAACTCGCGCACGTCTCCTCCGCCCTCGTCCTTCCTAGGTAAGGTAGTAGATCAGGCCTGGTGCGACAAAGCGGTCACCAATTCCGGACTCCTGTCGTAGGCAGTGACAGTCGATCAACCACTGTCCTCGGGATGCCGCGATGGGATCAGCGGTGTCTTCCCGGCGCTGACGATCACAGTATCCCTGTTTTGCCCCACAACCGTCGACCTGCTGCCTGATGGCCGAGTCCGCTGCAGAGCAAGGTTCGAGGCGTAAGTGGCAATCGCGCTATCGCATGTCTGCCGATCTCCTGTCCTCCAGACGGCGCCATCGCTCGCTTCGTTTGCCTCCGGTCTCGGTCGACGATCGTGGTTGGACGTCAGAAGCCAATGGCCCGGCACTGGTATCGCCGGAGGCCATCACGGCCACTAGTAGGGGTAGTAGTGAGTGCTTAGGAAGGCATTGCCAGGTGATGCGGGAAGCGCCTGGATCCATGGGTAATGTGTCCACTGTGACTACGGACGGTGTGGCGCGCAGGCTCACTCCTTTGAGCGGTCTGCTCCTGCTTGCCGCCGTCCTGTGCGGCCTGTTCGCCATGCACGGGCTGCAGCCCTCACCTGGGCCTCTTCCCACTCCCAGCGTCCTGGCCCTGCACTCCGCTCAAATCGATCATTCGGCGATGCCGATGGCCGGACCCCACGACCGGCACGGCGACGAACCCAGCTCTCCCCACCAGGGTCACGGCGGCGGCCAGGTCTGTCTCGCCCTCCTCCTGGCCGGGTCGGTCCTACTACTTCTCCTCGTCATAGTGAGTGCAGGCCGCTTCGGTGCCCCGCCGATCCGACTGGTCTTGCAGTCGTTCCTCCCCCGCGGGCCCACCGCCCGTCCCAGAGGGCCGACCCTCGCGCAACTCTGTGTGATCCGGGTGTAGAAGGCGCACTCGACGGCCTGCCTCGCCGTCGAGCTACAGCGACCTGCATGCACCTACACACGGAGAGTGTTCAGCCATGAAGCGTCTTGCCATTCCCGCCGCCCTGCTCTCGGCCGGCCTGCTGGTCAGTGCCTGCGGCTCCACGGACACCGCCACCCACGACATGTCCGCCACGTCGTCGATGTCCGCGATGCCTACCGAATCACAGGCTCCTGCCACCAGCCCGGCCGCGGACCACAACGACCGGGACATCTGGTTTGCGCAGATGATGATCCCGCACCACCGCCAGGCCCTTGAGATGGCGAAGCTGGCCGAGGACCGCGCTGGTAGCAGCAAGGTCAAGGAGCTGGCCAAGCAGATCGAGGCCGCCCAGGATCCCGAGATTCAGATGATGACCGGCTGGCTCGAAAGCTGGGGTGTTCAGGCCCCCGGCGAGGACGGCATGCCGATGGACCATACGGACCACGGCATGCCCGGCATGATGTCCGGCGAGGACATGAAGAAGCTCGAAGGCCTCAAGGGCGCCGCATTCGACAAGGCGTTCCTGACGATGATGATTCAGCACCATGAGGGCGCCATCACCATGGCCAAGGAGGAGCAGGGGGCCGGCGTCTATGAACCGGCCAAGCAGATGGCCGACTCCATCATCACCAGCCAGTCCGCGGAGATCAGCACCATGAAGAAGCTCCTGCAGTAGGACTCCCGGCGGGTGGGCGACGGCGGTCGTCGCCCACCCGTTCCTCGAATCCCAGGCGCGAGAAGGTGAGAACTGGGAATGATCGCCGCAATCATCGCCTTGGCCGGATGCGTGTTCCTGCTCGGGCACCTCGCGGGCCCCATGCTGCTGCGCGCGCGATGGCCGGCGGGGTTGCCCGGCACCGCCGTAGCGCTGTGGACCGCCGCCATCGCCGGCACCATGCTGGCCCTGACTGGGCTGACCGCTATCGCACTCCTCTGGCCCGCCACTCCCGGTCACCGGCTCGTCGACTGGATCGCCGACTGCCTGCCGAGGGACGGCCATGCCATATCCCCGGTGGCGGCATTCGCGACGGTCCTGCTTTTCGCGGCGGGGATCACCTCCCTTAGCCTGGCCGTGCCCAGGGTGGTCCGGACCGTTCGGGAACGCCGCGAGCACCGGCAGATGCTCGACGTGGTCGCGGGGGATCTCGCCGGGACACCGGACGTCCGCGTGCTCGAGCACCCCATGCCGATGATCTACTGCCTGCCGGCGCGAGAACGGCCCATTGTCGTGACCACAGGCGCGCTCGACCGGCTCGACCCGGCCGAGATGGCGGCGGTGCTGGCCCACGAGCGCGCGCATCTACGGCAGCGGCACCACCTGGTCCTGATGCTGGCCGACGCACTGCGCGCCGCGGTTCCCTGGCTCGGCACGCTACGGCTCGCGCACACCACCCTGCCCGGCCTGCTGGAACTGGCCGCCGACGATCACGCGGCGCACCACCACGGAAGGGCTCCACTCATCGGTGCGCTACAGAAGCTCTCAGTCGCGTCGTGCTCCGTGGGTGCCCTGGCCGTCAACCCCGCCACCGCGCACATCGCCAGGCTGAGAATCGCCCGGCTGACCTCTCCACAGACGCCTCCACGGCTGCCCCACGTCAGATCCCTGTCTTGGTTCGCCGTTGCCGCCGCGGTCGGCGTCCCCGCCGTACTGGTGACCCTGGGCGTGATGATGCTGCCGCTTCCTTGCTGAGAGTCTCCGCCATGCCCGCTACGTGAGCTCCTCACGTCACTGATGGCGCCCCTGTCGACATGCGTTTCAGCATGTGGCAATAACTACTAGGCTTCCTAGTAGTTCGTCACAAGATGATCCCGGATGCCCGCGAGACGAGGATTGCCATGCTTTCGACCCGGCGTCGCCTCCTTGGCATCGTCGCCCTGCTGGCCCTGCTGGTAACTGGCTGCCAAGCTGATCACATTGATCGGCCCCAGAGCCAACGAAGTGAATCCATGGATCCAGGGATCGGCCACATCCACGGCCTCGGCGTCGATCCGGCTGACGGCACGATTTATGTCGCCGGCCACTTCGGCCTCTTCCAGGTCAGGGCGACAGACAGCGCGGTAAGAGTGGCAGACCGGGTCCAGGACTACATGGGCTTCACAGTTGTGGGGCCCAACACTTTCCTGGCCAGCGGTCACCCTTCCCTTGCCGACGATGCAGCGGGGGCGCCCGCACGCCTCGGGCTGATCCGCACCACCGACGCCGGTCGTACCTGGACCACTGTGTCGGAAGTCGGAACGGCCGATTTTCACGCCCTGCAACCCACAGGCGCCAGCCTGTATGCCTACGACAGCCAGTGCGGGCGGATCCGCAGCAGCACCGACAACGGCGCCACATGGACGGACGGCGCGCAACTACAGGTAGCGGATCTTGCCGGCTCCGCCGACCAGCCTGACCGCCTCTACGCGACCACTCCCGAGGGGCCGTTGGTGAGCGAGGACGGCGGGAAGACATTCACCACACTGGTGGGTTCACCCACGTTCACTTTTCTGGACGCGCTGGGCGAGGGCCTCGTCATCGGAATCGCTACCGACGAGACAGTTCGTGTGAGCCAGGACGACGGGAAGACCTGGAAGACGCAGGGAACTGTCCCCGGCCCCGCTGTGGCTTTCGCCACCTCCGACGGACGCCGTCTCCTCGTTGCAACAGAGGATGGCACGGTCTACCAGTCCAAGGACAGCGGCCGGACCTTCTCCGAGGCCTACAGGCCCTTCCGCGCCTGACAGCCCCTGCGACCGCGCCTCGTCGGCACTCATCTGCCGCCCGACGTCGAGTTCCGGCGTGTCGCTTCGCCAGATGCCGCTCACCGCCATGCTTGCCAGTACCCCCAGGGGGTATTAACCTCGGACGAGTAACGAGGCCCACCTACATGTGTCGGAGTCGTCATGACCGAGCAGCACCACCACGACCAGATGGAGCATGAGCACGGCGAGCACCCGCCAACCATGGACCAGCCAGCCCATTCGCATCACGGCGTCGGAACGAAAGCATCCTGGCGGACGGCCGCGTCCGCGACGCTGCACTGCCTGACCGGATGCGCCATCGGCGAAGTGCTGGGCTTGGTGATTTCCACCGCGCTCGGCTGGACCACCGGCCTGTCCGTCGCCTTGGCCGTCGTGCTCGCCTTCTTCTTCGGCTATCTGCTGACCCTGCTCCCGCTCCGTAAGGCTGGAGTGGGCTGGGCCAGCGCGATCAAGCTGGCGCTGGCAGCCGATACCGTTTCCATCATCGTCATGGAGATCGTGGACAACGGCGTCATGCTCGCCATCCCGGGCGCCATGGCCGCTACTTTGACGTCCGCGCTGTTCTGGGGCGCCCTGGCGCTTTCCCTGCTCGTCGCCTTCTTTGTCACCACGCCGATCAACAAGTGGATCATCGGTAAGGGCAAGGGACATGCCGTTGTCCACGCCTACCACCACTGAGTAGCAGTGTGGGCGGCGTGTTCGGTCAGGCCGCGGTAATGGGGGGCGTCGCCATGGTTGGTCTCCCTGGGCATGGGACCGAAAACCTATCTCGCCAGCGGGAACCCATCCGCCGTCGATGTGGCGGCGGGATCGCCCGCGCACCTGGGGCTGATCCGCAGCACCGATGCCGGTCGCACCTGGACCACGGTGTCGGAGCGGGAACCGCCGATTTCCACGCCCTGCAACCCGCGGGCACCAGCCTCTACGCCTACGACAGCCAGAGCGGGCGTATCCGCCGCAGCACCGACGACGGGACCAGTTGGACGGACGGGGCACAGGTGCAGGTGGCCCGCGTCGATCGGTGAGGAAAACCGGCCCGGCGCTGCTCAGGACGGCACTGACGCTATTGCAGGTGATCAGCCACTATCTGCGATCGCAGTCACGAGGCCGCAGTCCAGATGCCAGGGCAAGGCATGAAGCCGTCCACGGGCAGGTAAGGGCCGCACGGGCTGTGTTCCCTCGCGCGAGGGCCGGTGCAACCATGGTTACATATCCCGCTTTGTCTGATTAGGGGGCGGGTATGGGCACTGTTTCGATCCTCCGCCTCGGTCGCATCCGGGCGGCAGCGCTCGTGGCGGCGGCCGCACTGATCACAGCCTCGAACGTCACCGCGGTAGCGTCCGCCGGCGTCATCGCGGCCGACGGAGGCACCTCCTCGCACAGCGTTCTCCACGGCCGTCTCCTGGAGCCGGTTCCCACCAGTGACGGCGACTGGAAGGCCACCGCTCAGGCGCTGGGCAGATCGGGCAAGCTGTCGGCCGACCACACCGTGTACCGGGTGGGGTTCCCCCGCTCCGACCTGAAGGTCACATCCAAAGGAGTCGCGATCAAAGCCGGGTTCGCCCTCGGCTCGTATGCGGCGTTCACCCGCTACGAGGACGGTAAGGCGATGATGATGGGCGATCTGGTGGTCACCGAGGACGAACTGGGCAAGGTGACCGACGCGCTGCAGGCTGCGGGGATCTCCCAGACCGCGCTGCACAAGCACCTGCTGGCCCACGAACCGCCAGTCTGGTGGACGCACATCCACGCCATGGGAGACCCGGTCAGGATCGCCCGCGGAATCCGGGCCGCTCTGGACCAGACAGCCACCCCTCCCGCATCCCCGCCGTCCTCGCCACCTGCGATCGAGCTGAACACCGCCGCGATCGACGCGGCGCTGGGGACCAAGGGCACCAACGACGGCGGCATCTACAAGTTCACCTTCGCCCGGCGCGAGCATGTCTCCTCCGGCAACCGGATCACCCCGGCGGGGATGGGCGTGTCCACCGGGCTGAACTTCCAGCCGGCGGGTGGCGGCAAGGCCGCCATCAACGGCGACTTCGTCATGACCGCCCCAGAAGTCCAAAACGTCATCCGCGCGCTGCGCCGGGGCGGCGTCGACATCGTCGAGCTGCACAACCACACCCTCAACGATCAGCCGCGCATGTTCTACATGCACTTTTGGGCGGTCGGCGACGCGGTCAAGCTCGCCCGAACGCTGCATGAGGGGGTGGCGACCAGCAACCTCAAACCCGCCCACTGAAACACCGGACGAAACGCGCACGGCAAATGGAGGACGCCGCCGAGAGAACGGACGAGGTGATCGCGCGGGAGGCCGGGACGGGTGAGTGGGTGCTGCTGTCCTACCGGCTGCCCCGCGAGCCGTCCACGCCCCGTATCGGCATCTGGCGCAAGCTCAAACGCCTCGGGGTGGCGTACCTGGCCGACGGGCTGGTCGCGCTGCCGGCCGACGCGCGCACCCGCGAGCATCTGGAGTGGATCGCCGACGAGGTGACCGAACTCGGCGGCACGGCCGGGATCTGGCTGGCCCACCCCGCCACTACGCCCCAGGAACGACAACTCGCCGCGTCGATGGCCGCCGCCCGCGCAGCCGAGTACACGCAGGTGATCGAGCAGGCCACACGCGCAACCGGTCAGGAGGAGACCGTCCGGCGATCGACCGCCCGGCGGCTGCGGGCCGAGCTGCGCCGTATCGGCCGCCGCGACTACTTCCCTCCGCCGCAGCGCCACGCCGCCCACGCCGCGGTCGACGCCCTCATCGACCAGAACACCAGCGAAGAGGAGAGGAAGGAGCAGCGTAGATGAAATGGGCCACCCGCGCCGGGGTTCACATCGATCGGGCCGCATGCGCGTGGCTGATCCGCCGCCACATCGACCCCGACGCGACGTTCATGTTCGTCAGCGACCCAGCCGAACCGCCGGCCGACGCCACCGGCTTCGACATGCGCGGGGTCGCACTGTCCCATCACGAAGGCAACTGCAGCTTCGAGACCATCCTGGCCGTCTACGAGCTGACCGACCCCGTGTTGCACCGCATCGCGCAGATCGTGCACGAGGCCGACCTGGACGACGAACGCTACGAGGCACCCGAAGCACCCGGCCTGGACGTGATCCTGCGCGGGCTGTCGATGATCTGCGACGACCACCGGACCTCCAGATCACCGGGCCCATCTTCGACGGGCTGTATGAGTTCTACCGGCGCGAGCTGCTGCTGGGGCGGGAACCGGCATGACCAGGGCCGTGCGCATCGTCTTGGCCTCACAGGCGCTGCGCGCAATGGCGCCACCACCCAGACCATCGGCATCACCTTCGCCGCCGTCGGCGTACTTCAGACCCTGTCCTTGCTGGCGGCGCCCGTCGTGGCGGGCCGGATCGGGCTGCTGCCCACCATGGTGTTCACCCACATCCCGTCCAACCTGCTCCTGGCCGCCGTCCCGCTCGTCCCCACCCTTCCCGCGGCCGTCGGACTCCTGCTGACGCGCGCCTGCCTGTCACAGATGGACATTCCGACCCGGCAGGCGTACGTGATGGCGCTGGTCCCACCGGAAGAGCGGACCGCCGCGGCTGCCGTCACCAACACCGCCCGCTACATCACCCGGCCCGCCGGACCCGCGCTGGCCGGGCTGCTGCAACCGTTCGGCCTGGCGCTGCCGTTTCTGATCGCAGGGACTGTAAAAACGGGCTACGACCTGGCTCTTTGGCAGATGTTCCGGCCGGTCCACCTCCCCTCGGACCGCGAACCCCTGGTCAACCGGAGATAGTCACCCACGATGAGTGGTCGTGCTCGCCTGGATGTGAACCTTCAGGTGCTCAGTCCCGCCCCTCGTCTCGCCGATGCGGACGAAGCCGCTTGCGCGCGAGTCGGCCCCTGAGGAGGCTGCGTGCAGAAATTGGCGGTAGCGCTGTTCTTCGAGACCCATCGCAGATAGTGCCTTGAGAGCCTCCAGCGGCCGGACTCGGAGGTGCGCCTGCTCGGCCTCGCGGCTGTCAACGACGCTCGAATTTTGACCCCCTAGCGACGCCTGAAAGTTGACCCCCTGGCGTTGATGTTGGTCGTGGTTGCTACTGATGGTCGTTGCTGGTCTCGGCTGCGGGAACGCGGCCGAGGTCGC
>NZ_JADBGC010000018.1:0-205930 GCF_014892245.1 Microbispora sitophila | reverse complement strand
ACTGGCTCTGGCCCGACGCTTGGTCGATGTGCTGTGGGCTCTGCTGCGCGACAACCGGGTCTTCTCCCCTGTTCCGCCGTCCCAGCTCACAGCGCTCGCCGCTTGACATGGTCATTGAGATTCCTTCAGATGACGGTCAGGCCGTGGCCCTGGCACGCGGGAGCCATTGGACGAGAGCGGCGATGGCCAGGGTGATGACGATGAGGTAGACGAGCCCGTGCTGGAACGCCACGGTGACGCCGCCGGACAGGGCGCTGTAGAAGACGATGCCGATGATGCCGACGCCGAGGGCGCCGCCGACCTGCTGGGCGGTGGTGAGGGCGCCCGCGGCGCCGCCGGCGTGGTGCGGGGCGACCCTCGACAGGACGGTGCCCATGATGGGCGCCAGCACCAGGCCCATGCCGGCCCCGTCGACGGCCAGCACGGGCACCAGCCAGCCGATCGGCGCGTTTCCGGCGACCGCGACCAGAAGGACGGCCAGGCTGGCCGCCCTGGTCAGACCGCCGAACGCGATGATCTGACGGCCGAAGCGCCCGGCCAGGCGCGGCGCCAGCAGCGACGCCACGAGGTAGCCCGCGCCGATCGGCGTGAAGACCAGGCCGGCGTGCAGGGCGTCCAGGCCCCGGCCCTCCTGCGAGTACATGGCGAAGATCAAGAAGTACGCCGCCATGCCCATCGAGAACGCGAGGTTGGTGAGCAGCCCCGCCGTGACGGCGCGCTCACGGAACAGGGCGAGGTCGATCAGCGGCGAGTCGTGCCGCCGCCGGGCATAGGTCAGCAGCAGCGCGACGGCCAGGGCGAACGACACCCAGGTCCACACCGGCCACCCCTGCTCGCGGCCCTCGATCAGCGGCAGCAGCGTGGCCGCCAGCGCGAGCGTGACCAGGGCGGCCCCGCCGAGATCGAGCCGTACGGCACCGGCCGCGCGGCTCTCCGGAACCATCCGCCAGGTCACCGCGAGAGCGGCGGCGCCGATCGGGACGTTGATCAGGAAGCAGGCCCGCCAGCCGAGCCCGAACAGGTCGGCCTGGATGAGCAGGCCTCCGGCCAACTGGCCGAACACCGCCGCAAGCCCCATGGTCAGCGCGTACGCGTTGACGGCTCTGGCCTGGGCGGCGCCGCTGTAGGCGGTGCGGATGACGGCGAGCACCTGCGGGGCGAGGACGGCGGCCGCGGCCCCCTGGACGACACGGGCGGCCACCAGCGAACCCGCGTCGGGGGCCAGCCCGCAGGCGACCGACGCCAGCGTGAACAGGGCGAGGCCGAGGGCGAACATCCGGCGCCGGCCGAACACGTCGCCGAGGCGTCCGCCCAGGACAAGCCCGGAGCCGTACGCCAGGGCGTATCCGGCGACCACCCATTCGACGGCGGCAGGTCCGGCGTGCAGATCCCGCTGCGTGGTGGGGATCGCCACGTTGACGATGAAGAAGTCGAGGATCGCGACGAAGACGCCGGTCAGCACGGTGGGGAGAGTCCCCGCGCGGGCCATTGGCACTCCCGAAATAGATAGAACAATCGGTATACGGTGCCTAATTAGATAGACCAGTTGATCTACTGTCAAGCCCGTGCCACAATCGTCACGTGACGACAAGACCCGGCCCCCGCGAGCGGCTGCTCGACGCCGCCAGGGAGCTCACCTACAGCCAGGGCGTGCAGGTGGGCGTCGACGCGATCCTCAAGCAGGCCGATGTCGCGAGGCGCTCGCTCTACCAGCACTTCGGTGGCAAGGACGGCCTCGTGGCCGAGGTGCTGCGCAGCGACGGAGGGCTGGACCGCTACCGCCAGGTCATGAACGAAGCCGGGGACGATCCGCGTGAGCGGGTGCTGGCCGTGTTCGACGAGCTCGATGTGATCACCTCACAGCCCACGTTCCGCGGGTGCCGTTACACGGCGGCCGAGCTCACGCTCACCGACCCCGCGCATCCGGCGCACGCCGAGGTGCGGTCCTTCAAGGAGGGACTGCACCGGCTGATGGCGGCGGAACTGACCCGCCACGGGCACCCCGCTCCCGACGCGGGAGCCGACCAGCTCCTCGTGCTCATCGACGGCGTGCTGGCCCACGCGGTCACCCGGCCCGGTGCTCGCCCCGCTCTGGCCGCGCGGGCGCTGGCGGAGGCCGTCCTCGCGTCACGGGCCTGACGACGCGACCTGACCGCCCCGCTGCGCCGGCTCCCTGACCGGGCGCCGCTCCCGCCCAGCCGGTCGCGGTCAGCGGACGGCGCAGGGCGTGCCGTTGAGGGCGAAGGCGGTCGGTTTACCGTTCGCGCCGGACTGGCCGGCGATGAAGCCGAACGCCGCCGTGCCGCCTGCCGGGATGGCGGCGTTCCAGCCGGCGTCGGTTACGGTCACCGTGCTGCCGCCTTGACTGTAGGCGCCGTTCCATGCCTGGCTGATCTGCTGCCCATTCGGGAAGGACCAGGTCAGTCTCCAGCCGCCGACCGCCGCGCTGCCGGTGTTTCCGATCGTCACATCGCCCTGGAAACCGCCCTGCCACTGGTTGGTGATGGTGTAGGTCACCGTGCAACTTCCCGCCGCGGTCGGTGTCGGCGTGGGGGTCCGGGCAGGCGTGGGGGTGGGAGTCGGACTGGGTGACGGACTGGGCGACGGCGAGGGGGAGCCGCCGAGCTTGGCGGAGATGATCGGGGTCAGGCGGTCGGCGATCGCTCGATGACCGGCGTCGTTGGGATGCACGGAGTCGCTGAGCTCCGCGCTGGTCAGCCATCCCTCGGTGTTGACGTAGTAGACGTTGGCGTCGCCGCCGTCGTTGAGGGTCTTGACCGCGGCCTGGGTCTGGGCGGCGAACCGTTTGCTGAAGGTCTCGAGCGCGAAGATGGCTGCCTTGGGATATTCAGCCCGCACCTGCCGGAGAAGGTTCGTGTAGGAGGTCTGGAATTCCGGTGTGTGAACCCCATGGCCGGAGTCGTTGGTGCCCAGGTTGATCACCACGGCGTCGGCGGTGTAACGGGAGAAGTCCCAGTCGGGGGTGGGCGTGTTGGCGTCGAGCTTGGCGAACTGCTTCTCCAAACCGACACAGCCGTCGACGGTGGCGACCAGACAGGCGCCTCCCTGGGCGATCTGCGTGTGCCGCGCGCTCAGCCGCTCTCCGATGAGCCAGCCGTACGCGGTGAGCGCGTTCTTCGACGTCGTCGTGCCCACGGTGATCGAGTCGCCGACGAACTCGATGAGCTTGCGCGGAACCCGCGGGGCGACCGTACCGGCGCCGGGGTCGAGGACGAGCCCCCGGAAGACCGCGTCACCGTGATAGGACCCTGCCACGACTCGGTAGGACACGCGCAGGGTGTGGGCGCCGGCCCTCAGCGGGGTCGGGGTCAGGTTCACCGTGCCGCTGACGTTCGTGTAGTAGGTGTATGGCCCTCCGTCGATGCTGGCGTACAGGTCGATGGCGTTGCGCTGCTTGAGCTTGACGGTGGTGCCGGTGAAGCCGGTGGTGAAGTAGGCGCCGGCCCAGTGCGGCGTGTACGCGGTGGGGTCGGTGGTGTCCCACCGCCCGGTGAAGGAGATGTGGGGATCGGTCGGCGAGCCGTCGCCGGTCGCGGCGTGTGCACGGGGAGGCAGTGTGATCGAGACCGCGGCGAGGGCCGCGGCCAGTGTGGCGGCGAGCGAGGAGCGAAGCGCCCCTCTCGTGGGGTAGGGCACGGACGGCCTCCGCTAGGGGACGGAAACACCGATCTTGGGTGCGATGACGGGGGCGAGACGGTTGGCGATCTTGATGTGTCCGGCGTCGCTGGGGTGCCCGTCGCCGTCGGCGTAATCGACGCCCGGAGTCAGCCAGCCCTCGGTGTCGATGTAGTAGACGTCGGCGTCGCCGGAGGCGTTGCGAGCCGCCACCGCCGCCTTGGTCTCGGCGACGTAGCGCTGCTTGAACGTCTCCATCGCGAACAGGGCCGCTTTCGGGTACTTCGCTCGGATGGCACTCAGAAAGGAGGTGTAGGCCGCTTGGAAGGCGGAGCCGGTGACGTGATGGCCGATGTCGTTGGTGCCGAGATTGATCACGACGGCGTCGGCGGTGTAGCGGGAGAAGTCCCACTCCGTGGCGCCCGTGCTCCCGAGCTTGAAATACTGCGTGCTCTGCCCGGCACACCCCTCCTGCGCGACCAGGCAGTAGCCGGCGCGGGCGATCTGGGTGTGCCGGACGTGGAGTCTCTCGCCCAGGACCCAGCCGTACGCGGACAGCGCGAGCTTCGAATCGAGGTATCCGGCGGTGATGGAGTCGCCGACGAACTCGATGAGCTTGGTGGACGGGTGTGGGTCCACGGTGGTCGCCCCCGGATCGAGCACCAGCCCTTGAAAGATCGTGTCCCCTGAGCGGTAGGACACGCGCAGGGTGTGCGTGCCGGCGGGCAGCGGGGTCGGGGTCAGGTCCACGGTGCCCCTGACGCCGGCGTAGAACACGTCGGCGCCCCCGTCGATGCTGACGTACATGTTGACGGCGTCCCGCTGTTTGATCTTCACCGCGGTCCCGGTGAACGCGGTCTCGAGGTAGGCGCCCGTCCAGTTCGGCACGTATCCGGTGCTCGATCCGGTGTCCCACCGCCCGACGTAGGCGATGCGGGGGTCGGCCGGGCTGCCGTCGCCGCCACGCGGGGTCGACGTGGGGGTGGGGCTCGGTGTCCGGCTCGCGGAAGGGCTGGCGGAGGGGCTCGGCGTGGAGGTCGCCGAGCCCGTGCAGGGGGTGCCGTTGAGCGTGAAGGAGGAGGGCACGGGGTTGGCGGAGTTGTTCCAGGAGCCGTTGAAGCCGAACGCGGCTGAGCCGCCGGTGGCGAGGGCCGCGTTGTATCCGGCGTCGGCCGCGGTGACCTGGGCCCCGTTCTGCGTGACGGTGGCGTTCCACGCCTGAGTGACCGTCTGACCCGCGGTGAAGGACCACGCCAGCTTCCAGCCGGAGACGGGGTCGCCGAGGTTCGTCACGGTGACGGCGGTGGTGAACCCGCCGGCCCACTGCGAGGTGACGCTGTAGTCGACCAGGCAACCGGCGGCGGCCGCCCCGGCCACCGCCTGGGGGGACACCGTGCCGATCACTCCGGTGAGGGCGGCCACGGAGCACGCGACGACCGTGCGCATGCGGGCGCGCACACGCGAGCCGTGCGTCCGGACTTCGCTCCGGACCTGCGTGCGCTGTGCCGCCTGGCGATGGCTGCTTCCTCTGCCGAGCATCCGACCTCCGTCATGTGCGCGTTGACAGGAGCAGCCGCGAAGACCACCGTCAGTTCGGCCCCACATGCGGGAGCGGCATGATCGCATCGGTCGTGCGCCGCCGGACGAAGCGTCGACGGTCGACCCGGGCAGGTCAAGCCTCCGGTGGAAGAGCCCCGCCGTTCGCCTCTTCACGGGCCGATGAGGGCGTTCCGGGCTGAATGTTTCAGCCACGTGGCGGATGCGCGCGATTCGTCTTGCCCAAATTTGACTGTTTCGGTCATCTCCTGGTTGATGATCCGCGAGGATGATCGCCAGGACGCCGCCCGGATGGAGGGTGGCGGTTGGGAAAGGACAACGTATGCGCAGGTCCGCGAGTACGGTCGTCGTCGCAGCGGCGCTGGCCGTCGGAGGGCTCGTCGCCAACCCGGCATACGCGATCTCCGCCGGCTACACCCCCGAGGGGGTGTGCGGCTCCGGCTTCGGCCGGGTCTCTCACGACGGCAGCCGGGCGGTGAAGACCCCTTCGGGGCAGGTCTTCGGGCGCGTCTACCTGCTCTACAACCGCTCGACCGGGCAGAACTGCGTCGTCACCATCAAGTCGGCGTACGTCGGCACGCCCACCAGGACCTCCGCCCAGCTCATGGTGCAACTGCCCAACGGGAGGACGGCCGAGAAGATCGACCACCTGAAGAAGTACAAGTACTACGCCGGTCCGGTGAAGCTGAACGCCAAGGGCAAGTGCGTGAAGTACTACGGCACGATCGCCGACACGCGGGTCGACGGGGAGATCGCGAGCGGTGGCCGCCTGACGTGGGGCAACTGCAAGTGACCCTGGACGTCCCCGCCACGGCCCGGTAGGGCCGGACGCGGGGGCCGCCCGGCCTGCGCCGTGCGGCGTCTCAGGCGGACGGCCGTCGTGGGCGACAGGCTCCCGGTGCGGGAAGGTCCCACCGGGAGCAGGCCTCGGCCGCTCCCTCGGGGTCACCGCACCGCAGCCGGGCGAACCTCCCCGCTGGACCTCTAGCATCGGTGCGGTACGACCCGGATGCGAGGAGACGTACGTCCAGATGGGCGCCAATCACAGCCACGGCACGACCGCCCTGCCCGTTTCCCGCCGGACCGTGGTGGCGACGCTGGCCGTCATCGTTCCCGTCGCTCTGGTGACGGTGGCCGCCCTGATATGGCTGTGGCCGGGCGACGGCCGGCCATACGGTTCGTCCTCGTCCTCGCTGCGGCAGGTGGACGGGACGATCGTCGATGTCGTCCCCAAGCCGTGCCCCGCCGCACCGGACGAGCAGACGACCGGACGGGCCGTGGCGCCGGGCTCCGACGCCTGCGGGAACGTCCGGGTGACGATCACCAGCGGGTCCGAGGAGGGCCGGACCGTCACCACCGATCTGCCCACCGGTCCCGGTGCGCAGCGGTTCGCGGTGGGTGAGGACGTCGTACTGGTCCATGTGCCGGACGGCGCGCTCGACGCACCCGAGTATCTGCTGTCGGACCACGACCGGTCCGCTCCGCTGTGGCTGTTCGTCGCCGCGTTCGCCCTCGCGGTGGTCGCCTTCGGGCGCTGGCGCGGACTGACCGCGCTGATCGGGCTGGCCGTGACCTTCGTCCTGCTGCTGACCTTCGTCGTCCCCGCGATCCTCGCCGGTGAGCCGCCGGCCCTGGTGGCGATCGTGGGCTCCGCCGCGATCATGCTGGCGGTCCTCTACCTCACCCACGGCTTCACGATCGCGACCTCGATGGCGGTGCTGGGCACGCTGGTCAGCCTCACCCTCACCGGCCTGCTGTCCGCGTTCGCCATCGACGTCGCGCACCTCGCGGGGGTCACCGACGACAGCTCGTTCCTGCTCGACAGCAACTACCGGATCAACGGGCAGGGCCTGCTGCTCGCGGGGATCATCATCGGTGCGCTCGGCGTCCTCGACGACGTCACCGTGACCCAGGCCGCCACCGTGGGGGAACTGGCCGTGGCCAACCCCGGCTACACCTTCGGGCGCCTCTACCGCGCCGCCGCGCGCGTCGGCCGGGCCCACATCGCCTCCGTGATCAACACGATCGTCCTCGCGTACGCCGGGGCCGCGCTGCCGTTGCTGCTGCTGTTCAGCGTCGGCGACCAGCCGCTCGGAGACGTGCTGCGCAACCCCGTCCTCGCCCAGGAGATCATCCGCAGCATCGTCGGCACGCTGGGACTCATCGCGGCCGTCCCCGTGACCACCGCGCTGGCCGCCCTGGCGGCGCCCCGGCGGCGCTCAGGCGAGGAGCCGAATGGCCACCGGCCGGTCGGTTACGCGGCGGAAAAGGATTGGCCGGCCGAGCGGCACGTCCGATAGAACAGGCGCAGACCTACGACGACGAGAGGAGGGACGAGCCGATGTGTGCCAAGAACGTCGTGCCGGTTCCTTCCCGGGGTACGGCCGGACGCTGACCCCTGGGCGCGAGCGGGCACGCCTCGCCTGAGGAAGTGCAGTTTGAACCCCAATGACGTGACCATGCGCCCCATCACGGGGCGCGAGGAGCTCGACCTTTTCTGCCGCCTGCCCTACCTGCTGAACGACGAGCTCGACGACGACCTCGCCTCCGGCCGCCGGCGGCCGGAGTGGATGTGGATGGCGCTGCGCGGCGACCGCCTCGTCGCCAGGCTGGCCTGGTGGGCCCCGAGCGCGGGCGAGGCGCCGGCGCTGCTGGACATCCTCGACCTCGACGACACCACGCCCGGACCGGCGAGCATCGACGCAGGGGTCCGGTTGCTCGAAACCGCGAGTGCCGCGGTGTTGCCGGCCGGGGGATGTCCGCCGGAATACAACGCGTTCGTCCCTCCGCGATGGCGTGACGACGCGAACGCGAGGCCTGCCGTCGAGAACCGCATGGCCGTGCTGGAGCGGGCCGGCGCCCGGCTGCTCGTCGAACGGCTGCGGCTGGAGTGGCGTCCAGGCACTCCCATCGCCCCGCCGAGCGGGCGGCTGGCCTTCCGGCCGGTGACCGGAAGGGAGGAACTGGTCGCCCTGATGACCCTCGTCCTCGACGGGACGCTCGACGCCCACAGCCGCGCCGACCTCACCCGAATGCCCGCCGAGCGGGCCGCGGCCCAGCACTACGACGACGAGCTCGCCCACTACCGAAGCCCACGGGACTGGTGGCGGATCGGCACGTCACCCGAGGGCGAACCGGTGGGATTCGTCATCCCTGCCCGTAACGAATACAGCCCGATGATCGCGTACATCGGGGTCGTGCCCGCCCACCGCGGCAACGGCTACATCGACGACCTGCTGGCCGAGGGGACGCGCATCCTCGCCGGGCAGGGCGTCCCGCGCATCCGCGCCGCCACGGACGTCGGGAACGTCCCGATGGCCCGGGCGTTCCTCCGTGCCGGATACGAGGTCATCGGGCAGCGGATCGACATGACCTGGAGTGAAGGCGCGTCGCGGTAGGACGGGTGGAAGCGGGGGTGGAGGACACGCGCGGAAAATGGTTTGCGGCTCCTCCCGCCGTGCTCGCTAAGGTGACGCCCATGTGCTGCTTCGCATGCTTCACGAGGATCCGCCGCTCGTAGCGGCGGATCCTTCCTCTTGTACGGCTCCGCCGCCATCGGTGTCCTCGCCGGTGCGGCGGTTCGCGCTGCCCGGCTCCGATCGCGCACTCGCGGAGCACTTCCATGGTTCATCAGAGCGGACGGCACGAGCTCGGCCAGAACTTCCTCGTCGACCGCACGGTCATTGCCCACATCGGGGAACTCGTCGCCGGGACGACCGGCCCGATCGTCGAGGTCGGCGCGGGGGACGGGGCGCTGACGCTTCCCCTGAGCCGGTACGGCAGGCCGGTGACGGCGGTCGAGGTCGATTCCGGGCGGGCGCGCCGGCTGGCCCGGCGCGTCCCGGCGAACGTCACCGTCGTCAACGCCGACATCCTGCGGTTCCGGTTGCCCCGGCATCCGCACGTGGTCGTCGGAAACCTGCCGTTCCATCTCACGACCTCGATCATGCGGCGGCTCCTCGCGGCGCCCGGCTGGAGGACGGCGGTGCTGCTGGTCCAGTGGGAGGTCGCCCGGCGGCGGGCCGGAGTGGGCGGCGCCAGCATGCTGACCGCCGCCTGGTGGCCGTGGTACGCGTTCGAGGTGCATGCGCGGGTGCCGGCCCGCTCGTTCCGGCCCGCCCCCTCGGTCGACGGCGGCCTGCTCACCATGACGCGCAGGGCCGTACCCCTCGTCGCCGAGCGAGGGCCGTACCAGGACCTCGTGCGCCGGGTCTTCACCGGGCGCGGGCGCGGCCTCACGGAGATCCTCGAACGCACGGGACGCCTGGACCGCCAGGCCGTACGCGCCTGGGCGCGTGACGCGCGGGTGACGCCGCACGCGCTGCCCAAGGACCTGACCGCCGGACAGTGGGCGTCCCTCTGGCAGGAGGTGACACGGCGTCGGCGGCCGGGCCTGTGATGATGTCCTTCTGACTGCTGGGTCATCGTGGACGAAGGGGTTCATCGTGAACGATCTGGTCGCCCGGCTGTGGCGGAGCATCGGCGGTTCGATGCAGTGGCGACTGCTGTGGATCTCGCAGGCGAAGTTCATGGTCGGCGTCACGGGGATCGTTCGCGACGGAGACGGGCGGGTGCTGTTGCTCCGGCACCGGTTGTGGCCGGAAGGCCGGCAGTGGGGGCTGCCCACCGGCTGCGCCATGAAGGGGGAGACGTTCCAGGAGACGGTCGTCCGTGAGGTGCGGGAAGAGACCGGTCTGAAGGTGCGTGTCGGTGAGCTCGTCCAGCTCAAGAGCGGCTACCGGCTGCGGGTCGAGGTGGCGTACGAGGCCGAGTTCGCGGGCGGCACGATGAAGATCGACCCCAAGGAGATCCTGGAGGCGCGGTGGGTCGCGCAGGACGACCTGCCGGAAGGGACGCTGGAGTCCCATCGGCTCCTGATCTCGGGCAAGGCCGGTTGAGCGCTCGCCGGACAGCCCCGTTGACCTGCGACCTGTGGACCAGAGCGATGTGACGCGGAGATTCGCCCGTTCTGTTCGCCGGCTGTCCACAGAGCGGCGTTCGGGTGGGACGGGCGACGGCGGAGTCGCGCAGGCTGTGACCCTGCGGGCAGTGCGAGGAGCGGTAGGTGCGGGGCCAGGCTGCTCCTGCGGCACTTCCCGCGGCCGCTTCGGCGGTTGTAGGTGCAGCACGTCGCGGAGGAGGAGCCATGCGAATCACCTATCCCGTGCCCGCGCAGACCTCGTCGGTCTTCGTCGTCGTCACGGACCGTACGCCGACCGATCTCTCGTCGATCGTCCCCTGGCGGATGCGACCGTCCCATCGGCGCGCCGCCAGAGACGCGCTCGGCACGCCCCGGCTGACGCTGGAGGCGTTCCGGTCGGCGCGGTCCCCCTGGCGGCGGATGGACCTGAGCGCCGAGGACCTCAGACGGGTGAGACGGGCCCGTCATCACGTGGTGGTGACGAGCACCGCTCCCGTCGAGGAACAACCCGAGGCCGCACAGGTCGCCCGGGCGGCCGCGCGCGGGATCGCGGAGGCCTACCACGGCGGGTTGTACGACCCGCTCACGGGAGCGGCCGTCTACCACTGCGCCGAGTGCCCGGGGGAGCGGCGGGACTTCCATCTCGGCGACGACTGGCTGGGCTGGAGAGTGTCGTGCGCAGACGAGGAACACGCCTGTGCCCTCCGCCTCGGCGCTGCCGCACCTGCGGGAGCCGATGCCGACGGGGGCTGCTCGTGCCTCGTCACGACCTCGCGCGGCCTGCGGCGTTTCGGTCTGCCGGAGATCACGCTGACCGGCCTCGCCTGCGCGCACAGCCTGTGCGCGGTCACGGTCCTGCGCACCGTGGCCGAGTCGCTGCTCGCGGGCCACCTCGCCTGGCTGTCCACCGGCCTCCTGGCGCCCTGCCGCGGCGTCGCCCGCCGTCTTCTGGTGGCGGGGATGGACTACGCCGTGCTGTCGGGCGGAGCGGACCTGGACAGCGGGCCCTTCCACATTCCCGGCGCCGACTACGGGTCCCCGCGCGGCACGCCGGACGAGGAGAGCGGGCTCCTGCGCGTACGTCTCACGCCGGCCGCCGCCGCCCTTTCCTGTCTCAGGCCGGGAGGTCGCGACGGAAACCCCCGCCCGCACCACACTCCCGGCCTGCTGGTCGCCTGAATCGGCTTCCCAGCGGCGTGCCGGAGCGGCGGCGTGCGGCGTCTGTCAGGGCGAGGTGGCCAGCCTGGGGGTGACGGGCTTCGGCTCCTCGTCCGCCCGGCTGTCGAAGTTCGCCCGTGCGGACATGATCTCGCTCACGTGCGCCTCGGACCAGACCCGGATGCCCTCCATGAGCGTCACCAGGCTGTGCCCGAGTTGGGTTAGTTCGTACTCCACCCGGGGAGGGATCGTGGGATACATGGTCCAGATGACCATCCTGTCGCGCTCCATGTTCCGCCGCGTCTGGGTGAGGCTCTTCTGGGTGATCCCGTCGAGCCTGCGCCGCAGGGCCCCGAACCTGACCGGCCCGTCGCGCAGGGCGTCGATCAGGAGACCCAAGGGAGAGCACGTGCTCGGTTGTTTCCTGGCCGCGAGCGCGCTCGTCGCTCCGCTCTCGTCGCCCCCGCCGCATCGGCCGTGCCGGCCGACGCGTCCGTCCGTTCTTCTGCCACGTCGGCCGGGGCGAGTTGCTACAAGCGGGTGGGCAACCATTGGGCCTGCATCACGCCGGGGGCCTACTGTCCGGCCGCGGCCCACGGGAAGTACGGGTATGCCAAGGTCACGAACAAGCGCTACAAGTGCAGCTACTACAGCAGCGACGGCCGCTGGCACTGGAAGCGCGCCTACTGACCGGCACCGCAGTGAACAGCCCCGCGCCGGTGGGGCGTTGGCCGGACCCACATGGAGGGCCTCCAGGGTGGTGTCGTGTCTGGGGACCGGTCAGCCGAGGTGTATCGCAGCGTCGCGGGGGTCGGCCGGGTCGTGGCGAGCGCGACGGCGGCGATCATGGCGCGCGAGGGCTGGCCGAGAGTCACTCCTGCCCAGGGCATGTGTGGGCCCCGGCGCGGATGCGCGGCCGGCGGCCCAGGTGGTGGCGATGAGCTGCGCGAGGATGGCGGCGGGGTGTGGCTGTCCTACCCCGGCCGCCTCCTACAGGCTGGCCGTCTCACTTTCCCTGTGAAGGACCGTGCGCCCGTCGCGGCCGTCCTCAGTCGCCGAGCTTGATCGCGCGCATTCCGGTGTTGCCGATGACCTCTGCCCTATCCGCCGGCTGGAGTCCCGGACGGTTGTCCTGGAGACGGATCACCTGAATGCGGATGGTCCTTGGCCCGGGGATCGTGTAGAGCAGGCTGCGGTGCGCGGAGTTGTCGACGGCCGAGTCTCCCTGGACGACGCCCGGTATCGGCGAGGGCGCCTCGAAGTTGGCCATCCCACCGTCCACAGGTACGAATCCGGCACCAGGGTGCCGGTAGTGACGTCGATCAAGCGCGCGGCGATCTTGGACCAGTGTGGGTGCAGCGAGTGAATCGCGGCGCGGGCGTCGAGATCGAGCGTGTACTTTCCGGCCTCCGGCAGCACCAGATCGGTACCGGGCACATCGACCCACTGGTTCAGCGGCTGGTTGAGCATGCCGAAAACCCCGGACATGACGACCTGGTCGGACCAGGCGGGGTCGATGCAGACCTCGACGCTGTCGCTGTTGTTGGACGGGTCGGGGTCGGTTTCGTTGCCGCTGACGGTGGCGGTGTTGGTGGTCTCGGCGACCGCGGTGGCCTTGGCCTCGATGGTCAAGGTGGCGGTGGCACCGGCGACCAGAGTGCCCACCGTCCAGGTGTCACCGGCGTAGGAGCCGGCCGAGGCCGTGGCCGACACAGGCTGAGCCCGGCCGGCAGGGCGTCCTTCACGGTGACGCCGGTGGCCTCACCGGGCCCGGCGTTGCGGAAGGTGACCTTGTAGGTGACCATACCGCCGACGTTGCCCCGGATCGGCGCGGCGGTCTTGACCACGCTCAGGTCGGGGGCCGCGTTCACGGCGGTGACGGCGTCGCCGCTGGTGGAGGTCAGCGGTTCAGGCTGGTCGCCGAACCGGTTTTCATATGAGACGCCGGCCTGGTTGACGACCTGCTTGCCGGCGGCGGAGCTGCCGACTTTGACCTTGAACTCCACGGTGGTGCCGCCGGGCGGGGCGTCGCTGTTAGGCAGCGAGCCCCCGCCGACGGCGGTCGCGCCGGTACGAGGGTGAAGGTGACCTTCCCGGTGGCCGCATCGAAGGCGCCCTGGTCGTCGCCGGCCGGATCGGTCTTGGCGCCGGCGCCGGGGCCGTCCACGATCTTCAGCGAGCCGGGCACGAAGGTGGTCCCGGCCGGGACCGTGTCGCTCAGCCGGACGTTGTCCGCGGCGCCGCCGCCCTGGTTGACCGCGGTGACCCGGTAGGTGATGACGTCTCCGGCGTTCACCGGCCCCTGCGGGCTGGCGGACTTGGTGACGATCACACGGCGCTGTGCCGAAGAAGACATCATCAAGGAAGCTGCCGTAGGTGTTGTTGCCGCCGGCCGCCGAGATGGAACGGAAGGCGAAGCGGGTGGTCGTCTGCCCGGTGGGCACGGTGTAGACGCCTGTGTAGGTGCCCCACTTGCCGTTGCCGTCGGACATGGTCGCCTGCTGTGCCGGGTTCGCCGGCGCGCCGATGTCCAACGCCATCACGTCGGTGCCCTCACGGCCGCGGTGCGACAGCCGCCAGTACAGCTTCTGCCCGGGAGTGGTCGGCTGGTCCTGGTAGAGGGTCGAGACCTGGTTGGCGTTCAACTCGGCGAACTGCCCGCCCTGGCGCCTCGAAACCGCCGTTGACCAGCGCCACCCGCTTGGGGCAGGTCGCCGGGTCCTGTAGGGCGCGCACCGGCGAGGATGCCGGGCCGGTAGCGGTGACCGGCCCCGCTGTCCCAGTACCCCCATTCGGTGGCGTCGCCCTTGGATCGGATCGGCGCGCGGCGCTCTTCAAGGTCGAGGTCTTCCGTAGGGGCCGCACCCGCGTGGGCAACGCCCTTGACCGGTTTATCACATATTGCATCGGGAATGTCACTGTGCGCGACAGTCGTGTCGCGCTCGGGCTCTGCGTACAGCGTTGCGGACCAAAGACCCGAATCAGGGGGCAGTGATGCTCGCATGCATCGGTACCGACTACCACCTGTGCTGCATAGACAATCAAGATTGGCATGACTGGCAGCCCTAATCCGAGGATTGCAGATGGGTGCCCGGCGGCGACGATTTGAACGCCGTGCTCGATCAGACCGACTTCGTCGTCATCCCCTTACCTGAATGACCCGTTCTACATGACGCCCACCAGGCGCACGGCCGCCCTCTGCGCTTGCTGTGCCACAGCTAGCCTCACGGAGAAACTGCTCCCGCACGTCTCGCGAAAGGAATGAATGTCATGTCACTTCCGAGCCTGACCGTCGAGGAATTCGATGAGTACCTGGACTCCATCCGGCAACACTATCTAGTCCGCGCGGAGGCCCTTCGTGATGGCCGCGCCCTCCCTAATCAGCAGGTCGGAAGATTCATCCTCCCCTCCGAACTCACCCTCACCCGTGACGCCCTGAGGGATCAACTTCCCCAGCCCCTCAAAGATGTTCTTAAGAATTACGCCGAAGAGCCGACTGTGCGGGATATGAAAACGTATGGAGAAGAGATCTCCGCCTGGGCGAGCGCAGCGCACGATGGCGAGATGAGCTCGGACGAGTACGGCAGACGCCTGGACGGCCTAGCAGACGCGATTATCACTCGCTCCTTTACCGAGACTCAGATCGATCTCACAACAAACCTCAGGACGATCGCGTACCAGCACCCGGACTGGCAGCAATTGATCATAAACATCTCCAATGAGGAGTTCCAATACCTCGGCGAAACGTGGAAGAAGGTACATGACTTCATCGTTAACACGGTGAAGAGCTACAACGACTGGGTCGGTAAAATCATTGAGTGGTTCGCCGCGGCCATCCGAGATGTCGAAAATCGCTTCGCAAAAATGGGGATCTGAACCCTCCAGCGCGGCGGCGGGGGTAGCGCAGCACGGTGGGAATGTGAGTGAGCCGGTCCTCTGGGTGCTCTTGCCAGCCGTTCATGCGGCCGCCGGGGGCGAGCAGAGCAGGCCTCGCGTTTTCAGCCTCCGCCGAGTGATCGGCCCAGGCTGACGTGTCCTGGACGCGCGGCCACCACCCAGGCTGACGGCAGCACCCCTGTTTGTGGCCGAGCACCCGGCCGTGCCGGGGGCGTTTGCGGCTGCCCTCAGCTTGTCGGGGCGTCGACCTGATCCTGGTGGACAGCCTGGAGGGGCACGACGTGCTGAACGCCGTGCTCGATCAGACCGACTTCGTCGTCATCCACTACGTGAATGACCCTCAGCCGGCCAGCTTCCAGCCGTCGTCCACGTTGTGGAAGGGGTTGACCAGGCATGTCCCCCGACGCCTTATTCCGAAGCTGCGCCCCGAACGGGGGGTGCCTGCCACTTCTGGTTGTCGCCGCCCCCGTGCCGGAACCTCGCCCCAAGCACGTGCCGCAGCAGCAGCGCGACCCAGGCCGCCAAGCTCGGCGACGGACCTGAACTTGACGGAGTGTCGGCCTATTACCCTGCGTCATGAATGCTTACTTCGCGAGCCAGTGGAGGTGTAGCCCGCGCCTGTACAGCCAGAATTGGCGGATTCTCACCTGAACCATAGGCAAACCGTCGGCGCATGCCATCCATGAGCCTCGCATACCGACCCCGCAAATTAGGCGAAAATCGGACATAACTTCCGTGCACTCTCGGTAACGCGACACCTTCCCGCGTTCTCGTAGGTTTCCGCATGAGAGTCCCGAGTTGAACCAGACAGAATCGATGGTCTGTTCGATAAAACGAGGGGTAGGGGAGGTCCTTTTTACGAAGCCGCCGCAGAGTGCCAGTCGCGGAGAAACGCTGATACGAGGTCAGCCGCGCACGGCCGGGCATCCTCGGCGCGGCGCGGGCCGCACAGCACGAGGCGACGGCCGCCGGACGTGCGGCGGTTCGCCGGGCCCTGGCCGAGGCAGCCCGGGCGAAGACGAGCACAGGCAGCCCGGCCGAACCGCCTGCGGCCGCCCACACCGAACCCCGACCGCGATGGGCAATCGAGCCCGAATGCGTTGTCCGGGCCTCGCTGCCTACCGGCCCTTTCCCAGACGGGCGCGGTTGGGACGAGCGCGCGTGGTTGGGCGACGCCGCGGCGGCCCGGACGCGCGAGCTGCGCGACGGTGGCCACCGCCGCCTTTTCGAGCTCAATGTGCAGTCGGCTGCGACCCCGGCTCGCCGAACGGCTGCCGGGCGTCGGGCCCGAGATCACCTAGAGGCTGGTGCGCCAGGTCCACCGCGAGTGCCCGTACTCCGCCTGAGGCTCCGCACCCTGGTCACCGGCGGCGATCCGGCCCATCCTTGGGGTGGGAGGTGCCGGCATGCTCTACCGGATCCTGGCGGACACGATCACGAGCTGGGTGGACGCGGACATCCCCCGCGACGACGGCGAGCGGCCCTCGGGCACGCGGCTGCGCGGGGCGTGGGCGTCGGGCGGTCCGTGCTCCTCGCTGGACGGGCTGCGCCTGCCGCCGCTGAACAACCGCCGGGTCCGGTTCTGGTACACCGAGGAGGGCTGGCGCGTGTACGGCCGGGCCCACTGCGCCGAGTTGCGCGAGGCGGGTCACACTGTACGGGTGATCCGCGTCAAGAACGCCCCCGGCTCCCGAGTGGCCTACCGCGACCGCTACCAGGTCGCCCTTCTCCCTCCGTCGCCGGGAAGGCGCTGACGACCGCCGCCGGATCCCGGCGAGGCGATCCCACACCCGATTCGGGGGGCGAGACCCCCTGGACCAGGGGGAAGACCCGCCCGAGCGCGCTGCCACTGCGTGATTCGTGCCCACGTTCTTATGCGTGTTCGTGCTCAGGTTCGTGGATGTGCAAGTACTGCATGCACGTACCTGCGCCGTTTCGTGCGTGTGCTCGGTTCGTACACCGGGTTCGTGCGCACGCTACTGCGCACGATGTGCAGCCATTTAGCGTCTGTCGCGTCAATTTGAAGCCACGGACCTTGGCACGCAGCCAAGGCCCGACACGGCGAAGGGCCCCGACCGAGCTGCCAACCCTGATCGAGGCCCCCTGAGGTGGGTTACGGGTCCAGTAGGGTGCGCACCCCTAGTTGGGCCTAAGCGGCGAACCAGGGGGCTGCGTCACAATCGGCCATCACTGGCGGCATAGTCCAGATACGGGCGCGTAGCGCTTGTCATCGTGGATCGTGTGAGGTTCCCCGGGCTCATCCTGATCGCGCTCGGCCTGGTTCTCGCCGTCGTGCTGGGCTGGGTACTTGGTCCCGGAGCGGCGTGGGTGCTGGCCCACTTCGACGGCGTGAGCGGCCTGACGGGCAAGGACCTGGCCGCAGCGTTGGACGCCGTGCGCGGGCGGGCGCTCGCAGTCGCCACAGGACTGGTCGCGCTGGCGGCGGTCTTCTACACCGCGCGCAACGCCGACACCGCCCGCCAGGGGCACATCACCGACCGGTACACCAAGGCGATCGAGCAGCTCGGCTCCGACAAGCTCGACATCCGCCTGGGCGGCATTTATGCGCTGGAGCGGATCGCCCGCGACTCGGCCCGCGACCACCCCACCGTGATGGAAGTGCTGGCCGCCTTCGTCCGTGAACACTCGCACGACCAGGATGCAGCCGATCAGGAGGATGACGCCGACAATCAGATCCCGGGGGATCCTCCGCCGCTACGCACGGATATCCAGGCCGCCCTGACTGTCATCAGTCGCCGAAACGTTCGCCAGGACCGGCAGCCGATCGATCTCCGAGGTGCGAACCTCGGCGGCGCAGACCTCCGTAAGGCGCAGCTCGCCGACGCGATGCTGAACCGTGTGAACCTCTATTGCGCGGATCTCGTCGAGGCGAACCTCAGCCAGGCGATGCTCATTGATGCGAACCTCCGCCGCACGAGCTTCATTGGGGCGACACTCACTCACGCCTTCATGAGAGGCGCCGACCTCACTAGCGCCTCGCTCCAGGCCGACCTCGCCGGGGCCATCCTCATGGATGCCGACCTCACCGGTGCGGACATCCAGTTTGCGGATCTCACCGACGCGGACCTCGCTCACGCGGACCTCCGGCGTGCAGTCCTCAGCAACGCGAACCTCACCCGTACCGTCCTCGACGGAGCGAACCTTGACGGTGTGGATCTCAGCGACGTGCGCCTCCATGATGTGCGTATTGACGGCGACCGCCTCGATGTGCGCCCTAGCCGCCTGAACGCGTTCCGCGCCTACCTCGCAGGCCTGACCGTTCGGCGCACTGCAGCTCCGCGCAAGGCGAGACGGACGGACGACGGAGTGGACGTGGAAGAGCCAGGCGAGGCGTAACGAGTGCTGGGCGCCTGACACGTCGGGTGCTCCTAGCTGAGCTGTTCGTGTCGGCCCCGGGCCTGCCCGGGCGACAGGGCCTGATGCATGCGGAGGGCCCGCGACCCCCTGCGGTCGCGGGCCCTCCGGTGTGCTGAGGCTCAGTCACGGATGACCTGGCCGGGGATGACCTTTCGGTAGACCGGGGCCTGGTTGGTGAGGCCGAGCGTCATGAGGATGCGTCCGGCGCTGGGGAATCAGGTCTCGATGAGGCAGGCGATGAAGGCGTAACCGCCGATGATGACGACGGTGACGACGGCGGTGAGCCAGTCCTCAGGCAGGGCGATGTTCGCCTCCCAGGCCCAGGCGCGGATGCTCGCCGAGGGCTACGCCAGCCTCGGCCCGGACATAGTCCGCGTGATCACAGAATGGGTGGCGCTGGCCCAGGAGGCGGTCTGCTGTACAGCGCGGGCGACGGCATCGCCTCGCGGCTATCGAGCGATCCGGACCCCTCCGCCACACCATTGGAATGACCGATGAACCGCCTCCATTGGCGCAAACCTTCATGCCGTCGCCGTACCTAGTTCGAACTCCCAAAGACGTCAAGAAACGGGAGGAGGGGCTGTGCTCGTCCACCGCGCCGCCGGGGGCGTGGGTCACCTGGCGGTCCAGATCGCGAAGGCGCGCGGGGCACATGTCTCCGGCACGGCGCGGGCGGCCAAGCACGAGTTCCTGCGGGGGCTCGGCGCCGACCACCTGATCGACTACACCGCCGAGGACTTCGTGGCGTCGGCCGGACCGGTGGATGTCGTCCTCAACCTGCTGGGCGGGGAGCACGGAGAGCGCTCCGCCGCGGCCCTGAGACCGGACGGCCTGCTGATCGCGGCGATCGGCGGCAACCCCGGCATCACCGCGCAGCGGGCCGCCGAACTCGGCATCCGTCTCCAGGTCGTGTCCGTGCGTCCCTTGGCGCGCGATCTGACCGAGCTGGCCTCTCTCGTCGAGGCGGGCCGGCTCAGGGTGCATGTGGATCAGATCGTCCCTCTGGCCGAGGCGGCGAAGGCCCACGAGCTGGGGCAGACCGGCAGAACCACCGGCAAGATCGTGCTGGTCCCCTGACGGGACCCGACGGTGGCCGACGGTGGCCGGGGGCGGTCGGGGGCGGTCGGGGGCCGTCGGGGGCGGTCGGGGGCCGGAGTGGGGCGCGGCGGCCCGCCCGGATCTGCGCGGGAACGTTTGGATGTCTATCGGACGTCTGTGAAGTGTGACTCCTTTCGCTGCTATCGATGATGAGATCCGGGACGCGCGGGACCGCGCCAGGCGCCGGGACCAGCTCACCCGGCAGCGTGCCACTCTCCTGACTCAGATCGAGGAGGTTCGTGGCGTGCTCGCGGACCTGGAGCGGCAGCTCGCCGAGGAGGATCGCGACGTCGCCAAGCTGGAACAGGGGGGTTTCACCGCCTTCCTGGCGGGTCTGACCGGGGGCAAGGAGGAACGCCTGGCGCGGGAACGGGCCGAGGCGGCGGCGGCCCGCCAGCGGGTCACCGGTCAGCGCACCCGCCTGGAGTGGCTCACCGGCGACCTGCGTACGACCGACCAGGCCCTCGCGGAGCTCGGCGACCCGCATCACGAGCTGGAGGTGCTGCTCGCCCGCAAGGAACGGATGCTGGTCGAGTCGGGCGATCCGCGCGGGCGGGAGCTGGCCGACATCGCCGCACGGTTGTCGAACGTGAGCGCCGACCTGCGCGAGCACCAGGAGGCGCAGCAGGCCGGGGCCGCCGCGGGCCAGGCGGTCGGCTATGTCCTGCGGCATCTGGGCGGCGCCCGCGGCGCCTCGACGTGGGATATGTTCAGCAACGGCGGCGGGTTCGCCGACATGGTGGAGCACGGGCACCTGCGTCAGGCCGACGAGGCGGCCTGGCACGCGCAGGGCGCGCTCGACCGGTTCTCCCGCGAGCTGGCCGACATCGGCGTCAACGCCGCGCCTCAGTTGCCGAAGGTGGACACCCGCTGGTTCGCCGACGTCTTCTTCGACAACATCATCACCGACGCCATCAAGCACCAGCGGATCGCCCGTACGGCGGAGGCGGTGCGCGAGGTCGCCGAGTGGGTCGCGGGGATGGTCAATCAGGTTTCCGCCCGCTGTGGCGAGCTGACCCGTCAGCAGGAGTCCCTCGCCCGGCGGCGCGAGGAGGTCCTGAGCTCCTGACCGGTCCCACCCGGCTCTCACCTCGGGTTTCGGGCTGATCGGGCGAGGCCGGCGAGCACAGCGAGGGTGCGTTCCTGCTCACGCGCGTCACCGTACGGCGACGCCGCGAACTCGGTGACACCCGCATCGGCGAGCCGCCCGATCCGGTGGACGACCGCCTGTTCGTCACCGACGATCACGACGTCTTCCGGGCCGTCCACGCCCTCCCGGTCGAGCATGGCCCGATATTCGGGCACCTGGCCCGCCAGCCCGAACTCCCCGGCGATCCGCCGCCGGACGCCCTCTTCGTCGTTCGTCACGCAGACGATCAGCCCGGCGACGACGCGGGGGGAGGGGCGCCCGGCGGCGTGGGCCGCCCGCGTGACCGTCGGGACGATGTGACCGGCCAGGGTGCGGAGGCCGGTCATCCAGGTCACCACGCCGTCCGCCTGCTCGCCCGCCAGGCGCAGCATGGCGGGGCCGAGTGCGGCCAGCAGTACGGGCGGTGGCGCGGCGCCGGGAATGTTCACCGCGCCCTCCGCTGTGAACGTCTCGCCCCGATGGCTCACCTGCTCGCCCCTGAGCAGGGGACGGAGCACCGACAGGTATTCGCGCATCCGGGCGACGGGCCGCTCGGCGGGAAGGCCGAACATCGTCCGCGTCATCATCGCGATCCCCACACCGATGCCGAGCGTGAGCCGGTTCCCGGTCGCCCCCTGGACGCTCAGGGCCTGGCTCGCCAGCACCAGCGGATGACGCGCGGGCACGGGAACCACCGAAGAGCCCAGTGCGATGCCCGGCACCTGGGCACCCGCCACGGCCAGCGCGGTCAGCGCGTCCCATCCGAGCGCCTGAGCCGACCAGGCGGTGGCGAAACCGGCGTCCGCCGCCGCACGCACCTGGCCGGCGAACTCTTCGGCCGTCACGGCTCCCCGCACCTCGCCGACGAGAACACCGATCCTCATCGAATACCTCACCTTCACGGTTTCATCCGGAGAACCTCTCCGGTCTGGGCGGTGGCTAGAATACGGAGAGCCTCTCCGGATGGCAATGTGGGGTGGAAGTGACGACCGAGAGTGCCAGGGCCCGCCGACGGCAGGCGGACCAGACGACGAGCGACGTGAGGTCACTGGCCGCTGCGCCGGCGGGCGACCCGGGCTCATCGGCCGTGCGGCCGACGAGCGCCCCGGGCTCGCCGGCCGATGCTCCCGGGGCCAGGCGGATGCGGGCCGACGCGCGGGACAACCGCGAACGTGTGCTCCGCGCCGCCAGGGCCGCCTTCGCCGAGCATGGAGCCCAGGCGTCGCTCAACAAGATCGCGCAGAGTGCGGGGGTGGGACCGGGCACGTTGTATCGCCATTTCCCCACCCTCGGAGCCCTGCTCGTGGCGATCATCGGGGACGACGTGGCGGTGCTGTGCGAGAAGGGACGCGACCTGCTCGATCACGTGTCGCCGGCGGAGGCGCTGCGCACCTGGCTGCGGGCCGTGGCCGAGCACGCGACCGCGATGCGGGGCCTGGTGGCCGCCCGGATGGCCGTACCGCCCGCGCCGGACGCGGACGCGGCGCTCGCGGCATGCCACGAGCGGATCCGGGCCACCGGCGCCGCCCTGCTCGAACGCGCGCAACGGGACGGCGCGGTGCCCGGCGACATCGAGATCGCCGACCTCCTCACTCTGGTCAACGCGATCGCGTGGGTCAGCGAGCAGGCCCCGTGTGACGAATATCTGCTTGACCGCCTCCTCGCCCTCGTGCGCGGAATGGAGTCACCGGCCCAGGAGGAGAAGACATGACGAGCAGAGTGACGGCGGTGAGCCGCAGTGCCACCCACACCTTCAGCAAGACTCCGCTGGAGTCGATCCGGCTGCTGGCCGGCCTGGGCGTCGAGGGGGACGCCCACGCCGGGGTGACCGTGAAGCACCGGTCGCGGGTCGCCCGCGATCCCAGTCAGCCGAACCTGCGCCAGGTGCACCTGGTCCACGCGGAGTTGCACGACGAACTGCGCGAGGCGGGCTTCGCCGTACGGGCGGGGGACATGGGAGAGAACGTCACCACCAGGGGCGTGGATCTGCTCGCGTTGCCCACCGGGACCCGGCTGCACCTCGGCGAGACGGCCGTCGTCGAGGTGACCGGCCTGCGCAACCCCTGCGTGCAACTCGACGGTTTCCAGCACGGGCTGATGAAGGCCGTGCTGGACCGGGACGAGGAGGGCAACCTGGTGCGCAAGGCCGGGGTCATGGGCATCGTCGTCGCGGGCGGCGAGATCCGGCCCGGCGACCCGATACGGGTCGAGCCGCCGGCCGGGCCCCACCAGCCTCTCCGGCCGGTGTGAGCGGTTAGGGCCTGTACGGAGTTGAAATCATGTTGTTGCGCGTTCAGCTCCGCTGGAGCCGTCGAGGCTGGTAGATCAGCTCGTCGTGGCACGTGGTGACCTCACTGATGACGAGTGGTCCTTGATCGAGCCCCATCTGCCGTGGGGCGAGCGGGGCCCGATCCCGGATCTGCGGCGGCAGTTGAACGGGGTGATGTGGCGGTTCCGTACGGACAGTCCGTGGCGGGACCTGCGGTCAGCGTGGACTCCGCCACCGCCCGCGCCCACCATCAGGCCGCCGGGATGGTCGTAGACCCCGAACTGCTTCAGGAGTTGGAGAAGGTCGTCGAGGAGGAAAAGGGGGTTCACCGGCGGGCACTGCAGGTGGTGTCGGCGCAGGCGAGCCCAATGAAGACGGGGGCGGGGACGGGGCTCAAGCCGTACGCCGGCGTCTGCGGCTGCGGCGTCGTGGGCGTCTGAAAGCGGCCGGGCTGGGCCGCACGCGGGGCGGGCTGACCAGCAAGGTTCATCTGTCTGCCGACCGGCGCTGCCGCCCGCTGTCGTTCGTCGTGACGCCGGGTCAGGCCGCAGACAGCCCGCAGTTCAAGGCCGTCCTGGCCGGTATCAAGGTCCGCGGTCGCGTCGGCCGCCCGCGTACCCGTCCCGGCGCGGTGGCCGCCGATAAGGCCTACTCCTCCCGTGCCAACCGCTCCTACCTGCGCCGACGCCGCATTCGAGCGGTGATCCCGGAAAAGGTGGACCAGGCGGCCAACCGCAAGAAACGCGGGTCACGCGGTGGCCGCCCGGTCAGTCATGATTCACAGCTGTACAAGGAGCGCGACACAGCCGGGCGCTGCATCAATCGGATCAAGGAGTGGCGCGGTCTGGCCTTCCGCTTCGACAAGACCCCCGAGAGTTACCTCGCCGGCCTCTACTTACGAGGTGTCATCTTGTGGATCCGAAGCCTCATCGCCTGAAGATCCGAAGGGCTCGGCGATCACCCCGCCGCGACAGCAAAAGGGCAGGCCGCGGGGCTCGCGGCCTGCCCACCGGATCTCTGTTCACGCAGATGAGCCGATGTCGACGGCGTCCGGAACGCCGGGCTGGTGGCCGGCTGGTCGGCGTCGTCGCACCAGCACGCACGAGACGGCGCCGACCGCGATCACGGCGATGGGCAGTGCCAAGGCCGGCCGCATCGCCTGGACGAACCCGTGCTCGAACACCGACTCCGCCGTCTGGTGAATGTGCTGGGCGAGGCTCGCCGGCGTTCCCGGCGGCAGCTTCAGCGCCGCGCCGGTCTGCCCGGCGCCGACTTCCAGGCCGCCCTTCCCGGCCTCGGCGAAGCCGGCCACGAACTGGTCGCGGACGCTCGCCGGAAGGTCGGCTGCCTGCTTGGCCGCCTCGGTGTGGAGTGAGGCGGCGAGGCGGCTCTGCAGCACCGCGCCGACCGCGGCGCTGCCGCAGATCGTACCGATCTGCCGGATCGTGTTCAGCACCCCGGAGGCGGCCCCGGCCAGCCTGGGCTCCACGTTGTGCATCGCGACCGTGACCATCGGGCCGAACACACAGCCGATGCCGAACCCGGCCACGATCAGGGCGGGCTGGAACTCCCACCACGCGCGGCCGACATCGGTGACCCAGGTGAGCCAGGCCATGCCGGCCGCGAACAGGATCAGGCCGGTCATCAGGATCAACGTGCCGCCGATCCGGTCCGACATCCGGCCCGCGACCGGCGACAGGAGCGCCGATACCACCATCGCCGGCGCCATCACCAGACCGGCCTTGAACGCGCTGAAGTGCAGCACCGACTGCAGGTAGATCATCACCGGCAGGAACAGGCCGATCATTCCGACCTGGACGGTCGCGGACACGAAACTCATGACCGCGTAGCTGCGGTCACGGAAGAGCACGAAGGGCAGCAACGGTTCGTCGCCCTGCCGGCTGCGCTGGTAGGCCAAGAACACCGCCAGCAACAGCGCGGCCCCGCCCAGCAACGCCCAGATCCCGGCGCTCCAGTCATACCGCTCGCCCTCGGTGAGCGCGAAGGTCAGGCAGAACAGCGTCGCCGTGGCGAGCACGACGCCCGGCATGTCCAGCTTGCGGCGGCCGCCGTGCCGGACGTCAGGCACGAGCACGACGGCCATCGCGAGCACGACCGCGCCGATCGGGACGTTCAGGAAAAAGATCCAGCGCCAGTCGGTCGCACTGACGAGAAACCCGCCGAGTGTGGGCCCGGCGATCGTGGCCACGCCCGCGACCGCGCCCCAGACGCCGAGCGCCGCGCCCCGGCGCTCGGCCGGGAACGTGCCGATGATGATCGTCATCGTCTGCGGCGCCAGCGCCGCGGCGCCCAGCCCCTGCACAACGCGCGCGGTGATGAGCTGGGCCGGATCCTGCGACAGGCCGCAGAGCACGGACGCCACCGTGAACAGCGCGACGCCCCCGATGAACATGGTGCGTGGCCCGCGTACATCGCCCAGTCGCCCGGAGGTGATCAGCAACGCGGCGAGGACGAGGATGTAGACATTGATCACCCACAGCATCTCGTCGAGCGACGCGTGCAGCTTGTCGATCATGCTGGGGATCGCGACATTGACGACCGTGATGTCCAGCAGCGTCATGAAGAATCCCAGACTGAGGGTCAGCAGCACCACCCAAGGGTTGCCCCGCCATCTGCTCATTCGTATCTCTCCGCGTGATTCTCGAATCGCCGGCTGGACGACAGGCGGATGTCAGCTCTTGGTGGGGGCCTGAAGGCTCCACAGCCGCCCGTCGGGATCACGGACGGTCATCTCCCGGGTCCCGTAGTGGGTGTCCTCGAACGGGGTGACCACCTCGACGACCGGGTCGGGACGGAACCGGTCCGCATCGGCCACCTTCAGCGCGACTTGCAGCCCGGGCTCTCGGTCCTCGGGAACCTCAACGACGACGAGATAAGGCCCCTCGCCGTTGCGGAACACACCGGAGCCCTCGCCGTTGGAGATCTCCAGCTCGAAACCCAGTGCCTGGAAGAACTTCGCGGTCTTCCCCCAGTTGTGGGTCTGCAGGAAAACCGCCTCGAACCCCTCGGTCGCCATGTCACGACTCCTTTCCGGATGGTTGCCGTCGCTCCCCGTGGGCGTCGGCGATGCTAGCATCCTAGCAAGCTAACCCGACGAGAAGGAGCACACCCGATGCTCGGCCGACTGAGGGCATGATGCTAGCATGCTAGTCTGCTAGTATGGGCAACCCGGAAGTCAAGCAGTTCAACGTCTACCTGCCGGTGGACCTCATCCGGCAGGTCAAGCACCACGCCATCGAGAACGAGCTGTCGCTCTCAGCCCTGGTGGCCGAGGCGTTGCGCGCGTATCTCACCGCTCCCGAGAAGGAATCTCGAAGGGAAAGCGGGCATGACGGCTGACGGCATCGAAGGCGGCCGAGTTCTCGCAGGCTCTGGACTACGACGTCGAGCTCACGACCGAGGACGGCTTGGGCGGGAACGGAGTCGTCCGGTGAGCTCCGCACTCCAGAGGTCGCGGGCAGCGGGGTTCGTCAGGTGTCGTCACAGTGCCGGTGCGACTTCGGCGTAGCGCGACTGATCGCGAGAAGTTCGTCGAAGTCGACCGCGACGCCTTGCAGGAGTACGTCGACGACGTGGGCGGCGAGCTCGACGGGGAACCGGGACTCGCCGAACATATTGCCCTGGAACACCACGGACGCCAGCATGTCGACGACGAGGTCGGCATCGAGGCCGGGCCGTAGATGCCCGCGGTCGATCGCGCGCGCCACCGTCGCGGCCACCGCGTCGCGGGCAGGCTGGATGAGCGTCGACGTCAGGTGCTGCCGAAGCCCGGGATCGGCCGAGCAGTCGGCCATCAGGGGGGCGAGCACGCCCGGCGGCACCCGCCGCAGCAACGCGTCGGCCAGCGACTCGAGACTGACGATGAGATCACACCTGGTGCAGCCGGTGTCCGGCACCGGCGGCGTGACCAGCACGGTGACCAGCGCGCGGATGATGAGCTGCTGCCGCTTCGGCCAGCGTCGCAGTATGGACGGTTTGGTCGTGCCGGCCCTGGTGGCGACCGCTTCCAGGCTGAAGCCCGAATAGCCGCTCTCCCTCAACACCTCGAGGGTCGCCTCGAGGACGGCCCGGTCGATCGCCGGATCCCTGGGCCGACCGGTTGCAGGGCGCTCGCGCGATGCCATGCCGGAAAGCATACGGGCGCGTGACTTGTGGTTTCAGTCCCCTGGAGATCCATGGGCTACTTACGATACGATTCGTAAAGTAACGGAACTATCCCTGAGGATGGGCAAGCTTCCGATGACGGAAATCCGAGAAGACGCGCAATCCCCTGTCGCCTGCGACCCCGGCAGCTGGACGACGCTGCTGAGACCACCGCACCTCGCGGTGACGACCGTGCTCGCGGGCGGCACCGCCCTGCACGCGATCAACATCTACCTGGTCACCGCGATGCTGCCGTCGGTAGTGGCAGACGTCGGCGGTCTCCGCTTCTACGCATGGAACACGACGTTGTTCATGTTCGCCTCCGTGGTGATGTCCGCGTTGGTGCCGAAGTGCCTCGCCTCGCTCGGTCCGCGCAACTCCTACCGGCTCGCGTTTGCCGCCTTCGCCCTCGGCACGTTCGCGTGCGCGGCGGCTCCCGACATGGCCGTGCTGCTCGTCGGCCGCACCGTGCAAGGCGTCGGCGGCGGGCTGCTGGTCGGCCTGTCCTACGCCATGATCAGCGCGACGCTGCCTGCTCCGCTGTGGACTCGTGCGGCCGGGATCCTGTCCGCGATGTGGGGCGTCGGCACGCTCGTCGGCCCCGCGCTCGGCGGCGCCTTCGCCCAGTGGGGGCAGTGGCGGATCGCCTTCCTGCTCCTCGTGCCCTTCGCCATCGCGGTGGCCCTGCTGCTTCGGTCGACGATGCCGGGCGCCCGGGCGGGCAACGAAACAGCGCCGGTGGCGTACGGGAACCTCGCGCTCGTCGCCGCCGCGGTGCTGGCTGTGAGCGTGACGAGCCTGTCCCGCCAGGCTTTGGTCAACTTCGGCGGACTCGTCGCCGCCGCGCTGCTGCTCGGGCTGTTCATTCACCGCGAGCGGACCCGGTCGCGGCGGCTGCTGCCCCCGACGGCCTTCACGCCCAGTTCGCCGCTGAGACCGTTGTACGCGACGCTCACGGTGTTGGTCGTCGCCAGCACCACCGAGATCTTCGTGCCGTTCTACGGCCAGGAGTTGGGTGGCGCCGCCCCCCTGGCGGCGGGTTTCCTCGGGGCGGCGATCGCGGCGGGCTGGACGGTGGGCTCGATGGCCAGCGCCGCGTGGACGGACAAGGCGCGGCTGCTCGTCGGTATCGGACCGGTGGTCAGCGCCGTCGGACTGACCGGCATGGCGGTGATGTCGTGGCCGTCGGCCTCGCTCGTGACGGTCCTCCTTTGGGCGGTGCTGCTGTTCGTCGCGGGCAGCGGAGTAGGCATCGCTTGGCCGCACATGAGCGCGGCCGCCATGACCGTCGGTGAGACCCCGCAGGAGAAGAACACCGCCGCCTCGTCCATCACGACCGTCCAGCTGGTGGCCACGTCGCTGGGCGCGGCTCTGGCCGGAACGGTCACCAATCTGACCGGAGTCGGCGGAAACGCGACCCAGATCGGTCATTCCGCACAGTGGTTGTACGGAACGTTCGCCGTCATCGTCCTCTGTGGAGTGTTGTTCGCGCACCGCGTCATTGGGGAACGCAGCAGGAAGCACACGGAAGCCGAGTCATGACGAGACGGGTTGCGGCGAGGCCTGAGGGTCTAGGTGTATTGACCCGCAGGGTTGTTAACGCGGGTCAATACACCTAGGGCACCCACCCGCGGCCCCAGCCGCGCTCGCCTACGTCGCCTGCCGGCGGTCGCCTACCCGCGGTCCTGTGACGCCGCGTTGATCACCTCGTCGAGGACGCCACGCGAGTTGACCAGCTCCGTGATCATGCGGTCGATGCGGTCCCGCTCCGCGACCAGGTCGGCGACCAGCCGAGGGGTGGCGATCGCGGAGGGGCCGCCGTCGGCGTCGCGCATGCAGGGCAGCAGCTGTGCGATCTTCTTGCTGTGCAGGCCCGCCGCGAACAGCTCCTGGATCCGGATGACGCGATCGACCGCCTGCTCGGGATACTCCCGCTGGCCACCGGGCGTACGGTCGGCTTTCAGCAGCCCCTGCTGCTCGTAGTAGCGCAGCGACCGCTCGCTCACCCCGGTGCGCCGCGCCAGCTCGCCGATGCGCATCACGTCACCCCCTGCGGGCTTGAACTTGACATCGATGTTAGCTTCTACCGTCGGGGCATGGAGAACACGCTCTTCGACTACAGCCCGATCACCGAACGCCCGGCGATCAGCTGGCCCGGCGGCGCCAGGGTCGCCGTCTACATCGGCCTCAACGTCGAGCACTTCCTGGTCGACCGCCCGTCCACCAGCATCTGGGCCGGTACGGCCGACCTCGTCCCCGACGCCCTCAACTACGGCTGGCGCGATTACGGGGCCAGGGTCGGCATCTGGCGCGTCGCCGACATCCTGGACCGGCACGGCATCAGGGCCAGCGTCCTGCTCAACTCCGCCGCCGCCGAGCACTACCCACAGATCATCAAGGCCGGCCTCGACCGCGACTGGGCCTGGCTCCTGCACGGCCGGACCAACTCGATCCTGCACGCCGGCATGTCACTGGAGGAGGAACGCCGCCTCCTCACGGAGATGACCGGCACCGTCGCCGAGGCCACCGGCCGGCGGCCGCGCGGCTGGATGGGCCCCGGCCTGACCGAGACCTTCAACACACCGGCCCTGCTCGCCGAGCTGGGATTCGGCTACGTGCTGGACTGGACCAACGACGACCAGCCCTACCCGTTGAACGTCCCCGGGATGATCAGCGTCCCTTACTCGGTCGAGCTCAACGACCTGCTCCTGTTCGACAGGGGTGTCACGGGGCCGGAGTTCGTCCAGATCGTCAGGGACCAGTACGAGCAGCTGCACGCCGACGCCGCACACAGCGGCAGGGTCATGGCGCTGGCCCTGCACCCCTTCGTCATCGGCCAGGCGTTCCGGGCCAGGTATCTCGATCAGGCACTGGCCTTCCTCGCCGCGCAGCCCGACGTCTGGCTCACCACCAGCGACGAGATCGCGGCGCACTACCAGCGCACGATTCACCAGCGCACGGGCGGCCGGCCCGCGTAAGGGCTCGGCGAGAGCGCGCCGGTCCGGCCGGCGGCCGGCCGGGCGCCCTTTCGTGGACCGGCCTCAGTGGATGTGGCCCGGCTCGTCGTGGTCGTGATCGTGGTCGTGGTCGTCCTCGTCCTCCAGGACGCCCTCCGACGGCTCCACGCCGAGCATCGCCTCCCGCGGCTCGACCTCGGCGACGTGCTCGACCAGGCCGAGCACGTGGTCGGGCTCGATCAGCCACTGCAGGGCCGCCGCGCCCGTCTCGTCGGAGTTGACCAGCTCGATCTGCTCCTGCCGCTCGGCGTCGTCCAATTCGGCCTGGGGGTCGCGGATCTCGGCGAGCGCCGCCGCCTGCAGCGCGTCGACATCGAGGACCTCGACCACCAGGTCGACGGTGAGCCGCAGGTAGCGACCGGTGTCCGTTCCATCGCTCATGGTGGTGATCCTATCGGCAAGCCGTCACGGCAGTTTCCACTCGACCGGCGCCCCGCCCTGCTGCTCCAGCAGGGCGTTGGCCCGGCTGAACGGACGGGAGCCGAAGAACCCGCTGCGCGCCGACAGCGGGCTGGGGTGGGCCGACTCGATGCACGGCACGTCCCCCAGCATGGGCCGCAGGTTGCGGGCGTCGCGGCCCCACAGGATCGCCACCAGCGGCCCGCCCCGCTCGACCAGCGCCTTGATGGCCTGCTCGGTCACCTCTTCCCAGCCCTTGCCCCGGTGGGAGGCGGGCTTGCCCGGCATCACCGTCAGCACCCTGTTGAGCAGGAGCACGCCCTGCTCGGTCCACGGGGTGAGGTCGCCGTTCGAGGGCGGCGTGGGGTGGCCGAGGTCGGCCATGTACTCCTTGAAGATGTTGACCAGGCTGCCCGGAAGCGGCCGTACGTCGGGGGCCACGGAGAAGCTCAGCCCGACCGGGTGTCCGGGGGTGGGGTAGGGATCCTGGCCGACGATCAGCACCCGGACCTCGCTCAGCGGCTGCTGGAACGCGCGGAGGACGTTGTCCCCCGCCGGGAGGTACTGGCGGCCTTCCGCGATCTCCTGCCGGAGGAAGTCGCCCATGGCGGCGATCCGCCCGGCCACGGGTGCGAGGGCCTCGGCCCACCCGGCTTCCACGAGTTCGTGCAACGGACGTCCTGACATGTCCGCGCACTCTATCGGCTTTTCGGTCCCCGTACGGCCCGGCGGCGGAAAGATCGGATGCCCGCTTACCCCCGTGAAGCGGGCATCCGACGCCCTTCCGGCACGGCTCGCCACACACGGGACATTTCCCGCGTCGACCACGGTGATGCCGGAGGCCCCGGACGATCCGGGGCCTCCGGCCGCTCACTTGACCGAGCCCGCGAGCATGCCCTGCACGAAATACCGCTGGAAGGCGAAGAACAGCACCAGCGGGATGATGAGCGACAGGAACGCGCCCGGCGCGAGGATGTCCACGTTGGTGCCGAACTGCCGCATCTGGGATTGCAGTGCCTTCGTCATCGGCTGGTTCTCGGTGTCGGCGAACACCAGCGCGACGAGCAGGTCGTTCCACACCCACAGGAACTGGAAGATGCCGAGCGACGCGATCGCGGGCTTGGCCAGCGGGAACACCACGGTGGCGAAGATCCGCCACTCCGGTGCGCCGTCCATCCGCGCCGCCTCGAGCAGCTCACGCGGAATGCCCACGAAGAAGTTGCGCAGCAGGAAGATGGCGAACGGCAGGCCGAACGCCACGTGGAACAGCACGACCCCGAGAATCGAGCCGAAGATCCCGAGGAATCCGTACAGCTTGGCGATGGGGATCAGCGCGATCTGCACCGGGACGACCAGCAGGGCGATGACCACGAGGAACACCATGTCCCTGCCGGGGAACTCGATCCAGGCGAACGCGTACGCCGCCATGGCCGCGATGCCGATCACCAGCAGCGTCGCCGGCACCGTGATGAGGACGGTGTTCCAGAACGACGAGCCGAAGCCCGACGCGAGCAGGTTCGAGTAGTTGTCGAACGTGAGCTGCGCGGGTTTGGTGAACAGCGTCCACCAGCCGGAGGAGTTGTTGTCGGTCTCGCCGCGCAGCGAGACGACGAGCAGCCCGAGAGTCGGGATCAGCCAGAAGAGCGCGACCAGGATCATGAAGACCTGGACCAGGCCGCCGCCGAGGCGGTCGACGGCCCGCGTGAACAGGCCGCGCTCGATCGGCTGCGCGTGCCGGGGTTCGGCCAGGGTCGTCATCCCTCGTCCCTCCTGAACCGGCGGATGTTGAAGATCATGAACGGCACCACCAGCACGAGCAGGAAGATCGACAACGCGCTGCCCATGCCCTGGTTGCCGCCGCCGCCGAACGACACGCGCCACATCTCCAGCGCGATCACGTTGGCCTGCGGCTGCACCGAGCCGGGGGCGATGATGAACACCAGGTCGAAGACCTTGAGCACGTTGATGATCATGGTGACGAAGACGACGAGCAGCACCGGCGACAGCAGCGGCACGGTGATCCGGCGGAACACCTGCCACTCGGTCGCGCCGTCGATCCTGGCCGCCTCCAGGGCGTCCCGGGGGATCGCCGACAACCCGGCCGCGATCAGCACCATCGCGAACCCGGCCCACACCCAGATGTACGCGCCGATGATCGCGGGGGTGATCAGCGACGGCCCCAGCCAGGTGAGCCCGTTGAAGGGCGCCGTGAAGTTCGACTGCGGCAGTCGTACGACGTAGGAGCCGGCCGGAAGACCGGAGAAGCGGAACGTGCCGTCGGCGGCCGTCTCGGTCGTCGCCTTCACCGCGCCGCCGGAGACCGCCTCGACGGTGACGCCGCCCAGGCCCTTCTCCTGCGGGTCGATCTGGTTCAGCGTGCCGCCGCCGCCGCGGACGACGTCGAGCCAGACCGTGCCGCTCAGGCCGTCGCCCGCGGGGGCGGCCTTCGCGGGCGCGGCGTCCTTCACCACGTCCTGGCTCAGGCCGACGAGCGGGATCAGCACCGGCGTGCCCGCCTGCACCTGCTGCTTCGTCACCACCGCGCCGCCCTGCACGACCGCGGGCGCCTGGTCGTTCTCCCGTGGCCGTGCGCCGGGGTAGCCCGCGCTGGAGGAGAAGGCGTCGTGGACGGTCGTGATGATGGCGTTGGCCACGCCCTTGTCCGGGTCCTGCTCGTACACGAGGCGGAAGATGACCCCGGCGGCGAGCAGGGAGACGGCCATCGGCATGAACAGCACCAGCTTGAAGGCCGTGGACCAGCGGATGCGCTCGGTGAGCACCGCGAAGATCAGGCCGAGTGCGGTGACGATGATCGGGGCCACCACGACCCAGATGATGTTGTTCCTGATCGTGGTGAGCGTCGAGGAGTCGGTGAAGATCGAGAGGTAGTTGCCCAGTCCCACGAAGCGATCGCCGGCCGCGTCGTACAGGCTGCGCCAGATCGAGTAGACGATCGGATAGATCACCCACGCGGCGAGCAGCAGCAGCGCCGGCAGCAGGAACATCACCGCCAGTCTCGGCGGCGGGCCGAGACGCACGGGCGCCTTCGCCGCGCCGGCTGTGGCGACCGCGCCGGGCGGGGCCGCCGTCGCGTACCCCGCCGCCGCCGGGCCCGCCGGCGGCTCCTCGGAAGCGGTCAGGGAGTCCGAGGCGGCCGGGGTGTCGGCGTCGGAGCCGGAGGGGGCCGCTCCCGGCTGGGGGGAGTCGGAGGAAGGATCTGCGGGAGGTTCGCTCGGGCCGGAGGAGGCCCCGGCGGCGGATTCTCCGCCGCCGGCGGCCTGCGGGCCGTCCAACCGTTCGGTCACGGCCGTCCTTCCTTTACTTCTTGAAGGCCTTGGCGGCGTCCGCCTCGAGCTTCTCCTGCGTGCCCTTCACGTCGGAGGGGTCGCGGAGGAAGTCCTGCAGGTCCTTCCACTCGCCCTTGCCGTCGGTGCCGCCGAAGGCGCTGGGCGCGAGGTCGGACATGTCGTACCGCACCGACTCACCGGCCGAGATGATCGTCTGGGCGAGCTGCTTGGTCAGGTCGTCGGGGTAGTTGTCGGGCGAGACGTTGCGGTTGGGGGACAGGTAGCCGGGCTGCTTGGCCCAGACCTCGCCGCCCTCCTTGGACGCCAGGTACTCCACCAGCGCCTGCGCGCCCTTGTTGTCCTTCATCACCACCGCGACGTCGCCGCCGAGGATGACCGGAGCGGTGTCGCCCGCCTTCGGGAACGGCATGATCTTGGCTTCCTCGCCGACCTTGGCGCCCGACTGGCCCAGGGACGCGGCGACGAAGTCGGCCTCGATGACCATCGCGGCCTTCTTCTGGGCGTACACCTGGGTCACGCAGGTCGGGAAGTCGGTCTGCAGCGCGCCGGACGAGCCGCCGAGCATGAACTCCTTCTTGCCGAAGATCTGCGCCAGCTTCTCCAGGGCGGTCTTGACCGAGGCGTCGGTCCACGGGATCTCGTGCTTGGAGAGCTTGTCGTAGTTCTCCGGGCCCGCCGTGGAGAGGTAGACGTTCTCGAACAGGTCGGTCAGCGTCCAGCCGGAGGCGGCGCACAGCGCGAACGGCGCGACGCCGGAGTCGGACAGCGTCTGTGCGTTCTTGATCAGGTCGTCCCAGGTGGACGCGGGCTGGGCGCCGGCGTCGTCGTAGGCCGACTGGCGGTACCAGACGAGGGACTTGTGCGCCGCCTTGACGAGCACGCCGTACACCTGGCCCTTGGCGGAGCCGAGCTCCTTCCAGTACGGGGTGTAGTTCTGGTCGATCTGCGCCTGCACCTCGGCGGACAGCGGCTTGAGCGCGTTCTCGTCGGCGTACTGCTGCACGAGGCCCGGCTGGGGCAGGATCGCGACGTCCGGAGGGTTGCCGCCCTGGATGCGGGGGCCGAGGTAGGCGCCGGTGTCCTCACCGGTGGAGGCGTAGGTGACCTTGGCGCCGGTCTTCTCCTCGAACGCCTTGAGCACCTTCTCGAAGTTGGCCTGCTCGTCGCCGGTCCACTTCGCGGCGACCTCGACCTTCACACCCTCCAGGGGCTTGGCGGCGCCGCCGGCGGCCGAGGCGCTGCCCGAGGCCGCGGGCGTGCTGCCGGAGTCGCTGCCGCACGCGGCGGCGGCGGCGAGAGCGAGGCACGCGACCATGACGGGGGGGAGTTTCCGCATATCTATCCTCCGAACTGGATGACCTCGCCGAGTCCCTGTTTCAGGTCGGCGACGGTCTCGTCTACGGGTTTGGCAACAGTGAGCGCGCCGGAAACGGCGCTGGAGATCAGCAGGCTGACCTGGTTGTAGTCGGCGGTGACCGGCCTGGGCCGGGCCGAGACGATCGCCTCCTTGAGCGCGGGCAGGTAGGGGAACCGCTCGATGAGCTCCGGGTCGTCGTACAGGTCCGCCCACACCGGGGGGAACGAGCCCTCGGTGAGCACGAGCCGCTCGTTGTCCCTGCCGGTGAAGTAGCGGATGAAGTCGAGTGCCGACTTCTGCCGCTTGGAGAAGGCGCTGATGGCCAGGTTGTAGCCGCCCAGCGAGCTGGACCCCGGCCCGTTCAGGCCGGGCAGCCGGGCCACCGAGAACTTCCCGGCCAGTTTCGAGTGGGCGGCCGGTCCGTACGCGTGCGGCCAGTTGCGGGCGAACAGCAGCCGCCCCTCCTGGAAGGCGAGCCGGGACTCCTCCTCCTTGTACGTCAGCGCCTCGCGGGGGATCCACCCCTCCTTGACGCCGCCGACCAGGAAGTCGAGCGCGGCCCGCGCGCTGCCGAGGTCCATCGTGACCGTGCGGGCGTCCGGGCCGAGGATCGACCCGCCCGCCGACTGGACGGCCTCGGCGAAGTTGACGGTCAGTCCCTCGTACGGCAGGAACTGCCCGGCATATCCTCCGATGTGATACTTGGCGCTCAGGCGGGAGGCCTGCTCGCGTAGCTCCGCCCAGGTCTTGGGCGGCTTCAGGTGCTCCTTCTTCAGGATGTCCGACCGGTAGTAGAGCAGGCCGGCGTTGCTGGTGTACGGCGCGGCCCACAGCCTGTCGCGGTAGATGGCGGTGTCCGCGACGCCCTTGAGCAGCTTGTCCAGGGGGAACAGGCTGCGGTCGAGCGGCACGATCCAGCCGGCGTCCGCGAACTCCGCCGTCCATATCACGTCGAGCGCGAGCACGTCGTAGACCGCGTTGTGCGCCTGCAGGTTGGCCACCATCTGGGCGCGCTGCTCGTCGGCCGCCTCGGGCAGTTCGAGCAGCGACACCGGCTCGTCCGGGTGCGCCTGGTTCCACCGGTCGAGCAGTGGGCGGAGGTACGCGGTGGTGTCCCTGCCGATCGCCAGTGTGATCGGCCCGGTGCCGTCGCTGCCCACAGCGGACTCGGTGCCGGTGTCGGCGAGCCCCGCGCACCCGGCCACCAGGAAGGTGGCCAGAACGGCGACGGCTCGGCGAACCATGTGGCCTCCGTATGAAAAGCGGGTTACATACGTGTTAGGTAGGTGCATGCATGTTATGCATAGCGATAATGTGAGCGTCAACGGATCAGCCCGTAACGCTCCGATAACTGCTCGATACGGCTTGGGGGTGGGCGCGTGCGGCAGTCGCTGCTGGCGCTCCTTGCGAAGGAACCTGCCCACGGATACGAGCTGAAACAGGCGTTGGAAACGATCTTCGGCGACGCCTACCCGTCACCCAACATCGGCCAGATCTACGTGACCCTGGGCCGGCTGGAGAAGGACGGGTACGTCCGGTCGGTCGACGTCGAGCAGGCCAACCGGCCGAACAAGAAGGTCTACTACATCACCGCCACCGGCCGGGAGGCGCTGGAGACCTGGGTCGAGGAGCCCACCGAGGGCCCCCGGGTGCGTGACGAGTTCTTCATGAAGCTCGTGCTGGCTCCGATGACCGGGCTGTCCGACCGCATGGCCTTGGTGAACCGGCAGCGACGGCACTACCTTGCGCTCATGAGAGACCTCCGCGAGCTGGCCGAGCGCACCGACCCGGCCAACCGCGTCGCGCTGCTGCTCATCGAGGGGGCCATGCTCCACCTGCAGGCCGACCTCGACTGGCTCGAACGCTGCCAGGAGGACCTGCCATGACCGCCGACGTTCCCGTCGTACGGGCCGTCAACCTGGTGAAGATCTACCAGACCGGCGGGCTGCCCGTGCCCGCCGTACGCGGGGTCGACCTGACCGTCGAGGCGGGGGAGTTCGTCGCCGTCATGGGCCCGTCCGGGTCGGGCAAGTCCACCCTCGTCCACATGCTCGGCGGGCTGGACACACGCACCAGCGGGGAGATCTGGCTGGACGGCAGGCGGGCCGACACGCTCTCGGAGAGCGGGTGGGCGGTGCTCCGCCGAGAGAAGATCGGCTTCGTCTTCCAGTTCTTCAACCTGGTCGCCAACATGACCGTGGCCGACAACGTCGAGCTTCCCGCCCTGCTGGGCGGCGTCTCCCCCCGGCAGGCCAGGGAACGGCGCGAGTACCTTCTCAGCGAGCTCGGCCTGGCCGACCGCGCGGAGGCGTCGCCCGCGCAGCTCAGTGGCGGCGAGCAGCAGCGGGTCGCGCTGGCCCGCGCGCTCGCGAACCAGCCCCGGCTGCTGCTCGCCGACGAGCCGACCGGCAACCTCGACAGCCGCAACACCCGCGACGTGCTGCGCCTGCTCGGCAAGGTGCACGGGCAGGGCCAGACGATCGTGCTGGTCACCCACGATGCCCGGGTGGCGAGCATGGCCGACCGCGTCGTCAGCCTGCTCGACGGCCAGATCGTCGACGACGGCGCGATCCCGAAGTCGCGCCGGCGCCCCTTGGGAGCGGCCGGAGACGTCGTGGAGCTGCGCGGTTGAGATCGTCCGGCGACGCACGGGACCGGCACGAGGGGGCGGCTTGATCACGACGAGGACCGCGGAGCTGCGGTGGATCCGCGCGGACCTGCGGGCACGCCGGGGCCAGGCCGCGCTGACGGTCCTCGCGGTGGCGGGGATCGTCACCGCCCTGATCATCGCGGCCACGCTGCTGGAGGACGGCACCAACCCCTGGCGCGGCCTGTTCGAGCGCAGCAACAGCGCGCACATCTGGATCCACAGCAAGGACGTCCCCGACGTGTCCGCGCTGCGCCGCCTGAACGGCGTGACCGACGTCGCCGGGCCCTACCGCAGCGCGCCCGCCACGCTGGTCACCCGAGGCCGGCGGGTGCCGATCACCCTGCAGGAGACGCCTGCGGCCTTCCCCGCCGTGGCCCGCCCGCTCCTGCGCGAGGGCCGCTGGCTCGACGTGCGCACCCCGAACGGCGTGGTCGTCGAACGGTCGTTCGCCCGCGCCCTCGGCCTGCGGCCGGGCAGTTCGTTCACCGTCACCGGACTGAACGGCGCGACCCACGCGCTGACCGTCGCCGGGCTGGCGGAAAGCGGTGACCAGGGGTTCTATCCGGAGTGGACCCCGGGCCTGGCCTGGACGCTCGCGCAGACGCTGAACGTGGTCGAGCCCGCGCCCGGCCGCACGGAGACCGTGACCGGACTGCGTCTGGCCGACCCCGCCGGCACCGACCTCGTCGTCCAGAGGGCCGTCTTCACGCTGCGCAACCAGGTGCAGCGGGTGACGACCTGGCGCGAGGTGCGGGCCTCGATGGAGCTGGACAACCGGCTGCTCGGCCTGCTGCTCGCGCTGTTCGGCGGCGCGGGCCTGATCGCCGCCGCGCTGGCGCTCGCCAACGCCGCCGGAGGCCGGGTGCTGATGCAGTTGCGCGATATCGCCACGCTCAAGTCGCTCGGGTTCACCCGGGGCCAGGTGGTCCGGATGCTCCTCGCCGAGCACGGCACGCTCGGGTTGCTCGGCATCGCCATCGGCGCGGTCGTCGCCCGGCTGATCACGGCGTACGCGATGGGGGAGACGGTCGTCGTGCCGCTGTCGGCCGGCCCGCTCGCCGCGATCATCGTGGGGACGTCGCTGGCGGTGCTGGTCGCCGTGCTGGTCCCGGCCTGGCGCGGCGGGCGCACCCCGCCGATCCCGGCCGCCCCGGCGGCGCCGCCGCGCGGGCACCTGTCGCGACTGGCCCGGGTCGCCCTGCTCGTACGGCTGCCGCCCGCGCTCGTCCTCGGCGCCAGGGACGCCTTCACCCGCAGGATGCCCGCCGCGCTCACGGTGTGCGGCGTCGCCATCCCGATGATGATGATCACGATCGGGCTCGGCTGCTGGACGACCCTGGACGACTTCATCCGCCATCCGGAGAGCGTGGGCCAGGCCGCGGCCCTGACCGTCCGGCCTGGCGAGCTGACCGCCGAGGAGGCGCGCCAGCACGCGATGGCCGATCAGGACGTGGTCGCGGCCTACCCGGGCGCCGAACTCGACGCGCTCGTCCCCTGGCAGACGAGGACCGTGCGGACCAGGGCCCTCGGCCTGTCCTCCGACCCGTACCCCTTCCCGGTCGTCGAGGGCCGGATGTTCGCCGACCAGGGCGAGGCGGTCGCCGGGCAGGGCCTGCTCGACCTCCTCGGCGTACGGATCGGCGACCGGGTCCGCATGACGATCGGGGGCACCCCGCTGATCGTGCGCATCGTGGGCCGGGTGGTGGAGCCCGAGCAGGACGGCGAGGTGCTGTCGTTCGGGGTGGACAGCCTGGCGGCCAAGGACGCGCTGCCGCCCCAGTTCTACGCTCTGGTGCTGCGGCCCGGCGCCGACCCGGCCCAGGTGCGCGCCCGCCTGCAGGGGCAGGGGCTGGAGGTGGCCCAGGCCGTGAACCCGGCCGACCGGCTCGCGGTCATCCGCGTGATCATCGTCGCGCTGGTCGCCGTGCTGGCCCTGATCGGGCTGGCCAGCCTGCTGACGGCCAGCGCGCTCGGGCTGCGCGACCACGTCTTCGACCTGGCCGTGCTCAAGGCGATGGGGCTGACCCCTCGCCAGGTGATGGCCACGCTGGTCACCGCCACCGGCCTGCCCGCCGCGGTGGGGGTCGTGCTGGGGGCCGCGGCGGGGGCGTCCTGGTCGCGCTGGCTGATCGACTTGGAGGGCCGCGGCAGCGGCGTCGGCGCCGGCATCGGCCGCGCACCGACGCCCGGCATGCTCGCCGCGACCCTCCTGATCGCGGTCGGCGCGGCGTTGCTAGTGGCGCTGATCCCCGCCAGGCGGGCGGCGCGGGCGCAGGTGCCCGTCACCGCCCGCTGAGGCGCGCGGCCCCTCAGGCGTCCGGGGACCTGCGCAGGGACAGCCAGTAGAAGCCGTAGCCCGGCAGCGTGAGCAGGTAGGGCAGGTCGCCGACGGTCGGGAAGGAGACCCCGCCGCGGCACTCGACCGGGGTGACCCCGGCGAAACGCCGCAGGTCGAGCTCGACCGGCTGGGCGAAGCGCGACAGGTTGTTCACGCACAGGACCACGTCGTCGCCCTCCTCCCGAAGGAAGGCCAGCACGCTCGGGTTCGGCGACCACAGCTCGTTGTAGCTGCCGGTGCCGAAGATCGGGTGCTCCCGCCTGATCTGCAGCATCCGCCGGGTGAAGTGCAGCAACGACGACTCGCTCTTGGTTTGCGCCTCGACGTTGACCGACTGGTAGCCGTACACCGGGTCCATGACCACGGGCAGGTAGAGCCGGCCGGGGTCGGCGTCGGAAAACCCGGCGTTGCGGTCGGGGGTCCACTGCATCGGCGTGCGGACCGAGTCGCGGTCCTCCAGCCAGATGTTGTCGCCCATGCCGATCTCGTCGCCGTAGTACATGACCGGCGAGCCCGGCATGCTGAGCAGCAGCGCGGTGAACAGCTCGATCTGGTCCCTGTCGTTCTCCAGCAGAGGGGCCAGGCGCCGCCGGATGCCGAGGTAGGCGCGCATGCGCGGGTCCTTGGCGTACTCCGCGTGCATGTAGTCGCGCTCCTCCTCCGTCACGGTCTCGAGCGTCAGCTCGTCGTGGTTGCGGAGGAAGATGCCCCACTGGGCGCTTTCCGGAAGCTTGGGGGTGCGCGACATGATCTCGGAGATCGGCTCGCGGCTCTGCCGGCGCACGGCCATGAAGATGCGCGGCATCAGCGGGAAGTGGAAGGCCATGTGGCACTCGTCGCCGCCCACGGTGGGGTCGCCGAAGTACTCGACCACGTCCTCAGGCCAGCCGTTGGCCTCGGCGAGCAGCACCCGGTCGGGGTAGAGCCGGTCCACCTCGGCGCGGATCTTCTTGAGGTAGTCGTGCGTCTCGGGCAGGCCGGCGCAGGAGGTGCCCTCGCGCTCGAACAGGTAGGGCACCGCGTCCAGCCGGAACCCGTCCACACCCAGGTCGAGCCAGAAGCGGATGACCTCCATCATCGCTTCCTGGACGGCCGGGTTGTCGTAGTTCAGGTCGGGCTGGTGGTGGAAGAACCGGTGCCAGTAGTACTGCTTGCGCACCGGGTCGTACGTCCAGTTCGACTCCTCGGAGCCCACGAAGACGATGGGGACGCCCGAGTACTTCTCCGGGTCGTCCGACCAGACGTAGAAGTCTCCGTACGGGCCGTCCGGGTCGGTGCGGGACGCCTGGAACCACGGGTGCTGGTCGCTGGTGTGGTTCATGACCAGGTCGGTGATGACCCGCAGGCCGCGCTCGTGCGCGGCCTCGATCAGCTTCACGAAGTCGCCGAGGTCGCCGAACTCCGGAAGGATCTTGAGGTAGTCGGAGATGTCGTAGCCGCCGTCCTTGAGCGGGGACTCGTAGAGCGGCAGCAGCCAGAGGCAGTCGACCCCGAGCCACTGGAGGTAGTCGAGCTTCTCGATCAGCCCGCGCAGGTCGCCGGTGCCGTCGCCGTTGGAATCCTTGAAGCCGCGGACCAGTACCTCGTAGAAGACCGCGCGCTTGTACCAGCGGGGGTCTTGCGAGGTGAAGTCGGTGATCTCCGGGAGATCGCCGGTGGAGGCGCCGAACGACCCGGGGACCGGGTCAGGGCAGGGCGCAGCAGCGTTCATCTGGTTCTCGCTTGAGGAAAGAAGGAGCGCGTTGTCAGGTCACACCCGAGCTTTGAAGCTCTCGCCATGATGTTTGGCTCTATTTGACCAAAACTACCACTAGAAGTGGCCTGACCGAAAAGGCTGACGCCGGTCTGACATGCAGTTTTTACCTGTTTTCAGGCGATCACGTTCTGCTACCGCACAGACGCGCCCCAGGACTGTGCGCGCTACCCGCCCGACGGTGCAGGCCAGGGCGGGGTGAGGTCGCCGAGCACGTCCTCGTAGTCGGCCAGCCACGCCCCGAACGCCACCAGGGCGCGCAGCCAGAACCGCGAGTTCCACGACCCGAAGGCGGTCAGCGCGTCGGGCCCGCCGTTGATCGCGTCCAGCATCTGGGGCGACATCAGCCCGGGGATCTCCGCGGCCTTGACCAGCATCCGGTGGTTCCACTCGCGGGCGACCGGCCCGTTCGAGCGCAGCGGCACCCGGCGGTTCGGCATCAGCGGGGTGTTGGTCGAGGGCAGCGCCGCCACCCGGGGGTTGGCGGCCCGCAGGACCTCCCGGTAGAACTTGCCGCCCTCCTTGCGGACGACCGGCACCGACAGCGCCGCGTCGAAGAACTCGGGGTGGAGGAACGGGAAGACCGGGGTCGCCTCGGGGCCGACGAGGTTGACCGGGGACCGGGCGATGCCCCGCACGGTCCGGGTGTGGAGCACACTCAACGGCAGCTCCGCCCGGTGCCCGTGCAGCATCGAGGTCGCCCGGGTGAACGCCGTACGGACCCGGTCGTCCATCCACGCGGCGGCGGCCTCGCCGAGCACGGGGATGTGGGCGTCGCCGGTCGCCAGCGCCTTGAGCAGCGCCTCGCGGCGGGTCGCGCCCGTCCCCGCCCCGACGGCGTCCGCCGTGATCAGGAAGTTCTTCATCAGCGGGCCGCCCGCCAGGCCGTCCACCAGCGCCCGGCCCGCGCCGTGCACCTCGCGGGCGAAGGGGGAGTACCACGCGTGGTGGCTGGTGAGGAACTCCAGGCGCCGGGCCGCCCACAGCGCCTCCTGCGGGTAGGCGGCCGGGTCCTGCGGCATGATCCGATGCGGGATGCCCAGCTCGCGGGTGATGTAGCGGGCGAAGTCGATGTCGTTGTCCAGCCCGTCGTCGGGGCTGGTGGTCCACGACTCGACGTCCATCTTCCTGGCCACCGCCACGCTGGCCAGCAGCCGCGAGTCGTACCCGCCGCTCACCGGCACCAGCACCCGCTCGTACGGCTTGAGCGCGTCGTGCAGCAGCGCGACCAGGTCGTGGCCCGTCACGCCCCGGTCCACCGGCTCCTCCCGCACCCAGCGCGGGGCCCGCCGGTCGGCCCGCAGCCTGCGCTCGCGCCGTGACCAGGTCAGCGCGGTCGCGCCGGGCAGGCGCCGGATCTGGCGGTAGGGCGTGTCCTCAAGCAGCGGGTAGGTCAGCGTGAGGATCGCCGCCCACGCCTCCCAGTTCACCTCGTAGGGCCGCCGGGCCAGCGCGAGGAGCGGCTCGATCAGCGAGGAGAAGTAGACGGCGTCGCCGTCCTGCAGGTAGTAGACGTCGACCAGGCCGAGACCGCCCGTGTGCAGGCTCACCGTGTCGGGCTCGTCCACCAGGCCCGGGGTCTCGTAGGTCTCCGCGACCCGCAGCCACGCGTTCGCCCGGGGCTCGCCCCCGGTCTCCGGCCGCCGGCCGCTCCACGCGTACGCGGTCGCCCGGGCTCCCGTGGCGTACGGCGCCAGGGGGGCCGACGCGAGCAGCGCGGCCTCCGGTGCGGTGTGCACCGCCTGGACGGCGGGGCCCGACCGCGCCAGCAGGTCGAGCGTTGCCTGCTCGAAGGGCCCGACGGCCCCGCAGACGTACGGCCTGGCCTGGAATCGCGGCCACTCACCCTTGCGCACGGTTTGCCCTCCCTTGAACCGCAGCCGAGTCTACGGACCTCGGGGCCGGCAGGGGGACCAGAGCCTGTCACGGCCCCGGGCGGGCGCGGCGACTGCCTGGCATCGGCCGGGCGAACGAAATGGACCTCCTTTGATACTCCGATAACGGGCGTCGATTTCGGTCGCGCGCATACGTATATCTAGGCGATATCTAGGCGAAATATAGATAATCACCTCTTGATCCCCAACTTGGTGCTGTTATACGTTTCTCCACGTTTGCCGATCTTCGCGGGTTAATGCTGTTTCGCGGGGCTGCTCCACCGCGCTCTGAACGTGACGAAGGTGTCGCCGATAGAGGGCGTTTTCCACTTCCGTCCGTGCGATTGCCTTCTGGAGTGTGACGAGCCATGCGGCGTAGCCGTCTTGGGCGCGATTTCGCGCGCTTGTTTGTCCGGGTGACCGTGGCGATTCAGGTGGCGTTGCTACCGAATTTGATTTCTCCCGGAATCGCGTGGGCGGCGGCGCAGAGTGGTCCGCCTCTCGTCTCGGTCGAGTTGCCGAGCGGCGAGGCTCCCAAGCAGCTGACGGGAACGGCCGGAGGTCTGCCCCATCTGGTCGACAGCGCCGTCACACGTTCGAAGGGCCTGCCGGCGCGGAAGACGGCTGAGCCTCCGAAGGGCAGCCTGCCGGTCGAGCAGCGGCACAAGACGTCCGGCGAGCCGGCCGAGGGCGGGCTCGCCTCTCCTCCGCCGTTGCCTTCGGAGCTGAGCCCCTCGCCCGCCCCGGACGCCAAGAGGACGGCGCGGGATGCGGATAAGCCGGCGTCGTCGGAGGAGAAGACGGAGATCGCCGCGGCGCTGGCGAAGGCGCGGCGCACCGACTCCCGGGTCCTGGTCGAGAGTGCCACCACCGAGAACTCCCGGACCTACGCCAACAGCAACGGGACGCTGACCACGCAGATCACCGCTCCCGTCAGCACGGACACGTACGTGGAGACCACCGAATACCAGAACGGCACCTACCAGCTCGGGTCCGGTCATCCCTCCTCTTCCTCGCTTTGGGTGGGGACGAGCGCCAACACGTACGAGATTCCCACCAGCTATGTGCGGGATCGGGCGTTTTTACGGTTCAATTTGTCGGCCGTACCCGCGGGTGCCACGGTGACCGCCGCCGAAATGAAGCTGTGGAATTCCAGCTCCAACGCGTGCAGCAGCGTTTCCGTGAAGGCCGCCATGGTGACCGAGTCGTGGTGGTCGGACATCGCCTGGTATGACCAGCCGGAGGTCGACTGGTCGGAGATTCCCGGAGTGAACGTCTCCTCGTCCTGCGGCAGCTCCAGTCCCAGAGCGATGAAGTGGGACGTCACCAGCATGGTGGAAGATTGGGTGTCCGGCTGGTACGACAACTACGGGGTGCGGCTCACCGGCCCGGAGGGGACGAGCAGCCAGACGCGGACCTTCGCGTCCGCCGAATCCTCCAACAAGCCCGCCCTGACCATCACCTACCAGCCGCCGAACACCGCGCCCACGGTGGCGGCCCCGCAGATCGCGCCCACGGTGACGGCGGAGACCGGCGGGGTGGTGACCTCGCTGACGCCGGTGCTGTCGGCCGTGCTGTCGGACGCGGACGGCGGCAGTCTCAGCGGGGAGTTCCAGGTGCAGGTGGGCAGCTCCCTGGTGTGGAGCGGCACCGCCAGCGGGGTCGCCGCCGGCGGCAAGGCGACGGTGGCCGTCCCCGCCGGGAAGCTGTCGGACGGGCAGACGATCCAGTACCGGGCCCGTGCCTACGACGGCTCGGCCTACTCCGAGTGGTCGGCGTGGCAGACCGCGCGGGTAACGGCCATGCCGCTGGACACCGTGACCTTCCAGCAGTTCACCCCGGCCGACAACACGCAGGTCGGTTCGCTCACGCCGGCCCTGTCCGCCTACGCGCAGGCGCCCGGTGAGGCGGCGACGTCGTACTGGTACCAGGTCTGCGCGGGCCCCAAGGACAACTGGACCTGGTGCGAGTCGTCGACCTGGGTCAAGGGCGCGTGGACCGTCCCGGCCGGCAAGCTGCAGTGGGGCAAGACCTACTGGTGGTACGCGCAGGCCGCCACCAGCGCCGCGACGGCGACGTCGTCCTGGCGCAGCTTCACCGCCGTCCCCGAGCAGGACTCGATCAACGCCCTGCTGGCCGCGGGCACGGACGGCCGTGAGTTCAACCACGTGACCGGCAACTACACGCACACCGAGACCGATCTGACGGTGGCCACGGTGGGGCCGCCGCTGTCGGTGGTGCGCACCTACAACAGCCTCGACCCCCGCACCGACGGGGCGTTCGGAGCGGGCTGGACCACGCGCTGGGACACCCGGCTGGAAAACGAGCCGCTCAGGTCCACCGTGTTGATCACCTATCCCGACGGGCGCCAGTGGCGGTTCGCGGCCAAGGGCGACGGCACCTACGCGTCCCCGGCGGGCACCTACGCCACCCTGGCCACCCAGAGCGGGGGCGGCTGGCGGCTGATGGACAAGGAGTCCACCTCCTACTGGTTCGACTCCGCGGGACGGCTGGTCAAGGTCACCGACAGCCGGGGCCGCACGCAGACCCTGCAATACGGCACGGACGGGAAGCTGTCCAAGGTCACCGGGGCGAGCGGGCGCTCGCTGACCTTCACCTGGAACGGCGGCCATGTGACCGGTGTGGCCTCCGACGCGGTGGACGGCGCACCGATCTCGTGGAGCTACACCTACGACGGGGACTATCTCGTCAAGGTCTGCCCGCCGTCGTCCGGCGGCGCCTGCGTCGGCTACGAGTACGGCGACCGCTCCCAGTACCGCAGCTCGGTCATCGACGGCAGGCCCGTCGGGTACTGGCGGCTGAACGAGACCGGCACCGGGATCGGCAGCGTGATCACCAACGACATGAAGTCGATCTCCGGCGTCGGCGACGCGAAGATCGCTGGGAGCACCGCGGACGCCACCGGCGGCACGCAAGCCCCGTTGGACGGCTCGTCCGACACCGCGATGACCTTCAAGGGCGCGAGCGGCTCCGCGTACGTCTCCCTGCCGGCCGGAGTGATCAACGGGCTGGGCGGCGACACCACGATCGAGGCGTGGTTCAAGACCACCGGTTCGGGCACCATCCTCGGCTACCAGAACTCGGCCACCGACGCGCCGAGTGTGTACACGCCGGCGATCTACGTGGGCACCGACGGCAAACTGCGCGGCCAGCTGTGGACCGGGACCGTCGCTCCGATCACCTCCGCGACGTCCGTCAACGACGGAAACTGGCACCATGTGGCGCTGTCGGGAGCCAGAACCACCCAGACCCTCTACCTGGACGGCCAGCAGGTGGGCACCCTCGCCCAGCAGATCACACAACTGGGCCAGTGGGACACGCGGATCGGATACGGCTTCGCGTCCTCCAGCTGGCCGGGCACGGTGACCTCCAGCCGGCCCTTCCCCTTCGCCGGCTCGATCGACGAGGTCGCCGTCTACGGCAAGCCGCTGCGCCAGGAGCAGATCCGTACCCACTACCGCACCCGGCAGGTCCGGCAGCAGCTCACGAAGATCACCAAGGCGTCGGGCCGCGTCGCGGCGGTGAACACCTACGCCGCCGACGGCGGCCGCCTGCTGACCCACACCGACGCGAACGGCGGCCTGTGGAAGCTGTCGTCCCCCGCGTACGCCAAGGATTCCACCGGGGCGTCCCTGGCCACGATCACCGTCACCGACCCGCGCAACGGCACCCTGACGTACGTCGACGACGCCTCACGCGACGACCGCCTCGTCTCCTGGACCGACCAGCTCGGCAAGACGACCCGGTACGAGTACGACACCGGAGGTTTCGTCGCGAAGGTCACCGACCGCAACGGCATCGCCTCGCAGTTCGCCAACGACGTGCGCGGGAACCTGCTGGCGAAGACCATCTGCCGGACGAGCGGCTCGTGCGGCACGGAGTACCTCACCTACCACGTGAACGCCGACGACCTGTTCGACCCCCGCAACGACCAGGTCGTCGAATACCGGGACCGCAGATCGTCGGATGAGGACGACGACACCTACCTCACCACGATCGAGTACGACCAGTACGGCGACAAGGTCAAGCAGACAGGGCCGGCCACCGGCGACTTCCCCTCCGGGCGGTCCGCCGGCTGGGCATACACCGACGGCACCGAGCCGGCGGCGGGCGGCGGCACGACCCCTGCGGGCCTGCTGAAGAGCGAGAAGAAGCCGAACGGCGCCGAGACCACCTACCGCTACAGGTCCAACGGCGACCTCGCCGAGACCACGGACGCGGCGGGCCTGATCACTCGCTTCGGCTACGACGCCCTCGGGCGCAAGACCAGCCGGACGGTCGTGTCGGCGGCCGAGCCGGACGGTGTGACGACCGGCTACGCCTACGACGGCCTGGGCCGCGTCGTCAAGGCGACCGGTGCCGGCGTCGCCAACGAGGTCACCTCGGCCACGCACACCGCCGAGGTCCGCACCGCCTACGACGTGGACGGCAACGTCCTCACCGCCACGCTGGACGATCTCAGCGGATCCGACCCGGACCGCGTCACCACCTACACGTACGACACTCTCGGCCGGGTCAAGACCATGACCGGCCCCGAGGGCGGCGTCACCCAATACTCCTTCGACGCCACCGGCGCGCTGGTCTCCGCGACCAGCCCGGCCGGCGCCCTGCTGCAGTTCGGCTACACCCCGCGCGGGGAGAAGGCCACGGTCACCGTCAAGAACTGGACGGGCAGCCCGGCCGCCCCGCAGCCGGCGGCCGACGTGGTCCTGACCTCCTATGCCTACGACCCCGGAGGCCGGCTGGCCTCGGAGACCGACGCGATGGGCCGCACCACGCGGTACACGTACTGGGACGACGACCTCGTGTCCCAGAAGATCGCCGACGACGCCCGCCTCAACGGCTTTACCACGCCGCGGGACGTCGTGCTGGCCTCGTACGAGTACGACTGGGCGGGCAACCCCCTCAAGACGGTCACCGGTGGCGGCAAGACCAGGACCGACTACGTCTACGACGCCGCCAACCGGCTCACCTCGGAGACGATCGACCCGGCGGGGCTGGCCCGTACGACCAGCTACGGCTACGACGCCAACGGCAACGTCGTCTCCACGACGAAGACCGCGGCGGGCACCTCACGGACGGAAAGAGTGAAGGCCGAGTTCGACGACGCGAACCGCAAGATCAAGCAGATCGTCGAGAACGGCGACACCGACCTCGTCACCACCTGGAAGTACGACGACCGGGGGCTGGTCACCGAGGTCACCTCGCCGCGCGGCAACGCGTCCGGCGCCGACCGGCTCGACTACACGACGCTGAACCGGTACGACGCCGTCGGCCGGCTCGTCGAGACGAAGCAGCCGCCGGTCGCGGTCGAGCGCGGGGGCGGGGCCCCGGCCAACCAGCGGCCCGTCATCCGCTACGGCTACAACACCGCCGGAGAGCAGACCGACGTCCTCGACCCCGAGGGCAGGGCCAGCTCGATCGGATACGACCGAGCAGGTCAGCGGACCTCGCAGACGTCTCCGTCGTACACCCCGCCCGGCGGGAGCGCGATCACGCCGGTCACGGCTTACGGCTACGACGCCGCCGGCAGGCTGACCACGATCACCGACCCGCGCGGGAACGTCACCACCAACACCTACGACGTCCTCGACCGGTTGGTCCGGGTGAGCCAGCCGCCCGCCACCGGCGGCGCGACCCCGGGACACACGGACTACACCTACACCCTCGACGGCGAGTTGCTGTCGGTCACCGACCCGACCGGCGCGCGTAAGGAGGCGACCTACGACGATCTGGGCCGGCAGATCACCTCGACCGTCATCGAGCGCAAGCCCACCACGGCCACGCTGACCTCGTACTCGACCTACGACGACGCGGGCAACCTGCTCACCGAGAAGCGGCCGGGCGGCGACACCACCACCGCGACCGTCAACGCCGCCGGTGAGCTCACGGAACTGACCGACCCGCTGGGCGACACGACCACCTTCGACTTCGACCTGGCGGGACGCCAGACCAAGGTCACCGACCCGCTCGGCAAGGCCGGCAGCATCACCTACGACCTGGCCGGACGTCCCACCACGGTCAAGGACCTGGACGCCGCCGGGGCGACCGTCCGCACCCGCTCGATCGGCTACGACCTCGACGGCAACCCGGTCAGCCGCACGGACGCCGAGGGCCACGCCGTCACCTACGACTTCGACGCGCTCGGCCGGGTGAAGCGGATGGTCGAGCCGGTGAGCGCCGGAGACTCGATCACCACGTCGTTCGGTTACGACGCGGCGGGCGCCCGTACCCGGTACACCGACGGGCGGGGCAACGTCACCGTCACCACCTACAACAGCCTCGGGCGCGTGGAGTCGGTGATCGAGCCGTCCACCGCCGGGCATCCGAACCTCGCCGACCGCACCTGGACCACGAGCTACGACACGGCGGGCAACCCCGTGAGGCAGCTCCAGCCGGGCGGGGTCACCATCACCAGCACCTTCGACAACCTCAACCGGCTGACCCAGCAGGCCGGCAGCGGCGGCGGCGCCGCGCCGACCGCGCCGAAGACCTTCGGCTACGACCTGGCCGGCCGCGCCGTCTCGGCCGGGGACCTCGCCTTCACCCTCAACGACCGGGGCCAGATCCTCAAGACCACCAAGGGCGGGGTCGACCAGGCGACCTTCGCCTACGACGCCAACGACCGCCTGGTCCAGCGCGGGGACGCCGCGGGCGCCGCGACGTTCACGTGGGACGGCAAGGACAGGCTGAAGACGACCGTCGACCCGCTCACCGGCGTCACGGTCAGCTACGACTACGACAAGGCCGACCGCCTCACCTCGGCGACGTACGGCAGCGGAGGCCCACAGCGCTCCTACGGCTACGACGCGCTCGACCGCGTGACCAGTGACGTGCTCAAGACCGGTGGCGGCGCGGATCTGGCGTCCATCACCTACGGGTACGACAAGGAGGACCGCCTGACCTCCAAGGTCACCTCCGGAACCGCGGGTGCCGGTGGCAACAGCTACACCTACGACTTCGCCGGGCGGCTCACTTCCTGGACCGACCCGTCCTCGACCACGACCACCTACGAGTGGGACGCGTCGGGCAACCGCACGCGGGCGGGGAACGACACCTTCACCTACGACGAGCGCAACCGCCTCGTCTCCGGCGCAGGAGTCGACTACACCTACACCCCGCGCGGCACGCTGGCCTCGGCTTCCAAGGACGGGACCGTCAGGGCCTTCTCCTTCGACGCCTTCGACCGGATGGTCGGCGACGGGAACGCCGACTACACCTACGACGCCCTCGACCGCATGACCGGCCGTACCAAGGGCGGCGCCACCACCAGGTACGTGTACGCCGACATGAGCAACGACGTGGTGGCGGTCACGGACGCCGCGGGAGCGGCGCAGGAGACCTACAGCCGAGGTGCCTTCGGTGACGTCCTGTCCGCCAAGATCGGCACTAACGCGGCCCAGTTCCAGATGGCCGACCGGCACGGCGACGTCGTCGCGGGCTTCACGGCCGGAGCCACGAGCCTGGCCGGCTCCACCGCCTACACCCCGTTCGGCCAGGTCGTCACCGGCACCGGGACCCGGCCCCAGCTCGGTTTCCAGGGCGAGTGGACCGACACCGACACCGACACCGGTGAGGTCAACATGCACGCCCGCTGGTACCAGCCCGGCACCGGCACCTTCACGAGCCGCGACACGGCGAACCTGGATCCGGCGTCGTCGGTGCGGGCCAATCGCTACACCTACGCCGGCGCCTCGCCCCTGAACTACAGCGATCCCACAGGGCACCAGCAGGTGGAGGTCTGCCTGGCCGGCTTCTCCTGCGGCGGATACGTCTGCTCCGGCGACACCTGCTACGAAACCGACGCCCATGCGCGATGGTGGGAGGAGTACTTGCAATCGCCGTGGTACAAGGCGACAGAGCCCCGCATCTCAGACGAGCGGGCCAAGGAACTGGGTGTCATGCCGGATGGGCACCAGGCCCCGAAGGGCTTCTGGTCGGTCGACGAAAAGCGTCGGGAGGCCTACATGCTGGCCTACGACGGACGGCTCACCGACCAGCAACTCGACCTGATGTGGCAGCTGGTCAAGACGATGCCGATGAACGAGAAGAGCATGGACGGACTGCTCCCTTCGGGAGCGATCGGTGACTGGCTCAACAATCTGAGGAAGAAGGTCGGCGAAGGAGCGTGGAAGGGCATCAAGACCGCGTTCTGTGCGGTCGTCGGAGGTGAGAGCCAGTGCAACAAGCTGCTGAGCGGTGACAAGGCCACGTGGGACAAGTACGGTAGCGTCCTGGCGAAAGCGGCGGACATCGTCTTCCGGTCCTGGGTTTCCCTCACCTCAGTGATGCTGGAGTACAACGCGAAATTTAAGCTGGCCAATGTGGAGGCCCAGCTCAAGACGTGGGCGTACAAGCTGACTGGGAAGCCTTGCGGCAGCGCGCTGGGAGGGAAGCTGTCGGTCTGCGGCGGGCTGCCGGGGTGGTTGTTCCCCGAAGGCCGCGGCGGCTACACCATCGGGGCTGTGTTCCTGACCAAGTTGCCTCTCAAAGATGCCTTGCTGAAGACAGACCTGCTGCAGCATGAATATGTACATACTCAGCAGTGGTACACCTATGCCGGGAAAACGGGATGGTGGTTCTCGTTCGCCATCGCCTACTGGCTCGCAGGGCCGAATCCCTGCACCAACACGTTCGAGATTCAAGCAGGCCTTGTCAAGGGTGGGTACGGCAAGCAGTGTGGGCTCACATGAGTAAGGTCCTGCGTCTCGTCGCCGGGCTGGCGATGGTCGGCATGCTCACCGGCTGCGTGCAGAATCAGGTAGGGAACGTGGGGCTGACGCGATCGCAGGACGGTGGCCTGAACATCTCCGTCGCCTGGTGCGGAAGGACGCCTCACCTGCTGACCGTGACCATCATGGTGCACGAGTCCTGGAAGGGTGTCGCCAAATTCAGCACCACGCGGGTCGGGAACGGTTCTGTGACGCTCGACCTCGATTCGCCGTCGTCGGATTGGAAGTTGGTCTCGGGCGATTCTCATCTGCGTCCCGGCATCACGTACTACGTCGAGGCGTTTCCTGATTCGGGAAAGGAGGCGATCGTGAGCCAGCTCACCTTCACGCTGGAAGAAGTCGCCTCACTCCGGCCCGGCCAGGTGTACGTCGGCGACAAGAACGACCTGTACACCTGGAACGAGTTTCTCGAGAGTGCGAATCGTCTGTGCGCTTGAATCGAAGTGGGCGAGCCCGGACGAACACGACCTCGTACGGCGCCGTGGCCGCCTTGTCCGCGAACGCGTAGCTGCCCCCTGCGGTTCGCGGCCGAGGCGTCAGACCTGCCATAGGGCGCTCACCGGCATGGCGCGCAGGCGGGGGCCGAAGGGGAGGGTCTGGGTGCCGGTGTAGAGGACGATGCCGGCCACGAAGTCGTCGCCCAGGCGGTCGGCGAGATGACGCAGTCCGCGGAAGTCGTCGGCGCGGACCGTGGAGGAGGCCTTGACCTCGATGCCGACGACGCGGCCCTGCCGGTTTTCCAGCACCGCGTCGACCTCGACCTTGTCCTTGGTCCGGTAGTGGAAGAGCTCCACACGCTCGTCCGACCAGGTGAGCTGGCGGGCGAGCTCCATGAGGACGAATCCCTCCAGCAACGGTCCGAACCGGCCCTCGGGCCGCACCAGGCTCCTCGCGTCGGCGCCCAGCAGGTTGGCGGCGACGCCCGAGTCGACGAAGGCCACCTTGGGGGTGCCGACCGCTCGATTGCTGAGGTTGCGCGACCAGGCGGGAATGCGCTTGATCAGGAAGACCTCTTCGAGCAGGCCGAGGTAGCGGTTGGCGGTGCCGTGGGACAGACCGATGTCCGCCCCGAGCGCGCTGGTCACGAGCAACTGTCCCGACCGGGCGGCCACCGACCGCACCAGGGCGCGCATCTCGGCCGCCCGCTCGATCTCGGACAGCCGGCTCACGTCCCGCGCGATCAGGTCCGAGACGTAGGAGTCGAAGAAGCGCTCGCGTCTGCGCGGGTTCGTCCGGGCCACCGCCTCCGGAAATCCTCCGCGGACGACCCGCTCGGCGTAGTCGGCGCGCGACAACGAGGACGTGTGATGGAGGCCCTCGCCCTCGGCGAAGATCGCGTCCACGAACCTGTCCGGGGTGTCGTCGATCTCTCCTTGAGAGAACGGCCACAGCTCGATCGTCTCCATGCGGCCCGGCAACGCGTCGGGGAGGCTCCGCAGACCAAGCACTCGCGCCGATCCGGTGAGCAGGAACCGCCCCGGCCGGGGGTCGGTGTCCACCTGTTCCTTGATGGACAGCATGAGTTCGGGTACGCGCTGGATCTCGTCGATCACCATCAGATCGGGGAACGCCACGAAGCCCGAGGGATCCTCCTCCGCGGCTTGGCGGACGACCGGGGTGTCCAGGTTGCGCCACTCGGCGGTCCGTTCCTTGGCGAGGAGGCGGACAAGGGTGCTCTTGCCGCTCTGGCGGGCGCCGTTGATCAGCACAACGCGAGTGTCGCTCAAGGCGTCCGCGGCGGGCTTTTCCGCGTGTCTTGGGACCACTCGGCCGAGAGGGGTCTGTGAAGGGCTTCTCACCAGCTCAGGATGGCATGCTCGACTGCCCTCGTGAAACAACGGTCGCATGATCGATGACAAAATGGCCGCGTGATCGTTGGCGATTTGGTCGCTGGTCTCATGGTGATCTGGTCGCGGAGTGGCCGGGGTGGCGGTCGCCGGGGCATGGGGCGCACGAGGTGGACGAGGTCTCGGCTCTGCCTGAGAGCGATCAGGGCGTTCTGCGAATATTGTGACTCTGGTCCTGAAGGTCTACCGCGGAGTCACCCCCTATGAGCGAGGTAAGCGAGCCGGCAGCCGGGCAGCCCGAGCGGAGCGACCCGGCGGCGCTGCGGCAGGCGCTGGCGGAGGCGGTGGAGCGAGCCTCCGGCGCGGCGGAGCTCGCCCGGCTGATCACCGACTACCAGCGGCGGCTGGAGGAGGTGGCGCGCTCGGAGGCCGAGGCCCTGACCAAGATGCGCGAGGCCGAGGCGCGACTGAAGACGGTCGAGCGGCAGAACGCGCAGCTCGCCAAGCAACTCGCGGAGCAGAAGTACCAGACCGAGGTCGCCAACTGGAAGCTCGCCTCGCTCCAGGAGAGCCGGTGGAGCAAGCTCGGCGACGCGATCCACAGCAAGAAGCCCGGCACGGTGGCCAGGACACTCAAGGCGCCGGTCAGGAAGCGCCCCGCGCCCAAGCGCTCGGACTTCAAGCCCGAGGTCCCCGCCGTCCCCGAGGTGAAGGCGGCCCCCGCCGCGCCCGAGCCCAAGGCCCCGCAGGTCTCCGCACCGCTCGCCGAGTCGTTCGTGGTCCCCAAGGGCCCGACGGCCCGGCCGTACATGACGGTCGCCGCGATCGTGGACCGGCAGACCGAGGCGCTGCTGCGGTACGAGTGGCGGCTGGTGACCAACTTCGGCCCGGACAACTGGGAGGCCATGCTCGACCAGCAGCGGCCGCACGTGCTGTTCGTCGAGTCCGTACGGCCCGGCCCGCGGCAGGGCAACGGCGGGCGCTGGCTGGAGGCGCTGGCAGGGGAGACGCGGGCGCTGCGCGACCTGGTGGCGGCCTGTCACAAGCGGGGGGTCAAGACGGTCTTCTGGCACTCGGGCGGCGCGGTGTCGCGGGCGGTGCCGGCGGCCGAGCACTTCGAGTACGTGCTGGCCACCACCGAGGCCCGGGCCCGCGAGTGGCGCTCGGCGCTGCGGCACGACCGGGTCGGCGTGCTCCCGCACGCGATCCAGCCCCGCGTGCACAACCCCATCCCCGCCGAGGGCGGCAGGACCGGGGAGATCGTCACCCTCGGCACGGTCACCCCTCCGGCCGGCGGCGCCACCTGGCAGCCGCTGGCCGGGCAGGGCGACGACCCCACGGCGTACGACGACGTGCTGACGGCCTACCGGCAGCCGGCCCTGGTGATCGCGGGCGCCGACGCCGAGCCGAGGGTGATAGGGGAGGTCGCGGCCTGCGGCACCCCGGTGCTCCAGGTGCGGGCCGGGGCCAAGGGCGAGGAGATCCTCGCGGCGGCCGAGATCCTCATGGCCGACGCCGGACGGCTGGACAGGGAGGCCCACCTCGCCTGGCGGGCCCGCACGAGCGTCACCCCGCTGCTCGACCCGATCCTCGACACCCTCGGCGTGCCGAGCGTGCGGGGCAGCGGCGTGATCACGGCGATCACCGCCGTGTCCGACCCGGCGGAGCTGGACCGCCTGCTCGCCCAGGTCACCCGTCAGATCGAACGGCCCGGCCAGATCGTGATCGTCGCGGACGGCCTGGACGCCGGACTGGTGGACAAGACGGTCCGCCAGGCGTGCCCGGACCTCGACGTCGTGGTCCGCGCCACCGAGGAGCCGGTCACCAGGGGCGCCGCCCTCGACCGCGCGATCAGGCTCGCCGACGGCGACCACGTGGCCGTGCTCGACGCCAGGGACCTGTACGGCGAGCACTACCTGGCCGACCTCGTCCGGCACTTCGCCTCCACCGACGCGGAGGTGCTGGGGAAGGCGTCGTTCTACGCCCACCTGCCGGCGGCCGGCGCGACCCTGCTGCGCCAGCCGGGAGCCGAGCACCGGTTCCTGCCCGAGGTGGCCGGCGGCACCGTCCTGGCCCGCCGCCAGGTCCTCACCGACCTCGGCTTCGCCGACGTCTCCGAGGAGTGGGGCGAGGTCCTGATGCGGCAGTGCCGTACGGACGGGGTGCGGGTCTACTCGGCCGACCGCTACTCCTACGTCTGCGTCCGCGACTCGGCGGAGGGCTCGCTGCTCGGCTCGGCGCGCATGGAGGGATACGTCCCGGCCGAGCCCCTCGCCCTGCTCTGATCTCCAGCAGTCAGCCCAGGTCGAGCACGGCCTTGCCGTGGAGGCGGCGGCCGAGGAGGAGCGCCACCGCCTCCTGCGCCTTCTCCCAGCCGCCGCGCCAGGAGATCCCCGGATCGAGACGGCCCGCCGCGACCTGCCCGGCGAGCCAGGTGAGGTCGGGAGCGAGCCCGCCGCAGGCGAGCAGGAAGAACGTGACCATCGAACGGTCATGACCCTTGTCGCCGAAGAGCGCGCCGAACGGGAAGGTCTCCGGCTCGCCGGTCACATGCCCGACGGCCACCAGCGTGCCGCCCTCGGCCAGCCTGTCGTACGCCTCGACGAGCAGGCGCCCGCCCACCACGTCGATCACGCCGTGCACCGGGTCGCGGAGGGCGGACGGCCGGTCCACCACCTCGTGCGCGCCGAGCGCCCGCAGGGCGTCGCCGTGCGCCCCGGGATCGCCGGTGGACGCGACCACATGGGCCCCGCCGAGCCGGGCCAGTTGCACGGCGTACCTGCCGACCCCGCCGGTGGCGCCGGTGACCAGCACCCTCCTGCCGAGGATGGGGCCGAGCCGGTGCAGGGCGCGCAGCGCGCTGCCGGCGGCCACCGGGATCGTGCTGATGGCGCCGGGATCGGCGCCCTCCGGGACCGCGCCCATCAGGGAGGTGTCCACGGCCCGGTACTCCGCCCACGCGCCGTCGACGCCGAGCGTCACCACGGGGGTTCCCGCGGCGGGGCCGGACCCGTCGGCGGCGGCCCGTTCGACCACCCCGGCCGCGTCCCATCCCGGTACGGCGCCGTCGGGGGCGTTCTCGATGCCGAACCTGACCTCGCCGTAGTTGAGCGAGGTCGCCGTCACCCGCACCAGCGCCTGATGCGGGGCGGGCTCGGGGTCCGGAGCCTCGCCGAGCCTCAGACCGGCGGGCGCGGAGCGGTCGACGATCAGAGTGCGCATGGGGGTCGTCCCTTCGTGTGGAAGTGCCACTCGGTGGCAGGAGTGTCGAGGCGCTCACTATGCCACTCAGTGGCATATGCCAACAAGGGGCGTTCCGTGCCGCGGCTAGACTGGCCGCGATGACCACCACCGCCGTCCCGGCCGACCAGCTCCCGCTGCGCGAGCGCAAGAAGCTGCGCACCCGCCGGGCCCTGGTCGATACGGCCCTGGAGCTGTTCACCGAGCGGGGGTTCGAGGCGACGACCCTCGACGATCTGTGCGCGGCCGTGGAGGTCTCCAAGCGCACCTTCTTCCGCAACTTCGGCAGCAAGGAAGACGTCGCGCTGACGCCCACGCAGGACATGTGGGCGGCGTTCCTCGACGAACTGGAGCGGTGGGAGCCCGGCGCCGGACGCCCCGTCATCGAGGTGGTGCAGGACTGCCTGCTCGCCGCCGTCGGCCGGATGACCGACGACGGCTGGGCGCGCCAGGTCCGGCTCAGCGAGCGACTGGCCGCCCGGACCCCCTCGGTGGGGGCGTACGGCCTGCACTTCTGCGACCGCACCACCCGTGAGGCGCTCGCGATCCTGCGCCGCCGTCTCGACCTGGGCGGCGTGGACGACCTGCGGACGAGACTCGTGCTCGACATGCTCGTCGGGGCCTGGCATGGCGCGCTGGAGTCCTGGACGGCCATGCCGGGCGAGCCCACGTCCGCGGATCTGGCCGCGTGCCTGCGGGAGGCGTTCGCCGCGATCCCCGGGTGCCTGACGCTGACCGCCGCCCCCAAGGACGGCCCGGCCGCGCCATGATCATGGAGGTGCTGCGCGACGTCCTCGGTGCGCCGCCCGTGCCGCAGGGGTCGTGGGAGCGGGAGGCGCGCTTCGTCTCCGCCGCCGCGCTGCGGGGGACGGCGGAGCCCCCGGCCGAGGCGGCGGAGCGGCTGGCCGTACGGCTGCGCGCGGTGCCCGGGGTGCGGCACGTGGACGTCCGGCCGAACGGTTTCCTGGTCGTCGAGATCGCCGCGCCGGGAGAGATCGTCCACGACATCCTGGCCGCCCCGCTCGCCGTGCCCCTGCCCGAAAAGGACCAGGAATCGGGCCCGGAAACGAACTCCGTGGCGCCGTGGCCCGATTTCCCGCGCACCTGGGACAACCCCGGTTTCGTGGTGAGGTACGCGTACGTGCGGGCGGGAGCCGTACAGCGGTGGGCGCGCGACCTCGGCGTGCCTGCCGCCGCGGTGGTGCGGTCCGGCCTCCTCGACGGCCCTTTCGACCGGGCCGTGCTGCGGGTCCTGGCCGAGCTGCCGAGCAGGAGGGACAGCCGCGATCCTGGATGGGCGGCGTACCTCGAACGGCTGGCCGAGGTCTACCACGCCGCCGTCGAGCACGCGTCCCCGATTCCCAGGGGCGACGAGCCGCCGTCGGAGGTCCACGCGGCCCGGGTGCGGATGGGGGAGGCCGTGCGCCGGGTGCTCGGGGAGGGACTGGCGGAGCTCGGTGTCGCCCCGCCCGGCAAAATCTGACCAAAACCAGCGGATGGCGGAAAGTACTGTCGCCGATGACCTGCGGATCTGAATATCTTCCGTCCGGGCCGTCTCGCAGGGTGAACAGCGGGCGCGAGTGAATCGCAGGGTCGGCTAGCCTCGTTCGGGTGAGTCGATTCGCCCACCCCGCCGGCGACCTGCACGCCGCTTCATCGATCGTCGCCGTGACCGCCGGACACCCCGAGGAGCGTCCGCAGCAGGTGCCCGCCGACCTCAACGCGCTCGAACCGGCCATCTGGCCGCGAACGTCCGGCCGGGCCGACGGAGCCGTCACGATCGGCGGAATCGACGTGCGTGACCTGGCGAAGGAGTTCGGCACGCCTCTGTACGTCATCGACGAGGAGGACTTCCGCTCCCGCTGCCGTGAGTACCGGTCCGCCTTCCACGACGGCGAGGTCCACTACGCCGCCAAGGCGTTCCTGTGCCGCGAGGTCGCCCGCTGGATCGACCAGGAGGGCCTCGGCCTCGACGTGTGCAGTGCCGGTGAGCTCGCCGTGGCGCTCAGCGTGGGCTTCCCGCCCGAGCGGATCACGCTGCACGGCAACAACAAGTCGCTCGCCGAGCTGGAGAAGGCCGTCCAGGTCGGCGTGGGCCACATCGTGGTCGACTCGTTCGAGGAGATCGCCCGCCTCGGCTTCCTCGCCGACGAGCACGGCGTGCGGCCGAAGGTGATGATCCGGGTGACCGTGGGCGTCGAGGCGCACACCCACGAGTTCATCGCGACCGCTCACGACGACCAGAAGTTCGGCCTGTCGCTGAGCAGCGGCGCCGCCGCCGAGGCGGTGCGGCGCATCCTCGCGTTGCCGCAGCTCGAACTGGTCGGCCTGCACTCCCACATCGGGTCACAGATCACCGACACCGGCGGTTTCGAGGTCGCGGCCCGCCGCCTGGCCCGGCTGCTGGTCGAGATCAAGGAGGAGCACGACGTGGTGCTCCCCGAGCTGGACCTCGGCGGCGGATACGGCATCCCGTACGTCGTGGGCGACGACTCCCTGGACGTCAAGGTCATCGCGGACGGTCTGCGGGAGATCGTCACGAAGGTGTGCGAGTCGGCCGGACTGCCGGTGCCGCGCCTCACGGTCGAGCCGGGCCGCTCGATCGCCGGAGTGTCCGGCGTGACCCTGTACGAGGCCGGTACGGTCAAGGACGTGGAGGGCCTGCGCACCTACGTGAGCGTCGACGGCGGCATGAGCGACAACATCCGCACCGCCCTCTACGGCGCCGAGTACACGGCCGTGCTCGCCTCCCGCGTGAGCCAGGCGGCGCCGATGCTGTCGCGCCTGGTCGGCAAGCACTGCGAGAGCGGCGACATGGTCGTGCGCGACCTGTACCTGCCGGGCGACCTGGCCCCCGGCGACCTGATCGCCGTCGCCGGCACCGGCGCCTACTGCCGGTCGCTGGCCAACAACTACAACTATCTGCCCAAGCCCGCCGTCGTCGCGGTGTCCAACGGCCAGGCGCGGGTCATCATCCGCAGAGAGACCGAGGACGACCTGCTCAGGGGGCAGCTGTGAGCGGCCGTCCCGGACAGTCCGGCGGCGAAGCGAGGAGGGGTCGTGAGTAAAGCCAAACCGGCGCTCAGGGTCGCGCTGCTGGGCTGCGGCGTCGTCGGGTCGCAGGTCGTGCGTTTGCTCCGCGAACAGGCCGACGACCTGGCCGCCCGCGTCGGCGCCCCGCTGGAGCTGGCCGGCGTCGCCGTGCGCAGGCTGGGGCGCAAGCGGGACGCCGACGTGGACCCCGCCCTGCTCACGACCGACGCGGAGGCCCTGGTCACCCGCGACGACGTGGACATCGTCGTCGAGGTGATCGGCGGCATCGAGCCCGCCAGGTCGCTGATCCTCGCCGCCATGGCGCACGGCAAGTCCGTGGTGAGCGCCAACAAGGCGCTGCTCGCCGAGGACGGCGCGACGATCCACCGGGCCGCCCGCGAGAACGGCGCCGACCTGTACTTCGAGGCGAGCGTCGCCGGGGCGATCCCGCTGCTGCGCCCGCTGCGCGAGTCGCTGGCCGGCGACCGGGTGCGCCGCGTGCTGGGCATCGTCAACGGCACCACCAACTACATCCTCGACAAGATGGACTCCACCGGCGCCTCGTTCAACGACGCCCTGGAGGAGGCCCAGGCGCTCGGGTACGCCGAGGCCGACCCCACGGCCGACGTCGAGGGCTTCGACGCCGCCGCCAAGGCGGCGATCCTGGCCGGCATCGCCTTCCACAGCCGGGTGACGGCCGCCGACGTGCACCGCGAGGGCATCACGGAGATCACCGCGGCCGACGTGGCCTCGGCCAAGGGCATGGGGTACGTCATCAAGCTGCTGGCCATCTGCGCCCGCTCCGACGACGGCCGGTCGGTCGGCGTCCGGGTGCACCCCGCCATGATCCCGAGGTCGCACCCGCTGGCCGGTGTGCGCGAGGCGTACAACGCCGTCTTCGTGGAGGCCGAGTCGGCCGGGCGGCTGATGTTCTACGGCGCGGGCGCGGGCGGCGCGCCCACCGCCAGCGCCGTGCTGGGCGACATCGTCGCCGTGGCGCGCAACCGCCTCGCCGGCACCCGCGGGCCGGAGGAGTCGACGTACGCCGACCTCAAGGTCCACCCGATGGGCGACAGCGTCACCCGCTACCACGTGTCGCTGGACGTGGCGGACAAGCCCGGTGTGCTCGCCCGGGTGGCCGAGATCTTCGCCGGCCACGACGTGTCGATCCAGACGGTGCGGCAGGAGGGCCGCGGCGACGACGCCCAGCTCGTGCTGGTGACCCACCGGGCCAGCGACGCCGCCCTGTCGGGCACGATCAAGGACCTGCGCGACCTGAACATCGTCCGCGCGGTCGCGAGCGTCATGCGGGTCGAGGGCGACGACACCCCCTGACGCCGAGGGCGGCGGCCATGGCTGAAGGCACTCCCGGGTGCTCCACCCGGGAGTGCCTGTTGCTGCCTGCCGTCGTCTAGGGGGATCTTCGCGATCTGGCCGACGTAGTTCTCGGAACGCCCACGGCAGGCCAGGGCACCGGGGCGGCCTCTTGCCGTCGCCACGCCGGGATCAGCTGTAACCGTGGACATCGGGCCGCGCGTCTCCGCCGGTCGTCATCTGATCACAAAGGGTCTCCAGACACCGGCGGAAGAACCCTGCCATACGCCTCGGACCGGCCAGGATGTCACCGACCGCGACCCCGACGGGGCACCGCATCGACGGAGGAGTTCGGCAGATGGGCAAGAGGAGTGTCGCCGCCCCGTCGGCGGGTGTCGCGGGACTGGCGCTGGTCGCGACGCTCACGGTCGCATCCACGGCGTCCGGCGCGGCGACGGCCACGACCGGCCCCGGCAGGTTCGTGCCGGGGCACGCGGACGCGGCGGCCGCCCAGTCGCTCGACGTGCCGCGCACCGCGTTCAGCACGACGAGCGGCTCCGGAGACAACTCCGCCACCTGGGACCCGACCCTCGTCGTCAACGTCCCCGCCCAGGCGGTGGCGGGCACCAACATCGGCACGCCGAACCACTCCGTTGCCTGACCGTTCACCCCGCAGGGTCGTCGCCTCCGGCCTGCTCGCGGTCGTGCTGTACACGGCCGCCGTCGCCCCGGCGGCGGCCTCCGGCGACGCGCACCGGCACCGCCCGGAGAGCGTCCCCGCGCGTACCACCGACGAGCTGACCTCCTGGTCCACGCTCGACCGGACGGCGGTGAACCTGCCGCCGTACGGCCGCGTCCCGGTGACGGCCACCGTCGCGGTGCCGCCCACGGCTTCCAAGGGCGAGCGATACGCCGTCATCTGGGCGGGGATCGCCTCGGCCTCGCCCGGCCCGTCGGGCGACGTCGCGCTCGTCAACCGGGTGGGCGTCCGCACCGACCCGGACGTGGGCCCGGGCGGCGAACCGCCGACGAGCTTCCGGATCGGCGAGGTGGCCGCCGGGCGCACCGACGCCGGGCAGCCGCGGCTGGTGGCCGAGGTCGGCAACACGGGAGAGCGCGCCGTCGACCTGGAGGGCGAGGTGCGGTTGTCGGAGGGGCCGAGCGCGCTCAGCGCCGGGCCGTTCCGCAGCACCCGCGCCACCACCCTGCCTCCCGGAGGACACGGTCAGGTGACCGTGCTGCTGGGCGACGACCTGCCCGCCGGGCCCTGGAAGTTCCGGCTCACCCTGCGCAGGCGGCCGCGTCAGCCGTACGGCCACCGGGACGATCATCATCCCGGCGGCCGGAGAACCGGCGGCGGAGGACGACCCCAGCATGCCGGTCCTCGCCGCCTGCGCCGCGGCGGCCGTCGCCGCCGCGGCCCTCCTGGTCGTGAACCTGCTCCGGTTCCGCCGCCGCCCACTGGACGGCGAAGCCGCCTGACCGGCCCGGCCTCCCGGCCTCGGCGAACGCCGTCGACACGGCGGGCGAGGCGCGGATCAGCGCTCGGCCAGAGCCCTGCGGACCGCGTCGAGGGCCTCCTCCTCGGAGGCCCCGAGGTGTCGCACGGCGCCGGCGAACTCCTCGGCGGCCTCGCGCAGGCGCAGGCGGCCGCCCTCGGCCGCGAGATCGGTGATCGTCGCCGCGCGGCCCCGGCGCAGCTCGACCAGGCCCTCGTCGCGCAGTTGCTGGTAGCCGCGGAGCACGGTGTGCAGGTTGATGCCGAGCGCGGCGGCGACGGCCCGCGCCGAGGGCAGCTTGTCGCCGGGGACCGCCGCGCCCCTGGCGACCGCCGCGCGCACCGAGGCCGCCACCTGGTCGGCCAGCGGCTGAGCCGAGGACGGATCGACGACGATCAGCACCCGGCGGCTCCCCTGGCCCGGGAGAGGGACGCGTTCACCAGCGCGGCGGCCGTATCGGCGTCTCGCGTCGAGTACAGGAACTCCCGGCCGTCGGTGAGCCGGAGGGCCAGCACCGGACCACGGCCGCTGACGTATCCCCACCCCCTGCTGCTGCCGATCATGCCGAGCCCCCTGCCGGACGCCTCCGGCAGCACCGAGGCGAAGAGCACCGTGTCGTATGGCACGACCCGCCGCAGGCCGCCGAGCCCCGGCAGGCTGACCTCGACGCCGCTGCCGTCGATGCGGAGCCGGGTGCGCGCCGAGAGGACCGCGATGAGCCCCATCAGCGCCATCAGCGTTGCCCCCTGCCAGGAGCGTGAGAGGTTGAAGAGTCCGAACCAGCCGAAGGCGAGCATCGCCGCTCCCTGTAGGAGCGAGCGCGGGTACCAGGAGGACACGGCGTAGACGGCCCGCTGGGCCGGCGCGAGCGGCAGCAGGGGCACTCCCGGGGGTGGTGCGCTGCGCGCGCCGGGCGCGGGCGGCAGGGGACCCGCCAGCCACCAGCCCGTGGCGCCTCCGAGAACGGTGAGGGCGATTTCGGCCGGAACCTCCCACGCCGGCAGGGTGGCGGGTCCCGCGGAGTCGATCAATGCCGTCACCGCGACACCGTTCCCTGTCGCCATGGAGACGCTCATGGCGACGGAGCACGTGACCAACCAGCGCTGCAGCTCGGGCCAGCGCCAGTAGTGCGTGAACGCGGCGAGGAACACCACCTCGAAGACCCCGAGGGAGAGGGCGGCCGATCTCAGCCACTGACCCCATCCAGGCGCGTACCGCGGCTCCCAATCGGCGACGTAGGCCCGGTCGGGCAGCCGGTCCCGGAAGACGGCGAAGAGCAGCAGGAGAAAGAGGAGGGCGAGAAGCGGTGGCGCGAAGGTCAGGGCCAGGCGGCGCGGCCGGCCGGGGCGCCCAGTGTCGTGCTGGGGGGAGTCGTACACGAGCCACCTCCCAAACTGTTTGCATGTCACTATAACAAGCAAACAGTTTCGTGAGGAGTCCCCCATTGAGATCTCGTACCGTGGAGCCCGGCATGTCCGGAACGGACGGCTCACGGCGCCGGTGGGGCAATGACTCGATCGGATAACGCCCCGCCGATCCGCGCGTCCGTGCGTGTTCGATGTCTTTGACGTGGCCGAAATGATCAGTTCTGTGGGGGGAAGCGTGGTTGCGGGCGAGGCGGTCCGGACGTCCGGCCAGAGGACGGATGCGGGCGCGAAGGACTGGCCCCGCTGGACGCCGCTGCTCGCGGGCCTGCTGACCACCTGTGTCGCCGTCTCCGGCACCACGGCGTCGCTGTCGGCCGACGAGGTGGCGACCTACAGCGCCGCGGTGGCTCGGCCGCTGAGCGGGCTGTGGGGGCTCGTGCAGCAGATCGACGGCCACTTCCTGCCCTACTACCTGCTCATCCATGTCTGGTCATTGCTTGGCGAGGCCGAGTGGTGGCTGCGCCTGCCCTCGGCCCTCGCGGCCGGTGTGGCGGCGGGCTTCCTGGCCGACCTCGGCCGTCGGCTGGCCGGTCCGCGTGCGGGAGTGGTGGCCGCGGCGCTGTTCGCCGTCCTGCCTTCGGTGTCCTACCACGGCGCGAACGCCCGGCCGTACGCGTTCGCGGCGGCGGCGGCCGTCGTCTCCGCCTGGGCGCTGCACCGGGTGGCCGAGGCGCCCACTGACTCCGCCGGCGGGAAACAGGTCCGCTGGTACGCGGCGTCGGTGGCGCTGCTCGGTTGCACGCATCTGTTCTCGGTCCTGGTTCTCCCGGCCCAGTTCCTGGCCGCCCTGCTCGCCCTGCCCCGCCGTACCTTCCTGACCAGGATCGTTCCCGCGACGGCGGTGGGGTGCGTCCCCCTCGCGATCCTCGCCCTGGTGGGCTGGGGCGAGCGCCACGCGATCAGCTGGATCCAGCCGCACGGGCCCGACGTGCTGCTGAAGTTCCCCAAGCACGCGGCGGGCTCCGACCTCGCCGGGCCGCCGCTGTTCGCCCTCGCCGTCGTGGGGGTGGTGATCCTGCTGCGCAGGTCGGTCCCCTGGGGCGTCCTCGTGGGCGGCTGGCTCGTCCTCCCGCCGATGCTGCTGCTCGTGATCGACGCACTGGTCACCCCGGCCTACGTGGACCGTTACGTGTTCGTCACGGCGCCCGCCCTGGCCCTGGCGGGAGGCGTGGCCCTGGCCTCGATCCGCCTGGCTCCCGTCCCCTTCGCTCTGGTCTGCGTGCCCGCCGTGCTGGTCGTGGCGCTGCTGGGGATGCCCGCGCAGGCCGACTACCGGCAGCGCAACGGCCACTACGACGACTTCCCCGGCGCGGTCGGGGTGATCCGGGCGCGGGAGCGCGCCGGCGACGCCATCGTGTACGGCCAGAGCCGGCTGCGCACCGGCTTCGTCTACTACGGCCGCGAGGGCCTCCCCGAGGACGTGCTTCTCAGGGGGCGGGGCCCGGCCTTCGAGTACGTGGAGCGGGACGACCTCGCCGAGGCCCTGGCCGGGCACCGCCGGGTCTGGGTGGTCTGGCGGGGGACGAAGCAAGCCGGGCTGACGGGAAAGAAGATCCCCAAGGTGGCCGCCGTCCGTGCGGCCGGATACCGCCTCTCGACGGCCTGGCACTCCGCGGAGCTGCCGGGCCTGACTGTCGCACTGTTCGAGCGCGTCCGCGGCAAGGGCTGAGTGGACCGTTTCATCACGGTTGGACATCGCGCGCAAGAGTAATTGCCAATTATGAGTAAAGTTTCTCTTCATGCGACTTACGGTGAAGAGACTTCTGCCGGTCTGTCTCCTAGCCGCGGCGTCGATCGCGGGACTCCAGCACCCGGCCGCGGCGACGGCCGGCTCGGCCGTCTCCGCGCAGGCGGCCCCCGCGCGAGTCGCCGAACAGGGAGCGCGGGCGGCCGGGGTGCCGACCGTGGTCCTCACCTTCGACGACGGCACGGCCGACCACCTCGCCGTCGCCGGAATGCTGAGCAGGCGCGGCCTCAAGGGCACCTTCTACGTCAACAGCGCCCGCCTCGGCAGGCGCGGCTTCCTGAGCGTGGCCGAGCTGCGGGCCATCGCGAAACAGGGCCACGAGATCGGCGGCCACACCCTTCACCATCCGCATCTGCCGGAGACGTTCGACGCCACGCAGCAGACGGAGATCTGCGACGACAGGCGCGCGCTGCTGAAGATGGGCTTCGCGGTGCGCTCGTTCGCCTATCCGTTCGGTGACTTCGACGAGTCGGGCAAGCAGATCGCGATGCGCTGCGGCTACAACAGCGCGCGCGACATCAACGGCCTGTACCGGCCGGACAGCTGCCGCGCCTGCCCGGTCACCGAGACGATCCCGCCCGCGGACCCCGCCGCCGTACGCGCCACGAGCCAGACCCGCCTGCCGCGCACGGCCCGCACACTGCGGGAGTTCGTCACCCGCGCCCAGCGGGAGGACGACCCCGGCATGCTGACCTTCGTCTTCCACGAGATCAAGAACGACCCGCGGGACGAGTACGCGACGGCGCCCAAGGAGTTCGCGGCCTTCGTCGACTGGGTGGCCCAGCAGCGGAAAGCCAAGAAGATCGACGTGAAGACGATGGGCGACGTCGTCGGTGGGGACGTGTCGCCCGTGTCGTGATCCCGCCTGCCGCGCCAGGTCACAGCGAGTCGTCAGGTTGACCATGACGGTCACAGGGATTCACAAGGTTCGGCTGATAGAAGTTCAGCAGCCTACAAACGGACGCGCGGGAGGGACACCGTGACGGTGACGACCGGCATGTGCTCGCCGTACGGTTTCACACGCAGCCCCACCGAGGACACCGTGACGTTGTCCTGGAGCGACGGCCGGTGGGCGATGGGAGGCCGGCCGCTGGCCGTCCCCCCGCAGGCCGACGTCGCCGCCCTCCGGCCGCTGCGCGGGCTTCGGGTGGAGTGGCCGGAGGAGGCCGACGCCGAGGCATTCGGCGCGGTCACCGCCTTGGCCGCCGCGGGGGTGCCGCTCACCTGCCACGATCCGCCGAGGTGGGTGCGTGAGGCCGATCCCGTGCTCGCCGGCCTGGCCGCGGCCTGGACCCCCGAGGCCGGCGACGGTACACCCGAGTCGGTCGCCGACCTGCGCAGGGAAGAGCACAGCGTGCGCCTGCGCAGGCACGCGCTGCGGGCCGGTGGCGTCGGCACCGGCCTCGCCCCGGTGACCGTCGTCATGGCCACGCGGCGGCCCCACTACGTGGGCCACGCGCTGCGGCAGCTCGCCCGCCAGCGCGGCGTCGGTCTGGAGGCGGTCGTCGCCCTGCACGGGTTCCCGGCCGCGCGGGTGCGCGAGGCGGTCGAGGAGTTCCCCCATCCGATCACCGTGATCGAGGCCGAGCCGGACGCGCCGCTCGGGACGGTGCTCAACATGGCGGCGGCCCGGGCGTCCACCGGCATCGTCGCCAAATGGGACGACGACGACTGGTACGGCCCCGAGCACCTGGCCGACCTGCTGCTGGCCATGGCCTATTCCGGGGCGGAGCTGGTCGGGACCGCGCCGGAGTTCTTCTACCTCCAGCCCCTCCACACGACGATCCGCCGCGTCGACTACAGCAGCGAGGTGTGGGCCGACCACGTCGCGGGCGGCACGATCCTGCTCGGCCGCGAGATCTTCGAGCAGGTCGGCGGCTTCGGGCCGCTGGATCGCGGGGAGGACGCGCACCTCCTGCACGCGGTCGAGGCGGCCGGCGGCCGCGTCTACCGCACCCACGGCCTGGGCTACGTCCTGCGGCGATCGGTCAGCGCCGACCACACCTGGAACCTTCCTCTCGCCCACTTCCTGCGCGTCGCCGCGAACCAATGGCGCGGCTTTCGCCCGAGTGTGATTCTGGAAGCGCCATGACGCCACGCATCAGGGGAAACGACTACACCGTCCTCAAGCCGCCCGCCCTCGGGTCGTCGTGGACGCCCCGCCTGCGGGTCAGCGTGGTCATCCCCGCGTACGCCAACCAGGCCAAGCTCGACCTCACGCTCGCGGGGCTGGCCAGGCAGACGTACCCGGCCGACCTGCTGGAAGTGATCGTGGTCGACAACGGCAGCGAGCCGCCGCTGCGCCTGCCGGAGATCCGGCCCCGCGGCACGCGGCTGCTGGTGTGCGCGGCGCCGGGCCGGGCCAGGGCGCGCAACACCGGGCTTGCCGCCGCGACGGGCGACGTCATCCACTGGATGGACTCCGACGTCGTCCCCGAACCGGAGGAGGTGGAGGCGCATATGCGCTGGCACCACCTCGCGCCCTATCTGTCGGTCACCTCCTACCTGCGCTTCACCACCGCCCCGCTGCCCGACCCGGCGGACGTCGCGGGAACGGACGACCTGGCGAAGCTCTTCGAGCCGGCGGAGCCGCACTCCTGGATCGAGGACCTGGTGCGGCGGTCGGAGGGGCTGACCCGCTCGCCGCGGCCGTTCAGCATCCACATCGGCGGCGCGTCGTCGGTCTCCGCCCGGCTGTTCGAGCGGGCCGGGCCGATGGACCCCGACATGATCCTCGGCCAGGACACCGAGATGGGCTACCGGCTCGCGCAGGCGGGCGCGGTCTTCATCCCCGACCCGCAGGCCAGGGCCTACCACCTCGGCCCGTCCATGCGCATGCGCGACAGCGCGCCGGTCAGCCGCGTCAGTCACGCCCTGGTCACCGACCGGGTCCCCGGCTACCGGTGGCTGCGCACCCATCCCTCCCGGCAGTGGAAGGTCCCGCAGGTGGAGGTCCTCGTGGACGCCACCGCGGGGTCGTACGACGACGTCAGGGCCACCGTGGACGGCGTGCTGGCCGGCACGGTGACCGACCTCGCCGTGGTGCTGACCGGCCCGTGGGACGAGCTCGCGCCCGAGCAGCGCGCGCCGCTCAAGGATCCGCGCCTCGATCTCGTGCTGCTGCGGGCCCACTACACGCACGAGGGCCGGGTGCGGCTGGCCACGGCGGTGTCCGACACCCAGTCGCCGTACCGCCTGCGCATCCCGCCCGGCTGGGTGCCGGAGGAGGACAGCCTCGGCCGGCTGATCGAGGTGCTGCGCGGACGGGAACACGGACTGGTGAGCGTGCTCCTGGCCGAGGACGCGGAAGGCGTCACCGCCGCCCGCCTGGAACGCACCGAGGCGTTCTCCCGCGCCGCCCTCGTCGCCGAGGAGGGCGAGGACCTCGACGACGCCGTGGACGAGATGTTCGGCACGTACTGGGTCGACGGCGAGACCTTCGGCTTCCGGGCCGCCGCGGACGCCCCGGCCTACATGAATCCGCGCACCGCCTATCGCAAGCGGGTGCAGGCGCAGGCCGAGGTCGAGCGGCTGACCAAGGAGGTCGAGCGGCTGCGCGGGCAGGTGACCAGATGGCGCGACGAGGCGGCGCGGTGGCGTAAGTCCGCCGTCGAGTTCCGCCGGGAGATCGGCACCCTGCGGCGGCAGGTCTCGGTGCTGCGCGGGCAGGTCTCGGCGCTGCATCGCGCCCGAGGCCTGCGTGGCATCGCCCGGGGCATCACCCGGCCCTTCACGTTCAAGAAGACCTGACCGGCGAGAAGACCTGACCGGCGGCCCCTCCGTCGCGTGACAGGAGTCGCGGGGCGGGGCCGGCCATCGGATGGTCAGGAGCGGCGGAACAGGCCGCGGCGGCGCGGCGGCGTGGCCTCCGGCTCCGGGACCTGCGCCGCGGCCGGCCTCGGGGTCGGTCTCGGGGTTTGCGCGGCGGCCGGTTTCCCGGTGGCCTGCGGTGCGGCGGGCGCGGCCGGTTTCGCCAGAGCCTTGGGACGCTCCTCGAACTCGCTCGCCGCGGCGTGCCGTACGCCGTGGGTCTGCGCGATCACGCCGGCCGGGTCCTCGCCCGGCGCGGTGAGGCGGCGGGCGCGCGCGACGGCCTCGGTCCGCTCCAGGGTGGCCGTGCCCCCGCCGGGCAGGTCCAGGACCAGCAGGCCGATGCGCTCCTCCAGCATCGCCTTGACCGCACGCTCGAGCAGCGCCGGAGCCGGAGGGGCGTCGACGGGCGCCGTGTAGCGGAAGGGCACGGGCGCGGCGGTCGGCGCCGCCCGTTCCGCGAACCGCACCCGCGCGTCGTGCCCGAACGCCGCCCTCACCAGGGCGAGGTCGAACGCCTCGGTCCCCGGAGCCCACCTGCGGCCGCCTTCCAGCGGCGACCAGGGGCCGGTCAGCGTCACCACGACGTCGCTGAGCGTGCCCCGCAGCACCGCGTCGACCGCCGCGACGATCCGCCGCTCGTCCGCCCCCATCACGTCGAAGACGACCTCGACGTACGGCACGAGCCAGCGCCGGCCGGGCTCCTTGCGCAGGTCGCGGCGGAGCGGGACCCGGTGTGCCAGGTGGGCCTCGACGAGGCGGACGATGGACTTGCCGTGCTCACCGCGCTGGGCCGGCAGGCCGAGATGCACGGCGCGGGCTTCCATGTCGGGGACGAACACCGCCCCCGCCTGCGCGAGCCGGTAGGCGAACTCGGTGTCCTGGCCGCGCACCACCTCGGGATCGAAGCCCCGGACCTCGTCGAGCAGGGCCCGTCGCAGGGAGACCGTCGGACCTGTGCACACCTGGTAGGGGTTCTTGCTGGCCCGCAGGCCGTCGAGGCGGCGGATGGTCTCCTCGGTCGAGCTGGACACCAGCGCCGACGGGTCGAACAGGTCCTCGGGCGAGCCGTGCCGTACGGCCTCGTGGACCTGCGCGGGAGTGAGGGCCGGCTCCTCGGCGAACTTCTTGCCGCCGATCGTGACGAGGTAGTCGGTGAGGTGGTGCCAGCGGAACAGCGCCTCCAGGTGCTCCCGCGAGATCACCATGTCGGCGTCGAGACGCTGCACGATCTCACCCTCGGCCGCCGCGATGCCGGCGTTCATCGCGTGGCCGGCGCCCCATCCGCCGGGCGGGACCACGACGACGCGGGTGTTGTCCGGCCGCAGATCGGGCAGGCGCAGCGGGGGATCGCTGCGGTCGTCCACCACGATCACCTCGGTGAGGTGCGCGGGATAGGTCTGCGCGGCCAGCGCGGCCAGCGTCAGATCGAGACGGTGCTGCCCGCCGTGGGCGGGGATGACGACACTCGCGCTGAGCGTGGGCGTCCAGCCGCCGATGGGCGGCGGCGTGAGCGGAGAGTAGTCGTTGTGGCGAATTCTCGGCCGGGGCTCCACGCCCGTCAGGTGGGCCAATCCTCGTCCTCTACAGCGATGGTCAAAGGGCCGCTCCACAGTAGCGAAACCCGCTGACAGTTCCCTAAGGTGGCGCCCAATATGTCCATTTGGTGGACAACGAAGTCCGCACGTCAAACGGTTGGCCGTAGACTCGGTGACCGATACCCCTGGTGACACGCGTATGCGCGCGTGGGAGGAGCGACCAATGTTCAGGGCTTGGCGTGGCCTGATCGAGGAGTACCGCGATCGTCTGCCGGTCTCCACGACGACGCCCGTGGTGACCCTGCTCGAGGGCGGCACGCCGCTCGTCCCGGCCAAGCGGGTGTCCCAGATCACGGGCTGTGATGTCCATCTCAAGGTCGAGGGCCTCAACCCGACCGGCAGCTTCAAGGACCGCGGCATGACCGTCGCGATCAGCAAGGCCGTCGAGGAGGGCGCCCAGGCGGTCATCTGCGCGTCCACCGGCAACACCAGCGCCTCGGCCGCCGCCTACGCCGTACGGGCCGGGCTGACCTGCGCCGTCCTCGTGCCGCGCGGGAAGATCGCGATGGGCAAGCTCGCTCAGGCCCTGGTGCACGGCGCCAGGCTGCTCCAGGTCGAGGGCTCGTTCGACGACTGCCTGGAGATGACCAGGAAGCTCGCGGAGACCTACCCGATCGCGCTGGTCAACTCCGTCAACCCGCACCGCCTGCAGGGCCAGAAGACGGCGGCCTTCGAGATCGTCGACGCGCTCGGCGACGCGCCCGACGTCCACTGCATCCCGGTCGGCAACGCCGGCAACATCTCGGCCTACTGGATGGGCTACAAGGAGTACGCCGACGACGGCGTGGCCACCAAGCGGCCGCGAATGCTGGGATTCCAGGCGAGCGGCGCGGCGCCGCTGGTCGGCGGCAGCCCCGTTACCCACCCGCAGACGATCGCCACGGCGATCAGGATCGGCAACCCCGCCTCCTGGCGGCTCGCCGAGGCCGCGCGCGACGAGTCCGGCGGCGACATCCAGGCCGTGACCGACCGCCAGATCGCCGCGGCGTACAAGCTGCTCGCGCAGGAGGAGGGCGTGTTCGTCGAGCTCGCCTCCGCCGCGAGCGTCGCCGGCCTGCTCCAGGCGCACGAGCAGGGCCTGCTCACGCCGGGGCAGCGGGTCGTCTGCACCGTGACCGGCAACGGCCTGAAGGACCCCGACTGGGCCATCTCCGGCGCCCCGGCGCCCGTGACGATCCCGATCGACGCCTACGCCGCCGCGGCCGCGCTGGGACTCGCCTGACCGGCCCTCTCATTCCCGCCCATCAAAGGGTTCAGGTGACGAATTGACGGAAAGTCAGGGCGTCGTCGTCCGCGTGCCGGCGACGAGCGCCAACCTCGGCCCCGGCTTCGACAGCCTCGGTCTCGCGCTCGACCTGTACGACGAGGTGGAGGCGGAGATCTCCGGCTCTCCCGGCGTGCGGATCGCCGTGGAGGGCCAGGGCGCCGGTGAGCTGGACGAGGACGAGGGCCACCTCGTCGTCAGGACCATGCGCGCGACGTTCGACCGCATGGGGTTCGCCCAGCCGGACGGCATGGCGCTGCGCTGCCGCAACCGGATTCCGCACGCGCGGGGGCTCGGCTCGTCGTCGGCGGCGATCTGCGCCGGCATCCTCGCGGCCCGCGCACTCGTCCGCGCGAGGGGCGCGGGGGATCTGCCGGACGCCGAGGTGTTCGCGCTGGCCACGGAGCTGGAGGGGCATCCCGACAACGTGGCGCCATGTCTGGCGGGAGGTCTCACCATCGCCTGGACGGACCAGTCGGGAGCGGCGAGTATGGTGAAACTGAGCCCGCACGAGGACGTCCGGCCGGTGGCGTTGATCCCGGATTTCCGGTTGTCCACGGAGGAGGCTCGGGGGCTGCTGCCGAAGGACGTACCGCATTCGGACGCGGCGGCCAACGCGGGGCGGGCGGCTCTGCTCGTCGCGGCGCTGACACAGAGACCGGAACCGGATCTCCTGCTCGCCGCCACCGAAGACCGCCTGCACCAGAGGTACCGCGCGCCCGCCATGCCCCGCACCGCCGAACTGGTGCGACGGCTCCGCGAGGCCGGGGTGCCCGCCGTCGTCTCGGGGGCCGGTCCGACGGTTCTCGCGTTGACGACACGGGACACCAAGGATTTGATCGCGCCAGAAGTGGGTAATGACTGGCACATCCAGCCAATGAACGTCGACCCGCTTGGTGCGTACGTTCGGTTTCCCGAGACACGCTGATGTTTCTTCGACCTTCAGGGAATAGCTGTGCGCGCTGGTGATGTTAGGCTGATAGCCGCACCAGGTGCCCCCGTGTTGGGTGCGTGCTTGTCATTCGCACATCGCTGCACTTCGCCTCGCGTCCTTCGACGCGGGCAGGGCGATTTCCCCGAAACCGTTTCCTCCAGTCGGCACACCCTCGGGTGGCATGGCCGGAGGCGGCGTTCTCGGAGACATGCGCGTTCGAACCACCAAGACATCTGGTCGGTGGCGGCAATCCGGGGGATCGCCCCCGGGCACCTACCGCTCGCGAATCCCGAGGGTCATCGACACATGAGATTCGCGAAGCCCGACCCGGTCTGTCCCGCCGGGTCGCATCACCGGGACGCCTGGACGCACGATTCTGGCGCCCGACCCCTGGGAAGGACCCTTAGTTGAGCGACACCACCGAACTCCTCTCCGACGGCCAGGCCGCCGGCGACACCCCCACTTCCGCCCCGGCCCGTCCGCGACGTCGCTCCGGCACCGGCCTGGCTGGCATGGTGCTCCCCGAGCTTCAGGCCCTGGCGACCAGCCTCGGCATCACGGGGACCGGACGGATGCGCAAGAGCCAGCTCATCGCGGCCATCCAGGAGAAGCAGGGCGGATCGGGAGAGGCCGCGGCCGAGCCGAAGGCCGCCGCCGAAGCGCCCGCAGTCGCCGAGCGCCCCGCCCGTGGCCGCCGGGAACGTTCCCGCGCCGCCGCGGCGCCCGCACCCGAGGCCGCGCCCGCCGCCGCGCCCGCTGCCGAGCCCGTCGCGGCCCGTGAGGAGCGTCCCGTGGTCGAGGCCGCTCCGGTCGTGGCCGCCGACGCCACGCAGAACGGCGTCGCCGCCGTCGCCGAGCCGCAGGCCGAGGCCGCCCAGTCCGAGACCCGCGCCGAGCGGCCCGAGCGCGGCGACCGCCGCGAGCGCCGCACGCGCGGTGAGCGGGGCGAGAGGGGCCGCGAGCGCGACGGCCGCGGTGACCAGCGCGGTGACCAGCGCGGTGACCAGCGCGGTGACCAGCGCGCCGCCGACGCCGGGGACGGCGGCCAGGGCCGTCGTGACCAGCAGGGCCGCGGCGACAACCGCGCCGACGGCCGTGACGGCCGCTCCGACGGGCGCGGTGACAGCCGTACGGACAGCCGCGCCGACGGCAAGGGCGACCAGCAGGGCGAGGACGGCCGCGGGCGCCGTGGCCGCTTCCGGGAGCGTGGCCGCCGCGGGCGCGACCGCTTCGAGGGCAACGAGCCGGTCATCAGCGAGGACGACGTCCTGATCCCGATCGCCGGCATCCTGGACATCCTCGACAACTACGCCTTCGTGCGGACCAGCGGCTACCTGCCGGGCTCGAACGACGTCTACGTCTCGCTCGCCCAGATCCGCCGCAACGGCCTGCGCAAGGGCGACGTCATCACCGGCGCCGTCCGGCAGCCGAGGGACGGCGAGCGGCGTGAGAAGTTCAACGCCCTGGTCCGCCTCGACACCGTCAACGGCATGGACCCGGAGCAGGCCCGCCAGCGGCCCGACTTCAACAAGCTCACGCCGCTCTACCCGCAGGAGCGCCTGCGCCTGGAGACCGAGCCGAACGTCCTGACCACGCGGATCATCGACCTCGTGTCGCCGATCGGCAAGGGCCAGCGCGGTCTGATCGTGTCGCCGCCCAAGGCCGGCAAGACCATGGTGCTCCAGGCGATCGCCAACGCGATCACGCGCAACAACCCCGAGTGCCACCTGATGGTCGTCCTCGTGGACGAGCGTCCGGAAGAGGTCACCGACATGCAGCGGTCGGTCAAGGGCGAGGTCATCCACTCGACCTTCGACCGCCCGGCCGAGGACCACACGACCGTCGCCGAGCTCGCCATCGAGCGGGCCAAGCGGCTGGTGGAGCTGGGCCACGACGTCGTCGTGCTGCTCGACTCGATCACCCGTCTCGGGCGTGCGTACAACCTCGCGGCGCCCGCGAGCGGCCGCATCCTGTCCGGTGGTGTCGACTCGACCGCGCTCTACCCGCCGAAGCGGTTCTTCGGCGCCGCCCGCAACATCGAGAACGGCGGCTCGCTGACGATCCTCGCCACGGCTCTCGTCGAGACCGGCTCCAAGATGGACGAGGTCATCTTCGAGGAGTTCAAGGGCACCGGCAACATGGAGCTCAAGCTCAACCGGTCGCTCGCGGACAAGCGCATCTTCCCGGCGGTGGACGTGGACGCGTCCGGCACCCGCAAGGAGGAGATCCTCATGGCCAAGGAGGAGCTGTCCATCGTCTGGAAGCTCCGCCGCGTCCTCCACGCCCTCGACATGCAGCAGGCGCTGGAGCTCCTTCTCGAGAAGATGAAGGAGACCAAGTCCAACGCCGAGTTCCTGCTCCAGGTGCAGAAGACCACGGTCAGCAACGACCGCGACTGACGCCCTTCCGACCGACGCCCCGGACGGCCGCGCCGTCCGGGGCGTCGGCGTGATCCGCCGATCCGCCGCCCCTGCCACGACGATGGCCGGCCCCGGGAATAGCCCATGGCCTGGGATGGTTGGAGGATCTGGCACACTGGTAGCCGAACCGCAGCGGTACCGGTTCCCGCGCCGCGCATCACAGGTGTGCCGATGCGCGCAGACCGTGACAGACGGAGCGACCCGGCGACCGCGCCTAGCGTTAAGGACTGAGACATGAAGCCCGACATCCACCCGGAGTACGTGGTCACCCAGGTGACCTGCACCTGCGGGAACACCTTCACCACGCGTAGCACCGCCAAGAACGGCGTGATCCACGCCGACGTCTGCTCCGCCTGCCACCCCTTCTACACGGGCAAGCAGAAGATCCTCGACACCGGTGGCCGGGTGGCGCGCTTCGAGGCGCGCTTCGGCAAGAAGGCCCAGAGCAAGTAGCTCCTCCAGGACGCCGGCTCGGGGGCGCCCCTTTCTGGGGGCGTCTCCGGGTCGGCGTTCTTGGTGATTACGGCCTTTACCGAGGAGCTTGAGCAAAGGAGCGTGCGGTGAACCTCGACGAGATCATGAGTGAGTACGCGGATCTGGAACTGCGGCTCGCCGACCCCGCCGTGCACGCCGACCAGAGCAAGGCGCGGACGTACGGCAAGCGTTACGCGGAGCTCACGCCGATCGTCGCGACCTACCGGGAGCTCGAAGGCGTACGGCAGGACCTGGCGGCCGCGCGCGAGCTCGCGGCGGAGGACCCGGCGTTCGCGGAGGAGGCGGCCGAGCTCGAGGGCCGCATCCCGGTGCTGGAGGAGAAGCTCACCCGTCTCCTGGTCCCGCGGGACCCCAACGACGACAAGGACGTCATCATGGAGATCAAGGCGGGCGAGGGCGGCCAGGAGTCGGCCCTGTTCGCCGGAGACCTCCTGCGGATGTACCTCAGGTACGCCGAGCGGATCGGCTACAAGACCGAGATCATCGACGCACAGCACTCCGACCTCGGCGGCTACAAGGACGTCACCGTCGCCATCAAGGGCAGGGAGGGCGTCTGGTCGCGGCTCAAGTTCGAGGGCGGCGTGCACCGTGTCCAGCGGGTGCCGGTGACCGAGTCGCAGGGCCGCATCCACACCTCGGCCGCCGGTGTGCTCGTCTATCCCGAGGCCGAGGAGGTCGACGTCCAGATCGACCCCAACGACCTGCGCATCGACGTGTTCCGCTCCAGCGGTCCCGGCGGCCAGAGCGTCAACACGACCGACTCGGCCGTGCGGATCACCCACCTGCCGACCGGCGTCGTCGTCTCCTGCCAGAACGAGAAGAGCCAGCTCCAGAACAAGGAGTCGGCGCTGCGCATCCTGCGCGCCAGGCTGCTCGCGATGGCGCAGGAGGAGGCCGAGGCGGCCGCGATGGCCGAGCGCAAGTCGCAGGTGCGCACCGTCGACCGCTCCGAGCGCATCCGCACCTACAACTTCCCGGAGAACCGCATTTCGGATCACCGCGTGGGTTTCAAGGCCTACAACCTGGACCAAGTCCTGGACGGCGATCTCGATGCGGTGATACAGGCTTTGCTCGACGCCGAACTCGCGGAGAAGCTGGCCGCTCATTCGTGAGCCCGCGGCGAGCCTGATGAGGGGACGATGGGAGAAGCGGTGATGGACGTGGGTCGTCGAATGACCGTGGGCCGTCCCGGCGGCGGCCCGTCTGCCCACGACCGACGATCCCCAGGCCACGCCGCGACGACCGTGCTGTAAGAGACCATGACCTTCCTGCTCGACGAAATCGCCCTCGCCACCGCCCGGCTCGCCGAGGCGGGAGTGCCGTCACCCCGAACGGACGCCGAGGAGATCGCGGCCTTCGTGCACGGCGTTCCGCGCGGCATGCTGCACACGATCAAGGACGCCGACTTCGACGCGCGGTTCTGGGAGGGCGTCGCCCGGCGCGAGGCGCGCGAGCCGCTGCAGCACATCACCGGCCGGGCGTACTTCCGCTACCTCTCCCTCGAGGTGGGCCCGGGCGTGTTCGTGCCCAGGCCGGAGACCGAGGTCGTGGCCGGCTGGGCGATCGACCGGCTGCGCGAGATGGACGTCGCCTCTCCCGTCGTGGTCGACCTCGGCACCGGTTCCGGAGCCATCGCGCTGTCGATCGCGCAGGAGGTCGCGCTGGCGCAGGTGCACGCCGTCGAGATCGACCCCGTGGCGTACGGCTGGGCCAAGCGCAACATCCTCGAACACGGCCAGGGCCGCACCACCCTGCATCCGGAGGATCTGGCCGACTGCCTGCCGGAACTGAACGGCCAGGTGGACCTGGTCATCTCCAACCCGCCGTACATTCCGCCCGGAGCGATCCCGCGTGACCCCGAGGTGCGCGACTACGATCCCTCGCGGGCCCTGTACGGGTCGGGGGAGGACGGGCTGGACGAGGTGAGAGCCGTCGAGCGCACGGCGCGGCGCCTGCTGCGGCCGGGCGGGTTCGCCGTGGTCGAGCACGCCGACCAGCAGGGGAACGCCGTCTACTGGCTGTTCGCCGAGGAGAACGGCTGGCGCGACGTGCGGTTGCGCCAGGACCTGACCGGCCGGGACAGGTTCGTCACGGCCCGGCTGACCCAGGACTGACTCGAATGGCCCGGTCGGTGGCCACGCGGCGGCGGAGCCGGGCGGGACACGTGGAAGGATGGCTTCGTGAGCCGACGGTTTGACTGTGCCGACCAGACGGAGCGGATGACCGGACTGGCCGAGGCGACCTCGGCGGTACGGCGGGGCGAGCTCGTGGTGTTCCCCACCGACACCGTCTACGGGATCGGCGCCGACGCCTTCACTCCTTCCGCCGTCAACGCGCTGCTGGAGGCGAAGGGCCGGGGCAGGGACATTCCCGTGCCCGTCCTTGTGGGCACCGTACGGGCCGCCAACGCCCTCGTGGAGAGCCTCGGGACGTACGGGCAGGACCTGGTGGACGCCTTCTGGCCCGGGCCGCTCACGCTCATCCTCAGGGCCAACCGTTCGCTATCGTGGGACCTCGGCGACACCAAGGGAACGGTCGCCGTCCGCATGCCGCTGCACCCGGTCGCGCTGGACCTTCTCAAGGAGACCGGCCCGATGGCGGTCTCCAGCGCCAACCGGGCCGGCAACCCGCCGGCCACCACGGCGGACGAGGCCGAGGAGCAGCTCGGCGACTCGGTGGACGTCTACCTCGACGGCGGCCCCTGCGACGACACCGTGCCGTCCACGATCGTCGACCTGACCACGGCCGTGCCCCGGGTGCTGCGCAAGGGCGCGATCCCCGTGGACAAGATCCGCGGCCTGGTGGGATACCTCGCGACCGAGGAGTGACCGCGATCCGGGCGTACGTCTCGGGATGTGAGACGTCGGCACGGCTCTGATCAGGGCGATCGATGCCGTCTGGCTATCGGGCTTCTTTACCGATGCCACCCCGGCTACCGTGAAGTGCGCCGATATCTCTGTGGAGGCGCGCCCATGGCCAAGCTCGACGGGATGGATCCGAAGCTCGTCCGTGAGTTGCTGTCGGAGGTTCAGCACGCCGCGAGGCAGATGGACGGCATCGAGGCCCGGGTCACCCAGTTGACGCGTACGGCCGGCGTCTCCGTGCACGTGACCCACCGGCCGTCGCAGGTCGCCGACGCGTGCTCGACGATGGTCAAGGACGTCACCAACCGCGTGACCCTGCTGGAGAAGAAGGAGAAACAGCAGAGCCCGGGCAAGGTCCCCACGGCCCACGGGGCCTCCTTCACGGAGGAGAGGGACACCACCGCGCCTGCGGACGATCCGGCTCCGAAGCCCGGCGACCAGGGCGACAAGGGCGACGCCAAGGCCGACCACAAGAGCGACGGCAAGTCCGGCCACAAGGCCGACGCGAAGACGGACGAGCACAAGTCCGGCCACAAGGCCGACGGCAAGGCGGATGCGAAGCCGGATGCCAAGGGCGACGGCAAGCCGGATGCGAAGCCTGACGGCAAGTCCGAGGGCAAGGCCGAAGGGAAGGCGGCCCACGACAAGCAGGACCCCCCTCACTCGTCGTCGCCCGCTCATGGTTCGGGCGATTCCGGCACCGCGAAGGGCGAGACCTCCCACCGGGCGCACAGCGCCGCCGACGGCGCGACCCGCGCGAACGGCGACGGCGGAGGTCGCGGCGTGGCCGAAGGAAAGCTCGCGGACAAGCCCTCCTACGCCACCGTGGAGGGCTCCCTCGCCCAGATGCCCTCCTCGACGCACGGTCCGGCCCACCCCGCCGACACCACCGGTACGGCCACGGGCACAGGCACGAACACAGGCACGGGAACGGGGACGCCTGCGGCCACCGGTGCGAGTGGTGACAACGGCGCGGGGACCGGCTCCGGTGCGGGCCAGACGGGAAGCGCCAACGGGGCCGTGGGCGGCACCGGCGACGCGGGCGCGACCGGCGGCGGTTCCGGCCAGGTGCACCAGCCCGCCGGTCAGGGTCAGCCGGTCGGCGACAGCCAGGGTGTGGGTCAGAGTGCGGGCCAGGACCGGCCTGCCGGTCAGGGGCAGTCGGCCGGCGGCGATCAGATCGTGGGCCAGGATCAGGGCACGAGCCACGTGCGGCCGGTCGGCGACAGCCAGGGCGCCGCGCAGAGCCAGTCCGACGGCGGCCGGCAACAGCCCGTCGCACAGGGACAGGACCAGAACCCGGGGCAGGGGACGCCGGTCGATTCGCATGCGGCGGGGGAGCAGGCTTCCACGGGCGGAAGCGACTCGGCGTTCTACGACACTCCAGGCAAGGATCACCCGGACGACATCGACCCCGCCGGCCGGCAGGTGACCGTCGTCGACGGTGTCAAGGTCGTCAGCACCCCGATGAACCAGCACCCGCAGGGCGCCCAGCCGATCGACATGCCCAGCGCAAGCGCCACCGGTGCGCACCCGGACGGCCCGCCCGGGGTGGTGCCACCCGCCGAGCCGACCAACCCGGCGGCGAACCAGCCTCCGCAACCCGGCCTCGCGCCGGGCGATCCCATGGGCGCCTACGTCGGCACGTCCGCCGACAACCTCTCTGGTGAGCCGCTCCCGGCGGACAACACGAACGCCGTGCAGGGGACTGCCGCCGGCCACGGCGCGGTGACGGCGAGCGCCGGCGGTCATGCGTACACGGGCGACACGGCCGCGAGCGGCACGGCGACCGGGACCACGCATCCGGCGGCTACGGCCGGTGCTACCGGTACAGCGCCTGCTGCACCAGCGGCGACCGCGACCGCACACCCGGCGGGCGTGGCCGACGCGGCGCCTGCGGCACCTGCGGGGACAAACGCGGGTAACGGCACGGCTCACCCGGCCGGGACGGCCGGTGCCACGGGCACAGCCGATGCGGCGCCCGCGCCATCGGGCGCGACGGGCACGGTGACCGGCAGCTTGCAGGCGGTGGATACTCCCGGCACCGGGCATGCGGCGGGTACGACCGGTACGGTCACCGGCGACCTGCACGCGGCGGGGGCGACGGCGGCCGGAGAGGCCCACACGGCCGGGACGGCGCGGGCAGCAGCGGGCGCGGCGGGTGCCGGTGGCGACGGCTTTACGGGCCATGCCGGGACGACCGGTGTGAGCGACAAGGCCGACAACGCGGCGGGTACGAGCGGGCGAGTGTGTGACAACGACGCCGCTACGGGCGCGACCGGAGCAGTCTGGGACGGCGCGGGGGCGAATGGCCCAGGTACGCACGGCGCGGGAACTGATGGCTATCGCTCGCACGGCGCGGGGACGCACGGCCATGGCATGCACGGTGCGGGAACGCATGGTCATGGCGCAGATGGCGCGGGCCCGCATGACGCGGGAACGCGCAGCGCCGAGACCAACGACACGGCGACCGACGGCGCGAAGACCAATGGCACGGCGGGGACGTGGGACACCGGCCAGGCTCCGGCTCCCGATCCCCGATCGCTCGCCGCCGCGCAGCCCGGGGACGTGCTCACGTATCCCGCCGGCCACTCGGACGACGAGGCCGTGCCGCGCATGCTGGTCGACCACCATCGGGACATCGAGCCCGTGGACATGCCGGACGTCGGCGTCCCGGAAGGGGAGTGGGGCAAGGGCGACTGGGTGGCCAGGAAGATCCAGCCCGACGGGCCCGCCGGCCGCGTCGAAGCCGTCGACGTCATCGTTCAGAAGCCGGAGAAGTGACGCGTGCCAGCGACGTTTCCGCCGCTCGGGCGGGCTCGGTCCCGGGCTCGCGCGTGCGGAGCGATGTTCCCGCCGCTCATGCGGGCTTGGTCCCGGGCCGGGCGGCGGCCCGCCGGGGCGCACGAGGCAGGGCATGCGATGACCAACGCCGGCGTGCTGGCCGGCTTCGCACAGGAGGCGCGATCGTGAGTTACGTCGACCCGCCGGCGCCGACTCCGCTGCAGCCGGGGGAGACCCCGCCGGCGCCGTCGAGCACCGACCTGCTCTCGCCCGGCGGGCAGCCGACGGGCTGGGTGTTCAACCCGGAGTACCAGAAGCTCGTCGACCTGTGGCTGCAGGTGGTCCCGCTGATGGACCAGCTCACCAAGTCGCTGGACAAGCCGTACGAGATGTCGCGAAGCAGGGACGTGTGGGACGCTCCGGTCGCCGAGCGGTACGTCCAGGACCTGGCCGAATGGCGCAACAGGCTCGGGATGTACCGCCAGGCGGTGCTGACGGCGATCAGCGATCAGGCGGCGGACACGCCGCGCTGGATTCCGGGCAAGGCCGGCGCACCGCACGCCTTCACCTCCTGAGCAAACCTCCGGCAACCCCCGGCAACCCCCGCAACTCCTGGCCACCTCCGGCAACCGTCTGAACTGCAACGACGCCCGCGCGACGGTCTCCGGGCGGTCTACTCTTGGAGCGAAGACCGCCACCGGAATGCGAGCCGGTTCCCATGGACAGTTCGGAGCCGTTCTACGGGCCTGATTTCGCCCGGCTCGCCGCGCAGGACCCGGACGTCGCCCAGGTGTTGCTCGACGAGGTCGCCAGGCTGCGCGGCGGGCTCCAGCTCATCGCCAGCGAGAACCTGTCCTCGCCCGCCGTCCTCGCCGCGCTCGGCTCGACGCTGAACGACAAGTACGCCGAGGGCTACCCGGGCCACAGGTACTACCGCGGTTGCGAGGTGGCGGACCGCGCCGAGCAGATCGCCGTAGAGCGGGCCAAGCGGTTGTTCGGGGCCGACCATGTCAACGTGCAGCCCTACAGCGGCACCACGGCCATCCTGGCGGCGTACGCGGCCCTTCTGCAGCCGGGGGACACCGTCCTGGCGCTCGCGTTGGAGCACGGCGGCCACATCACCCACGGATCCAAGGTCAACTTCTCCGGCAGGTGGTTCCACGTCGTCTCCTACGGTGTGCGGCGGGACACCGAGACGATCGACTACGACGAGGTGAGGGACCTGGCGCTGCGCCACCGGCCCCGGGTGATCGTCTGCGGCGCCACGGCGTATCCCCGCCTGATCGACTTCGCCGCCTTCCGCGCCATCGCCGACGAGGCCGGGGCCTGGCTGCTGGCGGACGTCGCCCACGAGATCGGCCTCATGGCCGGCGGGGCCATCCCGTCGGCCGTGCCGTACGCGGACGTCGTGACCTTCACGACCCACAAGTCGCTGCGCGGCCCGCGTGGGGGAGGCGTGCTGTGCACCGGCGAGCTGGCGTCGGGGATCGACCGGGCGGTGTTCCCCTTCACCCAGGGCGGGCCGCTGATGCACGTCGTGGCGGCCAAGGCGGTGGCGTTCGGCGAGGCGCTGTGTTCCGAGTTCCGGGCGTACGCCGCGTCGGCGGTGGACAACGCGAGGACCCTGGCGGAGGCACTCGCGGCCGAGGGGCTGCGCCCCGTGTCGGGCGGCACCGACACCCATCTCGCGCTGGTCGACCTGCGCGGGACAGGGGTGAGCGGGGCGGAGGCGGAGCGGCGCTGCGCCGAGGCCGGCATCCTGCTCAACCACAACGCGATCCCGTACGATCCGGCGCCCGCGACCGTGACCTCAGGGATCAGGGTCGGCACGCTCTGCGCGACCACCCAGGGCATGGGCGAGGCGGAAATGAGGGAGATCGCGTCTCTCGTCGTCCGGGCCATCCGGCAGCCGGGTGCGATAACGTCGGTCCTCGAACGGGTAAAGGGGCTGACCGCGACGCATCCGGCATATCCCCGTTAGGGATAGGGCGATCTATGTCTTTTGCCCGTCACAACCGATCCGCCTATCCAGGAAACTAGGTCCGTGCGCGAATATCTCCTCTTGGCGCTCGTGGCGGCCGCGGTGACGTACCTGCTGGTGCCGCCGGTCAGGGCGTTCGCGCTGCGCATCGGCGCGGCGCCCGAGGTGCGGGAGCGGGACGTGCACACGGTGCCCACCCCGCGTCTGGGCGGGCTCGCGATGTTCGGCGGCATGGCGGCCGCGCTGCTGGTGGCGAGCAACCTGCCGTACGTCGGCGGAGCGTTCGACAGCGGCCAGACGGGCCAGACGGTCATCGGCCTTCTCGCGGCCGGCGGCCTGATCGTCATCACCGGCTTCCTGGACGACTGGCTCGGCATGGACGCGCTGGTCAAGCTGGGCGGCCAGATCGCGGCGGGCGGGCTGCTCGTCAAGTTCGGCGTGTACCTGCAGTTCCTCCCGCTGCCGCAGTCGATGGGCGGCTCCCAGGCCCTCGACGACACCCTGCGCACGATCCTCACCATCATGATCGTGGTCGTCGTGATCAACGCGGTGAACTTCGTCGACGGGCTGGACGGCCTGGCCGCGGGGATCGTCGGGATCGCCGCGATGGCGACCTTCGCCTACTCGATCGTGCTGCAGCAGACCGCGAGCGGTTCGCGGATCAACGGGACGGCCGCCATCGCGGCGATCCTCATCGGGATGTGCGCGGGCTTCCTGCCGCACAACTTCAACCCCGCCAAGATCTTCATGGGCGACACCGGAGCCATGCTGCTCGGCCTGCTGCTCGCCACCTCACTGATCACGAGCCTGTCGTCGGTCGAGCCGGACGCGGTGGTCGGCAAGCTCAACCGGTTCCCGGTGATCCTGCCCCTGGTGCTGCCGATCGCGGTCGTGGTGCTGCCGCTGGCCGACCTGATCATGGCGGTCGTCCGGCGGACGTCGGCCGGGCTGTCGCCCTTCGCGCCCGACCGCGGCCACCTGCACCACCGGATGCTCGACATCGGCCACTCCCACCGGCGCAGCGTCCTGATCATGTACGCGTGGACGTTCCTGTTCGCCTTCGCGATCGTGGGCCTGTCGATCGGCCGCGTGCCGCTCATCGTGTTCCCCCTGACGATCGTGCTCGCGGTGGCGGTGCTGGTGATCATGGGCCTGCCGCGGTGGCGATCGCGCCGCACCGCGACGCAGGACCACAAGAGCGACCAGGAAATCGGAGCACGTCCGGCCGCAAGCCGCTCGTCCGGCCCCGCCCCCGCGATACGCGGGACGGAGCACGACACGCTCGTCTTCCCCGTCGTCCCCCCGCCCGCCCCACCCGTCACTCCCGGTCAGGCCGCCCCCGCCGCCCCCGGCCAGGCGGTCCCCGGCAGGCTCCCGGCACAGGGCCGGCATCCCTACGCCGGCCAGGGCGGCCCGGGTTCCCCGGACGTTCCCCCCACCACTTCCCGGGCCGACACCGGGACCTTCCGCTGAACCGTCCCCGCAGGTCGACGCCGACCCGAAACGCCAGGTAAAGGTGGCACTCCGGGGCTTGTGATAGCTTTCACTAGCAAGGGGCGAGGCCAACGACGCCCCAGCAGGTAGCAATCGCTCGTTTGACAATCGATACTGGAGTCCCATTGCAGGCCAACGACGTGCGCGTTCTCAAGGGCGCCGCCGTGCCGACCTTGATCGTCGGTCTCCTCGCCGCGCTCGTCGCGGTGTTCACGACCGGGGCCAAGGGTGCGTTGGGCGCCGGCATCGGTCTCGTTCTCGTCGCCGCCTTCTTCACCGTCGGCCTGGTCGTCGTCTCCTGGGCCGGCCGGGTCTCGCCGATGGCCATGATGGCGGCCGCCGTGCTGGGTTATGTCGTCAAGATTCTCGCGATCATGGCGATGATGAACGCCTTTTCCGGCACGACCGCGTTCGACTCCCGGGTGTTCGCGCTCAGCGTCATCGCGTGCACGCTCACCTGGACCATCGGTGAGATGCGCGGATTCATGAAACTCAAGATGCTCTACGTGGAGCCTGAGGCGAAGGTTCCCGGGCAGGGTCGCGGATGACCACACGTACGGGGCAGCCCGATATGACTAGTCCGCATGGCTCCTGCTATCGTCGTGCCCGCGATGAGCGAACAGGAGCGCAGGCCCGAGACCGACGGCCGCGACTTCGCCGACGCCGCCTGGTCGGTCCCGAGCTATCTGCTGTCCGGGATCCTGGTTTGGGGCGGCCTCGGCTGGTTGCTGAGCTGGTGGACCGGCGTGCACGCGTTCATCCCCATAGGCGTCATTCTCGGGGTCGGGCTGGCTGCCTACCTCGTCTATCTGAAGTACGGCCGCTGACAACCGGCCCGCTTCCCACGCTCTTCTGTTGATCCAATCGTTGAAGGGAACGCCCGTGCGCGAGCGTAGCGAACGGACGAACAAGCACATGCTTCGGGCATTCGGCCCCGAGCAGGTAGGCGAGGTGGCCAAGTGACCCCCCTCATGCTCGTCGCCGAGGACTTCACGGCGCCGGGACCGTCCATCTTTGACTTTCCTCCGCTGTACGAGGGCGCGCCGTACTGGCTGACCAAGCCGGTGCTGATGGCGATCTTCGGCGCCATCGTGGTCTGCGCCCTCGCGTGGAGCGCCTTCGCCAACCCCAAGCTCGTCCCCCGGGGCATGCAGAACCTCGGCGAGATGGGCTACCAGTTCGTCCGCGACCAGGTCGCCCGGCCATTCCTGGGCAAGGACGCCGAGCGGTGGATGCCGCTGCTGCTCAGCCTGTTCTTCCTGATCCTGCTGTGGAACTTCTTCGGCGTCATCCCGCTGATCCAGATCCCGGTGGCGTCGCACATCGCGTTCCCCATCGTCTTCGCGATCACCATCTACGTGATCAAGATCTACCTGGGCATCAAGCACCAGGGCCTCGGCGGCTACTTCAAGAACATGATGTTCCCGCCCGGACTCCCGAAGCCGATCTACGTGCTGCTCGCGCCGATCGAGTTCCTGTCGAACCTGATCATCGCGCCGTTCACGCACGCCGTCCGACTCTTCGCGAACATGTTCGCCGGACACCTGATCCTGGCCTTCTTCAGCGCCGTCGGGTTCTGGTTCCTGTTCGAGAAGCCGACCCCTCTCGGCGCGGGCCTCGGCGTCGTGGGCGCGATCATGACGATCGCGATGACCGGCTTCGAGATGTTCATCGAGTTCCTGCAGGCGTTCCTGTTCACCATGCTGGCCGCCATGTACATCGGCGGCTCGCTGCACGCGGACCACTGACGGATCCCTGATACCCGCCCCTTACGTAGACCAGACCGGCGAGACCACACTCACCGGCCGACCAGTAAAGGAAAAGACGAATGAGCGTTCTCGCTGCGGCCACCGGCGTCATCGGCAACCTTGGTGCCATCGGCTACGGCCTGGCCGCCATCGGCCCCGGCATCGGCGTGGGCATCATCTTCGGCCAAGGCGTGCAGGCCATCGCCCGCCAGCCCGAGGCGTACGGCCTCATCCGGCAGAACATGCTGCTCGGCTTCGTCCTCACCGAGGCGCTGGCCCTCATCGGCCTCGTCGCCCCCTTCATCTACCCCACGAGCTGACGTACCCACTCTGACGGAAGGCTGCACCCATGACTCTGGCAGCTACGCTCCTGGCGGCCGAGGGGGCGGAGAGCCCCCTCATTCCGCACGCTTACGAGCTGGTCGTCGGCAGCTTCGCCTTCCTCGTCGTCTTCCTCGTCGTCGGAAAGATCCTCACCCCGCGCATCCAGAAGACGCTGGCCGAGCGGACCGAGGCTATCGAGGGCGGCATCAAGAAGGCCGAGGACGCCCAGGCCGAAGCCCAGCGCACTCTGGAGCAGTACCGGGCGCAGCTCGCGGAGGCCCGCCAGGAGGCGGCCCGCCTGCGCGAGGAGGCCCGTGAGCAGGGCGCCGCGATCAAGGCCGAGCTCCGCGAGGAGGCCCAGGCCGAGGCGCGGCGCATCATCGAGGCGGCCCACGCCCAGATCGAGGCCGACCGCCAGCAGGCGCTGACCCAGCTGCGCGGTGAGATCGGGCGTCTGTCCACCGAGCTGGCGAGCCGGATCGTCGGTGAGTCGCTCGAGGACGAGGCCCGCCAGCGCCGCATCGTGGACCGGTTCCTCGAAGAGCTCGAGGGCCGGCCGGAGGCGGTCCGCTGATGCGCGGCCTCAGCAGGACCGCCCTGACGGAGGTCGAGGAGCGGTTCAACACCGCCGCCGCGACCGCCGACCTCGGTGCCCTCGCCGAGGAGCTGTTCGCCGTCGCCGACCTCTTCGACCGCGAGCACGGGCTGCGGCGGGGTCTTTCCGACCCCTCGCGCCCGACCGAGCAGAAGGAGAGCGTCCTGCGCTCCCTGCTGCAGGGCAAGGTCGGCGACGCCACGCTGGAGATCGCGGTCGCCGCGGTCAGGGCCAAGTGGTCCAAGGCCGGCGACCTGCCGGACGCTTTGGAGCGCGTCGGCGTGATGTCCGCGGCCGCCGAGGCCGAGTCGGACCGCCGCCTCGACGACGTCGAGGACGAGCTGTTCCGCTTCGGCCGCATCCTCGCCGCCAACCCGCAGTTGCGCCGGGCGCTCAGCGACCCGGCCGTCCCGGCCGAGCGCAAGAGCGACCTGCTCGCCGCGCTGCTCGGCGGGAAGGCCGCTCCCTCCACCGTACGGCTCGTCACGCAGGCTGTTGTACACCCGCGGGGACGTAGCCTGGAGACGGCACTGGAGGAGTTCGGCTGGATCGTCGCGCGGGCGCGCGAGCGCCTGGTGGGCGTGGTACGCAGCGCGGTGCCGCTCACGCAGCAGCAGAAGCAGCGGCTCGCGGCCTGGCTGCGAGCCACCTACGGGCGAGACGTCCACCTGAACGTCGAGGTGGACCCCGAGGTGCTCGGTGGGTTCTCCGTCAGGGTCGGAGACGACTACATCGACACCACGATCGCCGGACGTATCGAAGAAGTCCGCCGCCGGTTGGCCGGCTGAGGCGAATAGGGAGACAAGAAAGAGATGGCGGAGCTTACGATCCGGCCGGACGAGATCCGGGACGCCCTTGAGCGCTTCGTCCAGGCGTACGAGCCGGAAGGTGCCGCGCGCGAGGAGATCGGGACCGTCGTCGACGCCGGGGACGGCATCGCCCATGTCTCCGGCCTTCCCTCGGCGATGGCGAACGAACTGCTCGAGTTCGAGAACGGCACCCGCGGCCTGGCGCTGAACCTCGACGTCCGCGAGATCGGCGCGGTCGTCCTGGGCGACTTCAGCGGCATCGAGGAGGGCCAGCAGGTCCGCCGCACCGGCGAGGTCCTGTCGGTGCCGGTCGGCGACGACTTCCTCGGCCGCGTGGTCGACCCCCTGGGCAACCCGCTCGACGGCAAGGGCCCGATCGCCGCCGAGGGCCGCCGCGCCCTCGAGCTGCAGGCCCCCTCGGTGGTCCAGCGCCAGCCGGTGAAGGAGCCGCTGCAGACCGGCCTCAAGGCGATCGACGCCATGACGCCGATCGGCCGCGGCCAGCGTCAGCTGATCATCGGCGACCGCGGCACCGGCAAGACCGCGATCGCGGTCGACACCATCCTCAACCAGAAGGAGAACTGGCTCTCCGGCGACCCGAGCCGCCAGGTTCGCTGCATCTACGTCGCCGTCGGCCAGAAGGGCTCCACGATCGCCCAGGTGCGGGGCCGCCTCGAGGAGGCGGGCGCGCTGGAGTACACCACCATCGTCGCCGCTCCGGCCTCCGACCCCGCGGGCTACAAGTACATCGCCCCGTACACCGGTTCGGCCATCGGCCAGCACTGGATGTACCAGGGCAAGCACGTGCTGATCGTCTTCGACGACCTGACCAAGCAGGCCGACGCCTACCGCGCCGTGTCGCTGCTGCTGCGTCGTCCGCCGGGCCGTGAGGCGTTCCCCGGCGACGTCTTCTACCTCCACTCGCGTCTGCTGGAGCGCTGCGCCAAGCTCTCCAACGACATGGGCGGCGGCTCGATGACCGGCCTTCCGATCATCGAGACCAAGGGCAACGACGTGTCGGCCTTCATTCCGACCAACGTCATCTCCATCACCGACGGCCAGTGCTTCCTGGAGACCGACCTGTTCAACGCCGGTGTCCGCCCGGCGATCAACGTCGGTGTCTCGGTCTCCCGAGTCGGCGGTTCCGCGCAGGTCAAGGCCATGCGCAAGGTGGCCGGCACGCTCCGTCTGTCGCTGTCCCAGTACCGCGACCTGGAGGCCTTCGCGGCCTTCGCCTCCGACCTGGACGCGGCCTCCCGCGCCCAGCTGGAGCGCGGCGCCCGCCTGGTCGAGCTGCTCAAGCAGCCGCAGTACAGCCCGTTCCCGGTCGAGAAGCAGGTCGTCTCGGTGTGGGCCGGCACCACCGGCGAGCTGGACGACGTGCCGGTCGAGGACATCCGCCGCTTCGAGGCCGAGTTCCTCGACTACCTCGGCACCGCTCAGAAGGGTGTCTTCGACAGCATCCGCGAGACCAAGGAGCTGACGGACGACACGGTGACCGCCCTCAAGGACGCCATCACGGAGTTCAAGAAGGGCTTCACCACCTCCAGCGGTGAGCTGCTCGTCAACGACGAGCCGGTGGAGGCGCTGGACGCCAGCGAGGTCGGCCAGGAGAAGGTCGTCAAGCACGTTCGCAAGGCCGAGGCGAAGTAACCCATGGGTGCCCAGCTTCGACAGCTGCGGCGGCGGATCAAGTCGGTCAAGTCCACCGCGAAGATCACCCGTGCGCAGGAGCTGATCGCCTCGTCGCGCATCGTCAAGGCGCAGCAGCGGATGCAGGCGGCCGTGCCGTACGAGCGGGAGATCACCCACGCGGTGTCGGCGGTCCTGTCGAACACGACCAACGTCGACCACCCGCTCACGGTGGCCAAGGAGCAGCCGGCCACGGCCGGCGTCCTCATCGTCACCAGCGACCGCGGCTTCGCCGGCGGCTACAACGCCAACATCCTCCGTGAGGCCGAGGCGCTGAAGGGCCACCTGACCGGGCGCGGCCTGACCGTGAAGCCGTACGTGGTGGGCCGCAAGGGCCTCACCTGGCACCGCTTCCGCAGCCGGGAGATGTTCGGCGAGTGGGACGGCTTCTCCGACAACCCGTCGTACGCCAACGCCAAGGAGATCGCGGACGCGCTCATCACGGCGTTCAAGGCGGAGGACGGGATCGACGAGATCCACGTCGTCTACACCGGGTTCGTCTCGATGCTGACGCAGAACGTGATCGTCAAGCGGATCCTGCCGCTCGAGGTCGAGGAGGCGGAGACGCCCCCGGAGGGCATCCCGCCCTACTACGAGTTCGAGCCGACGGCCGGTGACGTGCTCGACTCGCTGCTGCCGCGCTACATCGAGTCGCGCATCTACAACGCGCTGCTCCAGTCGGCCGCCTCCGAGCACGCCGCCCGGCGCCGCGCGATGAAGTCGGCCACCGACAACGCCAACGAGCTCATCCGCGTGTTCACCCAGCAGATGAACCAGGCGCGTCAGGCCGAGATCACCCAGGAAATCAGCGAGATCGTCGGTGGCGCGAACGCGCTGGCTGACGCCGCAGCGGGGAAAGAGTGAAATGACCGCACAGACTGTTGAGACCACCGTGGGCCGTGTCGCCCGCGTCACCGGTCCGGTCGTCGACGTGGAGTTCCCCGTCGAGGCCATGCCGGACATCTACAACGCGCTCACCGTCGACGTCGAGCTCGCCGGCGAGACCAAGACCCTGACGCTGGAGGTCGCCCAGCACCTCGGCGACAACATCGTCCGGGCCATCTCCATGCAGCCCACCGACGGCGTGGTCCGCGGTGCGGCCGTGACCGACTCCGGCGCCCCGATCTCGGTGCCGGTCGGCGACGCGGTCAAGGGCCACGTGTGGAACGCCCTCGGCGAGCCGCTCGACGCGGACAAGGCCTCCATCCAGGTCAACGAGCGCTGGCCGATCCACCGTCCGGCCCCGGCGTTCGACCAGCTCGAGGCCCGTACGGAGATGCTGCCCACCGGCATCAAGGTCATCGACCTGCTCACGCCGTACGTGAAGGGTGGCAAGATCGGTCTGTTCGGCGGCGCGGGCGTCGGCAAGACCGTTCTGATCCAGGAGATGATCCGCCGCGTCGCGCTGAAGTTCTCGGGCACCTCGGTGTTCGCGGGCGTCGGCGAGCGCACCCGTGAGGGTAACGACCTGTGGCTGGAGATGGAGGAGGCGGACGTCCTCAAGGACACCGCGCTCGTCTTCGGCCAGATGGACGAGCCCCCGGGCACCCGTCTGCGGGTGGCGCTGTCCGCTCTGACCATGGCGGAGTACTTCCGCGACGTGCAGAAGCAGGACGTGCTGCTGTTCATCGACAACATCTTCCGCTTCACCCAGGCGGGTTCGGAGGTGTCCACGCTGCTCGGCCGCATGCCGTCCGCCGTGGGTTACCAGCCGACCCTCGCCGACGAGATGGGCGTGCTCCAGGAGCGCATCACCTCCACCCGCGGTCACTCGATCACCTCCATGCAGGCGATCTACGTGCCCGCGGACGACATCACCGACCCGGCGCCGCACAACGCGTTCGCGCACCTCGACGCGCAGACCGTTCTGTCCCGGCCGATCTCGGAGAAGGGCATCTACCCCGCGGTGGACCCGCTCGACTCCTCCTCGCGGATCCTCGACCCGCAGATCATCGGTGAGGAGCACTACGCGGTCGCCCAGGAGACCAAGCGAATCCTGCAGAAGTACAAGGAGCTGCAGGACATCATCGCCATCCTGGGCATCGACGAGCTCTCCGAAGAGGACAAGGTCACCGTTCAGCGGGCGCGCCGCATCGAGCGGTTCCTGTCCCACCCGATGTACGCCGCCGAGGCGTTCACCGGTCAGCCGGGCGAGTTCGTGCCGCTCGACGAGACCATCGCCTCGTTCAAGGGCCTGTGCGCCGGCGAGTACGACCACCTGCCCGAGCAGGCCTTCTTCATGGTCGGCGGCATCGAGCAGGCCATCGCCAAGGCGAAGGAACTCGAGCGCTAGGACGCCTTCGACGCCTGTGCGGCACGGCTTCGGCCGGGCCGTACAGGCGTCCGTCGAAAGGGAGCTGAGAAGTGGCAAAGCTTCGCGTGGGCGTCGTCTCGCCGGAACGTGAGATCTGGACGGGCGAGGCCGACATGGTCATTGCCAAGACCGTGGACGGTGAGATCGGTATTATGCCGAATCACGCTCCCGTTCTCGGTGTCCTCGTCGAGGGCGGGGTGCTGCGCGTCAAGCGCGGCGACGAAGGCGACCTCGTGGCCGCGGTACACGGCGGATTCATCTCCGTCGCCGACAACGACGTGTCGATCCTGGCGGAGGCGGCCGAGCTCGGCTCCGAGGTCGACGTCGCGCGGGCCAAGGACGCGCTGCAGCGTGCTCAGGCCTCGATCGAGGCCGACCAGGAGGACGCGGACGCACGACTGCAGGCCAAGCGTGCGGCTGCCCGGCTGCGGGCGGCCGGCGAAGAGGTCTGACACAGCAGGAGGAGGGCGGCAGTGGCGGCGCTTGGGATACTCGCGGGCGTCTTCGCCGTGGCCGCGCTCCTCGTCATCCGGGGCTTCGTCCTGGCACGAGCCCGGGGCACGATCGTCTGCCGGGTACGGGACGGCCAGGGGGGCTGGAAGAGCGGGGTAGCCCGCTACGTAGGGGGAGAGCTCCACTGGATTCCGTTCCTGGGACTCGGCCTGAGGCCGCGCCACGCGATCGCGAGGCGCGGCCTCACCGTTTCCAGCCGGAGGATGCTCGACACGGGTGAGGGGCCCGCCGGCTACTGGACCGTCGTCTGCTCGGCCGAGCGCGGCCCGCTGTCCCTGGCGATGAGCGAGGACGCTCTCACCGGCTTCCTCGCCTGGCTGGAGTCCGCACCGCCCAGCGCCCACCTCGACGCCGCGTAAAATTGCCTCGCCTCTGGCGGGGCGGCTCGGGCGCCTTGAGGCCGTTGGCCGTGCCGGAGGCGCGCCGTGAGCTCAGACCTCGTCGCGCTTGGTCGCTTCGCTCCCGCGCGCTCCTCAGTCCAGAGCACGGCCGCGCCCTCGCGCCCCTGTGGTGGGTCAGCGGGTTCCGCCGGGCTTCCAGAGGATCTCGTCGCCGGCGGAGGCGATGCGGCAGAGGATGAACATCAGGTCGGACAGGCGGTTCAGATACTTGGCCGTCAGGGGGTTCACGTCGTCGTGGGCCTCAAGCGCCGCCCAGGCCGACCGCTCGGCCCGCCGTACGACAGTGCGGGCGAGGTGGAGGAAGGCCGTGGCCGGTGCGCCGCCGGGCAGGATGAAGCTGCGCAGCGGCTTCAGCTCCGCGTTGAACCGGTCGCACTGCTCCTCCAGCCAGGCGATGTACGGCTCCTCGACCCGCAGCGGCGGAATGTACTCCCTCTGCGCGGCTCCGCCACGACCCGGATCCTCGACGACCGGGGTGCACAGATCGGCGCCGACGTCGAACAACTCGTTCTGCACCCGGCTCAGAACGGCCGCGACGTCCTCGGACAGGCCATCGGTGGCGAGAGCGACGCCGATGGCGGCGTTGGCCTCCTCCACGTCCGCGTAGGCGGCCAGGCGGGGGTCGGTCTTGCGGGTGCGGCTCATGTCGCCCAGGGCGGTCGTGCCGTCGTCGCCCGTCCTCGTGTAGATCTTGGACAGGACGACCGGCTTGTCGTTGTCGGCTCGGGTCATGCCGCTCAGCGTAGTCGCCGCGCTCTGCGTCACTGGGCGAAGGCCGCCACGGGTCACTGGGCGGAGGCCGTCAGGGGACCGTCTGAGCTGAAGGTGCGGCGGAAGATGTACACGGCGGTCTCGATCAGTTGCTCCGTGGGCGGGGACGGTTCGGTCATCACCCATTCGATGAGTAACTCGGTGATGGCGCCGATGAGGCCGAGCGCCAGCAGGTGCAGGTCGAGGGGAGGCATGCGGGCCGCGCCCCGTGCCGAGGACTCTATGACCTTGGTGAACGAGGCCACCGCCTGCTGACGGGAGCCGCTGAGCACGTTGCCCGCCCGTCGCACCTCCAAGTGCATCAGACGGGCGCGCCGCACGTCCTTGGTGACGAAGCGGATGTATTCGGCGATGCCGGCCACGATCCGGTCGTCGAGCGTGGGCGGGGCCTCGTCGATGGCCTCGGTGACTGACGTCAGGGTCTCATCGATGCACCGCTCGTAAACCGCGCGCATCAGGTCCTCGCGACTGGAGAAGCATTCGTAGAAGGCGCGATTGGAGATGCGCGCGGTCGCGCACAGCCGCTCGATGGTGGTCGCGTGGAAGCCGGGTTGGGCGAACAAGGTGTATGCGGCTGATATGAGCCTTTCCCTCCTGTCTGCAAGCCTTTCGGCAGCCGACATCCCCCGATAGTCCCGTCCCGCCACTTTTCACCTCACCCTGTCATGGTCCCCCCAGAAGTCCCCATTATGAACGCAAGATCCTTTTTGTGGAAGTGCTGAGAAATGAGCACTTTCAAGCTATGCCAAAGACGCTCATTAGCTTGACAGGGTCGTCAAGAGGTCAGCACGCTTACCAATTGGGATAGACAGACCGCGCTGCAATTGCATCGGCAATTACAGCAGCCCGCGCGCCAGGGCGGTCGTCACCGCGGCGGCGCGGTCGGAGACGTCTCACGCCGGGACAGCGCCCATCCGGCGGAGGTCTTCCAGGCATGCGCGTCCGTGGCGGTCCCTCCGGGCCTCTCGCACGCGGCGCCCGGCGCCGGGCCCCGCCGGCTCAAGGACCGGCCGGCGCCGCGCTCCGCGATCGGGCTCATCCGTCGCGCCGCCCCTTCCAGCCGACGGGTCCTGCCCCAGCATGGTGACCTCCCCGGCGTCGCGTTTGCGGTAGCCCTCCAGGATCTCGACCGTGGTCGACTTGCCGGCGCCGTTCGGGCCGAGGGACGGCGAAGACCTCGCCGTGCTTGACGTCGAGGTCCAGGCCCGCGACGGCCTGAACCTCGCCGTATCGTTTGGTCAGGCCCCGTACACGTATGGCGTGTTCCATGCCCCAAGGATCCACCGCGGAAGGATCACGGAACACCCTCGATCGGACGGTGATCGGTGTCCTCCGCACGGTGGACACGGGCCGGGGTCAAAACAGCGTGGGGTTCTCCGGCTCGATGCCGCGCAGGGCGTCGTAGTCGAGCGTCACGCACTCGATGCCGCGGTCGGCGGCGAGCACGCGGGCCTGCGGCTTGATCTCCTGGGCCGCGAAGATCCCCTTGACCGGGGCCAGGCGCGGGTCGCGGTTGAGCAGTTCGAGGTAGCGGGTGAGCTGCTCCACACCGTCGATGTCGCCGCGTCGCTTGATCTCGACGGCGACCGCGCCGCCGAGGTGGTCGCGGCACAGGATGTCCACGGGGCCGATCGCGGTCATGTACTCCCTGCGCACCAGCGTCCAGCCGTCCCCGAGCGTGGTGATGTGCTCGGCGAGCAGTTCCTGCAGGTGCGCCTCGACGCCGTCCTTGCGCAGGCCCGGGTCGACGCCCAGCTCGTGGCTGGTGTCGTGCAGGATCTCCTCGATCGTCAGCACGAGCTTCTCACCGGTCTTGCCGTGCACGACCGACCAGGTGAGCACCCCGTCGATCGTCTCCTCGCGGACCTTGCAGGGCGGGTTCATCCAGTTCAGGGGCTTGTACGCCCGGTCGTCGGCGTGTATCGACACGCTTCCGTCCGCCTTCATCAGGATGAGCCGAGGGGCCATGGGGAGGTGGGCGGTGAGCCGTCCCACGTAATCCACGCTGCACCGCGCGATGACCAGCCGCATGTGCGCCAACCCTACCGGGGTTACGGAGGTCCCGAGGCGTTCTGGGACACTGACCGGCATGGCACGGGCGTTCGCCCCGGCCGGAGCGGCCCGGGTCGGCACGACGAACACGGGGACCAACGGGGTCCGCACGTACGCCGGCTGAGCCGCTGCTGGAAGAATGGGCCGTCATCTCCCGTTCTGCCTGACATGAACCCCCCGGAAGGATGCCCGCCGTGAGTCCCCGCCGTGCCCGCCGCCGCGGCCCCTACGAACGCCCGGACGGCCGTGCCGTGCGGCCGGTGGGCCCTCAGGTGGCCGGGGTGGACCGCGTGGAGAGCGCGCACGACGGCGAGTGGGTCGTCCGCAACGTCTCCGGCGCCGCCCAGGGCAAGGCGTACCGGTGCCCGGGGTGCGAGCAGGAGATCAGGCCCGGGCTGCCGCACGTGGTGAGTTGGCCGGCCTGGTCCGGGGGAGAGGACGAGCGGCGGCACTGGCACACCGCGTGCTGGCGCAACCGGGCCAACCGGGGTCCGGGCCGCAGCCGTTACTGACACGAGCTTTCGGAGTGGGAATGGACATCAGGGCGTCCACGGTGCTGCCTGCCCGTCGCGAGGACATCGAGCTGCAGACGGCCGACGGGCTGACCCTCGTCGGCGAGGTGGCGTTGCCGGAGAGTCGGCCGCCGGTGGCGACGCTGGTCTGCCTGCATCCTCTGCCCACCCACGGCGGGATGATGGACAGCCACGTGCTGCGCAAGGCGTCCTACCGGCTGCCGGCGCTCGCCGACATCGCGGTGCTGCGCTTCAACACCCGGGGTACGACCTCCGACCGGGGGACCTCCCAGGGGTCCTTCGACGGCGGTGAGGCGGAGCGGTGGGACGTCGCCGCCGCCCTGGAGTACGCCGACTTCCACGACCTGCCGAACCCCTGGCTGCTCGGCTGGTCGTTCGGCACCGAGCTGGCGCTGAAGTGGGGCCGCGACCCGATCGTGCGGGGCGCGATCCTGCTGTCGCCGCCGCTGAAGCGGGCGGGCGAGAAGGACCTCGTCGCCTGGGGCGAGTTCGGCCGCCCGCTGGTGGCCCTGGTGCCGGAGCACGACGACTACCTGCGGCCGGAGGAGGCCGTACGCCGGTTCGCCGCGGCGCCGCAGGCGGAGGTCGTCGGCGTGGAGGGGGCCAAGCACCTGTGGGTCGGCGAGCCGTACGTGCGGATCGTGCTCGACGAGATCGTCAAGCGGGTGAACCCCGCCGCCGCGCCGCTGCCGACCACGGTCTGAACGTGACGGATCGCCCCGGCGGGGTCGCGAATCGGTGACGAACGGCGGCGGCGGGCGCGCGGCGCGTTACCGTGACCTGATGCAGCTCTACTCGCGATCCGCCGGGAGCGGCCTGCCAGTCGTCCTGCTCCACGCGTTCCCCCTGTCCTCCGCGATGTGGCTCGCCCAGCGCGAGGGTCTCGCGCCCGTCTGCCGGGTGATCACCCCGGACCTGCGCGGCTTCGGCGGCACGATGCTCGGCGACGACGAGCCCTCGATCGACCTCATGGCCGACGACGTGGCGCGCCTGCTCGACCAGGAGGGCGTCGACCGCGCCGTGGTCGGCGGCCTGTCCATGGGCGGCTACGTGGCGATGGCGCTGTGCCGCCGCCACCCGGACCGCGTACGCGGCCTGATCCTCGCCGACACCAAGGCCCAGGCCGACCCCGAGCCGGCCCGGGCGAACAGGGAGCGGATCGCCGCAGCGGTCCTGGAAAGCGGCACGGGCATCCTCGTGACCGAGTCGCTGCCCCCGATGCTCGGCGCGACCACCAGGGAGCGCAGGGGGATGGTTCTCGGGCGCGTCCGCGGGCTCGTCCAGGCGGCGCCGCCCGCGGCCGTCGCGTGGGCCCAGCGGGCGATGGCCGCGCGGCCCGACGCGTTCGGCACGCTGCGGTCCCTGACCGTTCCGGCACTGGTCGTCGTGGGCGACGAGGACGAGCTGTCGCCGCTGCCGGACGCCCAGGCGATGGTGGAGGCCATCCCGCAGGCGCGGCTCGCCGTCATCGAGAAGGCGGGCCACCTGTCCGCCATCGAGCAGCCCGAGGCGTTCAACCGCGTTGTCGCGGAGTTCGTGAAGTCCCTCGACTGAGCCGGGGAGCGGGAACGCACACACGAGAACGGGGCCCGGCGATCGCCGGGCCCCGTTCAGCCGTCACAGACTCCCCGAATTGTGCCAGCGGCTACTCCTGCCACCACTCCGCGTCGTCGTCGCTCTTGGTGGAGCTGATCGGCTCGACGGCCGGCGGGGCGGGCACGGCCGGCTTCTCCACGACCGGCGGAGCCGACAGGGCCGGCTTCGCCGGGGCCGCGGTGACGGGCGCCGGCTCCGGGTCCATGCCCGGCAGCGGGGCGCCGCCGAGCAGCTGACGGAGCTGGGCGAGGTGGCTGGTGATGCTGTCGCGCTGGCGGGTGAGCTCGTCCACCTGGCGCTGCATCGCCGTACGGGTGCGCTCGGCCTCGTTCTTGGCCTCGGTCACGATCGTGTCGGCGCTGGCCTTGGCGTCGGACACGAGCTGGTCGGCGTTCTTGCGCGCGTTGGCCAGCAGCTGCTTGGCGTGGGTGTCGGCCTCGCGGCGGGTCTGCTCGGCCTGCTGCGTGGCCTTGGCGGCCCGCTGCTCGGCGGTGGCGGCGCGCTGCTCGGCCTCGGCGACCAGCTTCTGGGTGTTGGCCTGGGCGGTGGCGTGCCGCTCGGCCTCCTGCCGCTCGGCCTCCTCGCGGCGGGCGGCGAGCTGGATCTCGAACTCCGCCTCGTCCTGGGCGCGCTTGGCCTCCGACTCCTCCAGGATCCGCTGCGCCTGGGCCCGCATCTCGTCCGCCTGACGCTTCGCGGTGGTGAGCACCTCGTCGCGCTCGCGCTTGGTCGAGGCCCGCAGCTGGGCCACCTCGCGCTCGGTCGTGGTGCGCAGCTTGGCGATCTCGCGCTCGGCGTCCGCCCGCTTCTCCGCGACCTCGTGGTCGGCGGTGGCGCGGATCTTGGCGACCTCCCGCTCGGTGGTGGCGGTCAGCTCGTCGGCCTCACGCCTGGCGGTCGACCGGATCTCCTCCGCGTCGCGCTCGGCGGTGCTGCGCATCTCCTCGGCCTCGCGCGCCGCCAGCGCCCGCTTCTCCGCCGCCTCGTTCTCCGCGGCCGCCCGCAGGTCGGCGGCGTCCACCTTGGCGGCGGCGCGGATCTCGTTCGCCTCCGACCTGGCCGCCTGGACGAGCTCGGTGGCCTGCTCCTCCGCGAGCCTGAGCAACTGCTCGATGCGGGCGCCGAGACCCGAGTACGTCGGCCGCTCCTGCTCCTGCAGCTGGCGCTGCGAGTCGGACAGCTCCCGCTGGAGTGCGCTGATCTGTTCCTTGGCCTGACGCAGTTCGGTGTCGATAGTCTTCAGGTGGTCGTGGACCTGGTGCCGGTCATAACCCCGGAGCACCACGTCGAATTCGCGAGATGGGGCGTCCTCGAAGAAGTTGTTGAGCTGGGCGTCGATGTCGGACTGCATGAGGCTCGATCCTGGTTGTCGAGACGGCTACAGGGGCCGGACGGGGGGTCGGTTCCGAGGCGAGGAAGCCGATGTGGCGTCCACGTCCGGTGGTACGCCAGCGTACTCCGGTACTGCCGCGTTGGAGGCCCCCTCCGACTTTCTGCGCGACTTGTTACGTATGAACGTTTCTTGCGTTTGCCTAGCGCCTGGACGTCTCGACGAGCTCGGTGAGAACCCCTCCCACGTCCTTGGGATGCAGGAACGCGATCGAGGCTCCCATCGACCCGTGCCTGGGCCGCTCGTCGATCAGGCGCACGCCCTTCGCCCCGATCTCCTCCAGGGCCTTGGTGACGTCCGCCACGCCGTACCCGATATGATGCACGCCCTCGCCCCGCTTGGCGAGGAACCTGCCCACGGCGGTGTCGGGGTGCAGCGGTTCGAGGAGCTGGACATACGACGCGCCCTGGTCGCCGTCGGCGACGTGCAGCATGGCCTCGCGGACGCCCTGCTCCTCGTTCACCTCCCGGCTGACGACGGTCAGACCGAAGACGGACTCGTAGAACTCGATCTTCTCTTCCAGGTTGTGGCAGGCCACGCCCACGTGGTCGATTCGCAGCAGCATCGCCGTCTCCCCTCGCCGTTCCCGTCCCGCCGCCCGCTCTCCGGCGACCGTACTACTCCTGGGTATGGTGACACCGTTGCCCCGATCTCGCAGTGGAGGGTCCCAATGTCTGGTTCCGTCATCGTCGCCGGAGCACGTACACCGATCGGACGGCTTCTCGGCTCGCTCTCCGACCTGTCCGCCGTCGAACTGGGCGGAATCGCGATCAAAGCGGCACTGGAGCGGGCGGGCGTCTCACCGGACCAGGTCCAGTACGTGATCATGGGGCAGGTGCTCCAGGCCGGGGCCGGTCAGATCCCCTCCCGCCAGGCGGCGGTGAAGGCCGGCATCCCCATGACCGTGCCCTCCCTCACCATCAACAAGGTCTGCCTGTCGGGCCTCGACGCGATCGCGCTGGCCGACCAGCTCATCCGCGCGGGCGAGTTCGACATCGTCGTCGCGGGCGGCATGGAGTCGATGACCAACGCGCCGCACCTGCTGCCGGGCCTGCGCAAGGGCGTGAAGTACGGCAGCGCCGGAATCCTGGACGCGATGGCCTACGACGGGCTCACCGACGCCTTCGACCAGATCGCGATGGGGGAGTCCACCGAGCACCACAACGCCAGGCTCGGCCTGACCCGGGAGGAGCAGGACGAGTTCTCCGCGCGGTCGCACCAGCGCGCCGCCGAGGCCACGGAGAAGGGCCTGCTCGACGACGAGATCGTCCCGGTGCCGCTGCCGCAGCGAAAGGGGGCGGTGGGGCGTAGCCATGGGGGGGAAACACAGGATGACCGGGTGCTGTTCTCCGCCGACGAGGGCATCCGCAAGGACACCACGGTCGAGGCCCTGTCGAAGCTGCGCCCGGCGTTCACCAAAGACGGCACCATCACGGCCGGATCGGCCTCGCAGATCTCCGACGGCGCCGTCGCCGTGGTCGTCATGTCGAAAGCCAAGGCCGAGGAACTGGGCCTCGAATGGCTGGCCGAGATCGGCGCGCACGGCAACGTGGCCGGGCCGGACAACTCGCTGCAGTCCCAGCCCGCCAACGCCATCAAGCAGGCGCTGGCCAAGCAGGGGCTGACCGTCGACGACCTCGACCTGCTGGAGATCAACGAGGCGTTCGCCCAGGTCGTGCTGCAGTCGGCGAAGGAGCTCGGCGTCCCGCTCGACAAGGTCAACGTCAACGGCGGCGGCATCGCGCTCGGTCACCCGATCGGCGCGTCCGGCGCCCGGATCGTGCTGACGCTGGCCCACGAGCTGAAGAGGCGCGGCGGCGGCCTCGGCGCGGCCGGCCTGTGCGGCGGCGGCGGCCAGGGCGACGCGCTGATCATCCGAGTTCCCGCGCCCGGCGCCTGATCGGAGTCGCAGGTGGACGTCCGTGAGCTTGTCGGCCAGGCGCGACTGGGACGGCCGCGCGCGGTGGCGCGGTTGATCTCGCTCGTGGAGAACGCCGTGGAGAACGCGGTGAACGTCACGGGCCCCGACGGGGGAGACCGGGCGGCGTCCGCGGCGGCGAGCCGTGCGCTGCGCGAGGCGATGGCCGAGCTCGCCACCGGCACCGCCCGGCCGTACACCGCCAGGGTCATCGGCCTGACCGGCTCTCCCGGCGTCGGCAAGTCGACCTCGACCGGCATGCTCATCCGGGCGTTCCGCAGGCGCGGCAGCAGGGTGGGGGTGCTGGCGGTCGACCCGTCGAGCCCGTTCACCGGCGGCGCTCTGCTCGGCGACCGCGTACGCATGCAGGACCACGCGACCGACCCCGAGGTCTTCATTCGCAGCATGTCGAGCCGGGGGCACCTTGGCGGTCTCGCATGGGCCACGCCGCAGGCGCTACGCGTGCTGGAGGCCGCCGGGTGCGACGTGATCCTCGTCGAGACGGTCGGCGTCGGGCAGGCCGAGGTGGAGATCGCCCGCCTGGCCGACACGACCGTCGTCATTCTCGCGCCGGGCATGGGCGACGGCGTTCAGGCCGCCAAGGCGGGCATCCTCGAGGTCGCCGACGTCCTGGTGGTGAACAAGGCCGACCGCGACGGCGTCCAGACGACCGTGCGGGAGCTGCGGAACATGACGGGCCTCGTCGAGACGCCGTGGCGGCCCCCGATCGTCACGACCGTCGCCTCAAAGGGCGAGGGCGCCGACGACCTGCTGGCCGCGCTGGACAAGCACCAGGCATACCTGGAGGAGTCCGGCGAGGCTCGCAGGCGGCGGCTGGCGCGGGCCCGCGACGAGATCGAGGCCATCGCGCTGGCCCAGCTCCGGTCGCGCTTCGCCGTGCTCCACGCGGGCCGCCTGGACGCGCTCGCCGAGCGGCTGCTCGGCGCGGAGACCGACCCCTACGCCGCCGCCGACGACCTCATCGCCGCGCTGGGTTAGGTCGTACGGCTCTCGCGTCGCGGCGGCCGACGGGTCAGGGCTCTCCGGCGTACTTGACCGTGATCGTCGTGAAGCCGAGGGACTTCAGCATGCCCTCAAGCATGGCCTTGGCGTTCTGGTCGGCCCGGGAGCGCAGATCGCTGGCGGTGGCCGCGTCGGCGATCTTGCGTTCGGCCAGTACGTAGAGCTCCTGCTGGTTCTGCGGCGACGACGACAGGAAGTCGGAGATCCGGTCGAAGATGCCCCGCTCCTGGGCGAAGACGTACGACCGCTTGTTGTCGAGGTTGGGCTTTTCCAGCTCCGCGTGCGGCAGCCGCACCGTCACCGCCGTGCGGTCGGGGGAAACCGTGAAGGCGTCCTTGGGCAGCGACGAGAAGTCCACGTAGGCGTCCACGTGGCCGGCGCCCACGAAGAGCGTGCGGCTGCCCTTGATGGCGTCGGGCAGGAACTTCGCGTCCTTCTCCAGGTCGACGATGACCTGGAAGTCGCCGGTCGCGGCCTCGAAGCGGCTCAGGTTCTGCACCGACCTGAGCAGCGCGGGGCCGCTGCGGTCGATGGTCTGCTCGCCCAGCGGGTTGAGCCAGGACCAGGTCAGCCGGGCGCCGACCACGAGCAGCAGGACCACGAACAGCAGGCCGGCGAGCACCCGCCAGCCGCGCCGGGAGCGGCGTGCGGGGGCCGCGGCGCTCGCCGTGGCGTCGGTGGCGGCGGCGCCGGAGTCGGCCGGCGCGAACGAGGGTCGAGTCTGACGGTCCACGGGGGGAATCTTCCCGGTATTCCCGCGATCTCACGCCCGGCATGATCGTTTCTGCCCGCAGACCGTGCTTCGGCCCTCCCAAACCCGCCTTTCGTCCGGCCCGGTAGCCATACGGGCCCTCCGCCGCTCGCTCACCCCGAGGGCGCTATGCGGCGGGGGCCAGGAGCGTGCCGGGGACGCCCGCCACGCCGGGGTCGTCCTGGGGGCTGTCGGTGTCGCCCGTGGCAGGTCGGCCGCCGTCCGTGCGACCGCCGTCACGGCCGCTGTCACGACCGCCGTCGTGATCGTCGCCGCGTCCCCCGACGCGTGCGGTGCGTCCGGGACGCCTGTCGTGCCCGTCGCTGCCGGGGACCGGGCCGCCGGACTGCGGGCGGCCGGGCCGGTGCTCCTGGACGGGTGACGGGCTCGCGCCGGGGCCGCCGCCGGGCCGTGCCTGTGGACGGCCGGGCCGCTCCTGGACGGGTGAGGGGCTCTCGCCGGGCCGTGCCTGCCCGCCGGGCGCACCCGGCCGGTCCGGGGACGCGGTGTCACCGGGCCTGCCGGTCCTTCCGGGCCGCCAGGGGTGCGGCGACCGTCCCGGGCCGGGGGCCCAGGGACCGCCTCTCCGCGCGCCTTCGCCGTTCGGCGTGTCCCACGGACCCGGATAACCCGCGCGGCCCATCGGACCCTGACCCGCCGGACCCCGCCCCATCGGACCCCGCCCCATCGGACCCTGACCCGCCGGACCCTGCCCCATCGGACCTCGCCCCATCGGGCCCTGACCCGCCGGATCCTGGTCTGCGGGGCTCGCGGCGGGAGACGGCCACACCGGGGCGGACGGACTCGGGCCGGTCCATCCCGGACCGGTCTCGCCGCCGCTCGGGTCCGTGCCCCGCTCCCAGCCGGGGTCGGGTCCGGCCGGCAGGCCGGTGGCGACGGCAGTACCCGCAGGGGTCGGCTCGACCGGATACTCCGGCGCGTACGCGGGAGTGGGGTTCACCGGATAGCCCGAGGCGACGGGGTCGGCGAGCCGGGTGCCGCCGCCGAAGTGCTTGGCCTGCAGGCCGCAGGAGACGAAGTCGGAGTAGAACATGCGCAGCCAGTCGTGCCGCTGGGCGTCGCTCAGTTCCGAGAACCAGACGGACGCTTCGCGGTGCTCGCGCAGCGGTCCGCCGGGCAGCGAGACATTCCGCAGCCAGGCGACGACGATGGCCCGGTAGCCCGCGGCCACGGTTCCCGGGCAGGGGCGGGCCAGGCGGTCGAGGAACTCGGTGGCCGCCCGCTGGGCGTACCCGGACCCGAGGTCGTCGATGTGGACGACGACAACTCCCGGCCCCGCCGAGCCCTCCTCGCCGTACGCCCGTTGCTCGACCCTCTTGAAGGCGGCCGGCGTGCCGTCCAGCTTCATCGCGAGCTTGGTGAACACAGTGGCGAGCTCGGCCAGGCCCCCGCGCAGCGCCGGGTGCACGCAGACGCTGATCGGCCACTCCTGGCAGACGAGGCGTTCGCTCACCTGCATCGTTCGCGGCACGGTGACGAGCCGCGCCGCGCCGGTCCCGGCGGCCAGCACGGCGATCACCGCGGCGGCCAGCGCCAGCGTCCGCCGGGTCACCAGGGCCACCCACCCGAGGAGCAGCGCGGTGCTGAGGCCCAGCAGCCACAGCGTCTGGTCCGCGTAGGCGCTCTCGCTGACCCCGGAGAGCAGGTCGTACGGCTCCCCGGTGGCGGGCGCGAGCCGGTCGGCCCAGTTGGGCCCGGTGGCCAGCCAGGTGAACAGCCCGAACGTGCCGGCGCCCGCGATCAGCGGGACGACGACGACCGGCACGAGCCAGCCCAGGATCCAGCCGATCACGACGTACAGCCCCAGCCCGGCGACGGACATCGCGAGACCGCCGGGCAGCAGCGGCCCGCCCTGCCCGGTCAGCGCGGCGCGCAGCCCGAGCAGCAGCACGGTGGCCCCGAAGGAGCCGGTGACGACCGCGATGATCGACAGCGGCGCTCTGGCGGCCCGCCACGGCGTCAGGACACGGCCCTTCTCCGCGCGGCGCCTGCGGAACGCGACCCAGGCCGCGAACGCGGCTCCGAGCGGCCCCGTCAGGCGCAGCGAGCCGATGACGGCCGCCACTATGTCATCCCAGTCCATGAAACCGGGAATGAGGACGCTCCACGCGGCGACGAGCGCAAGCACGAACAGCACGGTCGCCGCGACCAGCGCGCCGTGTCTCAGCTCACCGCGTGAACCGCCCCTATGCTCACCCACAGCAGGGCGCGGCCCCTGGCCACGCCGCCGAAGTCCGGCGCGCATGCGGCGCCGGGACAGCGATGCTGTCCATTGAGAATCTCCCCCGTGTCTGTGTGAGCGGTGCGCGAACCCACGCCGTTCCCCGTGGCGCTGGTTCGCCGGCCGGCCTCGCCTCGCCCGCCGTCGGACGCGTCCCCCGCGGACCCCCGTCCGCGAGACGTCCTCTAGCAGACGGGGTTCCCCGTGCCGCCGGGTTTGCCGCCGCCTCACCTTTCGACGTGGCAACCATAACGGAGCGTGACCCGTACGGGGGGAGTTCTGGGGTCAAGGAATGAATCCGGTTACGCTCGGTGCGCCGGTCGATCTTGGCGGACGTCGCGCTACCGTATATCGCTGTGTCCGTTCCGCCCAGCTCAGAGCCGCCGCCCACGGGTGGCCCCCGGCCGCTCAAGCTCCCGTTCGACCCGATCGAGCGGGCGGCCGAGACCTGGCGTTCGACGTTCGGGCCGTCGTCCGCCATGGCCGCCGTGACTTCGATCATGAGAGCCCATCAGATCCTGCTGGCGCAACTGGACACGCTGCTCAAGCCGTACGACCTGACCTTCGCCAGGTATGAGGCGCTCGTGCTGCTCACGTTCAGCCGGGCCGGGTCGCTGCCGCTGTCGAAGATCGGCGAGCGGCTGATGGTGCACCCGACGAGCGTGACCAACACCGTGGACCGCCTCGAACGGGCCGGTCTGGTCCGTCGCATGCGCAACCCGCGGGACGGCCGCGGCGTGCTCGCCGAGATCACCGACGAGGGCCGGGACATCGTGCGGCGGGCCACGGCCGACCTGATGAACGCGGGTTTCTGCCTGGGCATGTACGACGAGGCCGAGCTGGACGAGATGTTCGGCCTGCTCAGGACCCTGCGCGTCGCCGCGGGCGACTTCAGCTCCTGACGCGGCCCTGTCGCCGGCGTCGTCAACGAGCCCCGGACGAGGGCCGGCAGTTCGGACTCGGCCGAGGTCTCGTCCAGTGCGGCGGCTCCTGGTCCGCGCCGCCCGGGTGGGCCGGTGACGCACCACCGCATGGGTGCGTCACCGGTCCGGGGTAGGCGCACGCGCGCCTACCCCGGTGAGCACAGGCGCACGGATGCGCCACCGGTCAGCTCGGCTCAGCGGCCGACGGCGCGCAGGGCGTCGACGATGCCCCTGCCGTAGAAGCCGTTGTTGTCGGCGGTGCCCTCACAGGTGTGCGTGGCGGTCGCCGTGGTGCCGTCCAGCAGATGGCGGGTGTAGGTGTAGGCGGGCGGGTTCGGGCAGGCCGTCCTGGTGGCCGTGCCCTTGAGGATCGCCTCCACCTTGTCCGGGTCCATCGTGAGGCCGCCGCGGGCGCGGTCGCGCTGGCCGTACCGGCTGACGATCAGCGCCGCGACGCCGGCCGCGCGCGGCGAGGCCATCGAGGTGCCCTGCAGGTACTGGTAGTAGGCGCAGACCGAGCCCTTGCAGTCCTTCACCACATACGGCACCGTCGGGTCGCCGTTCTCGTCGATCTCGCCGTTGGCGACGGCGAGCGCCTTGGGATAGGCCGAGAGCGTGGCCTTGGTTATGTCCCTCGTGTTGCCGGGGGTGTCGTACACGTCGCCACCGGGCGAGGCCACGTCGATGTAGCCGTTGCCGTAGCTCGAGTAGTAGGCCTTCCGCTTGCTGATCCCGGTCGAGGAGACCGCGATCACGTGCTCGGACTCGTTCGGCAGCGAGACGCAGGACGGGGGAATGGTCCGGGTCCGCTCCGTCTGCTGGCCGGGGAAGGTGGCGTAGTCGGGGCTGCCGGAGTCGACGTTCGTCTTGGTGTAGTCGATCGCCTCGTTGCCCGCCGCGCTGACGAGCGTCACGCCGCGCGCGTAGGCGTAGTTGATCGCCCGCTGGGTGGCGGCGATGTACAGCCGCTGCTGGACCTGCTCCTCGGGGCTGTCGGCCGGGTTGTCGGCGCAGTTGAACAGCCACGGGTCGATGTAGTAGCTCATGTTGACCACGTCGACGCCGATGTCGCCCGCGTAGGTGAGGGCGTCGACGGTGGGCTGGAGGAAGAAGTAGCCCGAGTCCTGGCCGGCCCGCAGGTTCACGATCGTCACCTTCGGCGCGACGCCCGAGATGCCCAGCTTGTTGATGGGCGCGGCGATCGACGAGGCGACGTGGGTGCCGTGACCGTCCTCGTCCACGTCGTTCGGGTCGGTGCAGGAGCCGTCGGGGTCCTCCTCGCACGGCCCGTCGATCACGGTGCCGTTGGCGTCGGCGGGCAGGTCGACCGTGAAGTTCCGGCTCAGCCTGCGGTCGAAGTTGGGCGCGATGTCGGGGTGCGAGCCGTCGACGCCGGTGTCGAGGATGCCGACGAGGACGCCCTTGTCGCCCTGCTCGAACCTGTGGGCCTGGTCCGCGTGGATCTGCTTCATGTCCCACTGCAGGTCGGCGAGCGGCTCGTCCTTGACGTTGCGACCCCACTTGGGGCCCGTGGCGCCGCCCCGGCCCTCCTTCTCCACGGCCTTGCTCTTGGCCGCCTTCTCCATGGCCTTCTTCGCGGCGGCGGACGCCTTCGCGTCGTCCGGCGCGCTGCCGATCACGCGGTTGCGGGCGACCCCCTCGATGACCGCGGCGCCCTGCAGGGCGGCCGCGAAGTCGGGATTGGCGGTGCTGACCGTGGCCAGCCCGACCTCGGTGTTCACCCTGATGACGCTGCCGCCCGCCGCTTCGATCGCCTTCTGGGCGTCCGCCGCGGCCGCGCCTTCCTTGTACAAAACCACGTATTCGGTCTGGGCCGCCGACCCGGCGGCCGCTGGTACGGCCTGCGCGGGTATGGCGAGGGTTGCCGCCACCATCGCCGCGGTCGCGGCGACGACTGTCAAGCGCTTCACATCCACCTCCGTGTGGACTTCAAGGGCGCTGACCATGTTTGAAGATTTCCTGGCTCTGTCAAAGGTCCGTGACAATTCGCGACCAACGTGTGACATGAACGGCGCGGAGGCGGGTGGTCGTGCCGTGACGTCCGGGGGGCGGTGGTGGCCGAATTTACTAGGACGTCCTAGTATCTTCTCGGAGAGTGAGACCCGGGGAGGGTGCATGGAGCCGGATGCGACGAGTGCCCAGGTGAGCGCGGCGGCGATCGAGGCGGGCAGGGCCCGCTGGCAGGCGCGGTACGACGCCGCCTTCAAGCGGGACCGTGAGTTCCGGACCCTGTCGGGGCTGGAGGTGGACCCCGTCTACGGGCCGCCCGGCGACGATCCCAGGTTCGGGCGCATCGGCTGGCCGGGGGAGTTCCCCTTCACCCGGGGCCTGTACGCGACCGGATACCGAGGCCGTCCCTGGACGATCCGGCAGTTCGCCGGGTTCGGCAACGCCAGGCAGACCAACGAGCGCTACAAGATGATCCTCGGCGCCGGCGGCGGCGGCCTGTCGGTGGCGTTCGACATGCCGACGCTGATGGGCCGCGACTCCGACGACCCCCGCTCGCTCGGCGAGGTGGGCCACTGCGGCGTGGCGATCGACTCGGCCCTCGACATGGACCTGCTGTTCGACGGCATCCCGCTCGGCGAGGTCACCACGTCGATGACCATCAGCGGGCCCGCGGTACCGATCTTCTGCATGTACGTGGTCGCGGCCGAGCGGCAGGGCGTGCCGGTGGGGAGGCTCAACGGCACGCTCCAGACGGACATCTTCAAGGAGTACATCGCGCAGAAGGAGTGGCTGTTCGCACCCGAGCCGCACCTGCGGCTGATCGGCGACCTGATGGAGTTCTGCGCCGCCGAGATCCCCGCGTACAAGCCGCTGTCGGTGTCGGGATACCACATCCGCGAGGCGGGGGCCACGGCCGCGCAGGAGCTGGCCTTCACGCTCGCGGACGGCTTCGGCTACGTCGAGCTCGGTCTGTCGCGCGGACTCGACGTGGACGTGTTCGCGCCGGGCCTGTCGTTCTTCTTCGACGCGCACATCGACTTCTTCGAGGAGATCGCGAAGTTCCGCGCCGCGCGGCGCATCTGGGCCCGCTGGATGCGCGACGTGTACGGCGCGCGCACCGAGAAGGCGCAGTGGCTGCGCTTCCACACCCAGACGGCGGGGGTCTCGCTGACCGCGCAGCAGCCGGACAACAACGTCGTCCGCACGGCGATCGAGGCGCTGGCGGCCGTGCTCGGCGGCACCAACTCGCTGCACACCAACGCGCTGGACGAGGTGCTCGCGCTGCCGTCGGAGAAGGCCGCCGAGATCGCGCTCCGCACCCAGCAGGTGATCATGGAGGAGACGGAGGTCGTCAACGTCGTCGACCCGCTGGGCGGGTCCTGGTATGTCGAGGCGCTGACCGACCGGCTGGAGGCCGAGGCGGAGAAGATCTTCGCGAGGATCCGGGAGATGGGCGGCGACGGCACGATGACCGCCGGCATCCTGCGGGGCATCGAGGACGGCTGGTTCATGTCGGAGATCGCCGAGTCGGCCTTCGACTACCAGCGCAAGCTGGAGAAGGGCGACAAGCGGATCGTCGGCGTGAACTGCCACACGGCGACCGTGGAGCAGCCGCTGGAGATCCTGCGGATCAGCCACGAGGTCGAGGTCGAGCAGCGCAGGGTGCTGGCCGAGCGGCGCGCCGCGCGGGACCAGGCGGCCGTCGACGCGGCGCTGGCCGCCCTGCGGACCGCGTCCAAGGGCGACGACAACATGATCCCGCCCATGCTGGAGGCCGTACGGGCCGAGGCCACGCTGGGCGAGATCTGCGACGTCCTGCGCGAGGAGTGGGGCACCTACTCCGAGCCCGCCGCCTTCTAGAGTCCGGCCAGGCGGTTTCCAGAGTCAGGACAGGGCGGCGACGCGGTCGAGGAGGGCCTCCAGGGTCTTGTCGTCGGTGGCCGGGGCCATGACCGTCACCCGCAGGTGGCGGACGCCCCCGAGCTCGGCCGAGGTGAGGTGGAAGGAGCCCTCCTCCAGCAGGGTCTCGCGAATCGCGGCCTGGTCGCCGTCGCCCCACCGGAAGCAGACGATGTTGCTCTCCGGCTCGTACGGGCAGTGGAAGCCGGGCCGCTCGCGGGCCAGTTCCCAGAAGCGGTGCGCGGTGGCGTACCGCCGCGCCACGTGCTCGCCGAGGCCGTGCTCACCCCGCCAGGCCAGGTTGAGGAAGACCTTCAGCCCGAGCGCGGCCTTGGTGCACTCCACGGTCCTGCCGATCAGGTCGAACCCCTGGTCGCCGTAGAACAGGTAGCTGGCCCGCTGCCGGAACGCGGCGTCCAGGTCGCCCTCGCGCCGGACGAGCACGGCCGCCGCGAGGCCTGCGGTGCGCAGCATCTTGTGCGCGTCCCAGATGACGGAATCGGCCAGCTCGACGCCGTCGAGCAGGTGCCGATGCGCCTCGCTGAGCAGCGCCGACGCTCCGTGCGCGCCGTCCACGTGGAACCACAGGCCGTGCTCGGCGCAGAACTCGCCGATGGGCCGCAGGTCGTCGTACAGGCCGGTGCCGGTGGCGCAGGCGGCCGCGACCAGGGCCATCGGCCGGCGGCCGGCCCGCCGCGCCCGGTCGAGCCCTTCGGGCAGCCGGGCCACGTCGATCCTGCCCAGGTCGTCCACGTCGAGCGGCACGACCGCGCGCTCGCCGAGGCCGAGGATCGCCGCCGCCCGCGTGATCGAGTAGTGCGCCGACGGCGGCGCGAGGAGGGCGAGGTCGCCGGGCACGCCCTCGGTCCACGCGTCCGGCGCGGCGGCGGCCCGCGCGGCGAGCAGCGCGGTCAGGTTGGCCAGCGACCCGCCGTGGGTGAGCACGCCGCCGCCCTCGGGGAAGCCGACCTTGCCGAGCATCCAGCGCAGCACCTCGAACTCGACCGTCGCCGCCGCGGCCCCCATCTCGTAGATCGCCATGGGGTTGTTGATCGCGCCGTGGACGAAGTCGGCCAGCGCGGCGGGGAAGTCGGGCGCGGCCGTCTGGTGGGCGAGGTAGGCCGGGTGGTGCAGTCGAGTGCCCTCCGCGAGATAGGCGTCCAGCCACTCCCGGTAGCTCTCCGGGGTCATGCCGCCCTCCCGGATCCAGCGGGCGAGCCCGAGCCGTCCGGCCAGTTCCCCGGGCGGCCTGCGGCGGATCACCGGCGCCGCCCCGTCCTGGCTCTCCCGCACGTACGCGGCGAGGCCCCGCACGGTCACCTCGGCGGCGTTGACGAAGTCGTCGATGTCCCAGGCATGATTCGGGGTCATGCCGGGATGATGGCCGGATCGGACGCCCGTCCGCCATATTCGCCGAATCGATCGAGGGAATCAGGCAGTGAGCACCGAACTGGATTCGACCGACAGGAAGATCCTGGAGCTGTTGCAGAAGGACGCACGGCTGCCCAACAAGGACCTCGCCGAGCGGGTCGGCGTCGCCCCCTCCACCGCTCTCGAACGCGTGCGGTCACTGCGCCGGCGCGGCCTGATCACGGCCTTTCGCGCGGAGGTCGACACGCAGGCGCTCGGACGGCCGCTGGAGGCGCTGCTGGCGCTGCGCGTGCGGCCCCACACCAGCCAGCTCGTGGATCCGCTGCGGGCGTTCGTGCTCGGGCTCCCCGAGACGATCGCGCTGTTCCACGTGGCCGGCCCGCAGGACTTCCTGGTGCACGTCGCGGTGCCCGACGCCGATCACCTGCATCGCCTGATCCTCGAGCGCATCCTGGTCCGCCCGGAGATTGTCCATCTGGAGACGACGCTGATCTTCCGTACCGAGCGCAGGACCGTCCAGGGCCCGGTCGGCTGAAGAACAGGGGTGCCCGGCCTCAGACGCCCACGGCCCCGTCGACGCCCTCACGCAGGAAGTCGGCGTGGCCGTTGTGCCGGGCGTACTCGTGGATCATGTGCAGCATCACCAGCCGCAGCGACACCTCCTCGCCCCACCGGGGCGCGTAGGCGGTGACGTCGAGCGACTCGGCCGCGCGCTCGATCCTGCGGGAGTGCTCGACCTCGGCCTGCCAGGCGGCGAACGCCTCCGCGCCGGTGGACCCGCTCGGGTCGTACGCCGCCTGGTAGTCGCCCTCTTCCGACCAGACGAGCGGCACGTCCTCCTTGCCGATCACACGGCGGAACCACGCGCGCTCGACCTCGGCCATGTGCCTGACCAGGCCGAGCAGCGAGAGCGTCGAAGGCGGCATCGACCTGCGGCGCAGCTCCTCGTCCGACAGGCCGTCGCACTTCAGCGCGAGCGTGGCCCGGTGGTAGTCGAGGAACGCGCGCAGCATCTCGCGCTCACCGGCGACGGTCGGCGGGCCGACGCGTTCCACTGCCATGTCCTGCTCCCTCCGTATGGCGAATTGTGCGTCGTTCACCCTACGGCGGGCGGCGGCCCGCTCCGATCGCGGAGGAAGGCGGCGGGGATGGCACGGATCACGCGGGCGGGTACGGCAGGATTGGGGGTATGGCAGCGGAGTTCTCTCGACCTGGATCGCTCTACGGCGCCGTGGACCTCGGCGCGCGCAAGCAGGCACTCGAGGCCCAGGCGCGGCGTGAGGCCGCCGGGCCGTCCGGAGCCGCCTCGGCGGACGTCATCGAGGTGACCTCGGCCACCTTCAACGCCGAGGTGGTGGAGCGCTCCCTGAGCGTTCCCGTGATCGTCGAGGCGACGGTGAGCAGGGCCGAGCAGGTCCGGCAGTTCAGCGGCGTGATGGAGAAGCTGGCCGCGGAGGCGGCGGGCGCGTGGGTGCTGGCCAGGGTGGACGTGGAGGCCGACCCGCAGCTCGCCCAGGCGCTGCGGATGCGCGCGGTGCCCACCGTCTACCTGGCCTTCCAGGGGCAGCTCATGCCCCTGTTCGAGGGCCCGCTGCCGGAGGCGCAGCTCCGGCAGGCGTTGGCGCAGGTGTTCGAGCAGCTCGGCGTGGAGCTGGCCGCGCCGGGCGAGGAGGGGCAGCCCGCCGAGCCGCTGGTCGACCCCGAGCTTCTGGCGGCCGAGCAGGCCGTGGAGAAGGGCGACCTGGACGCCGCGGCCGCGGCGTACGAGCGCCTGCTGGCGAGGTCGCCGTCGGACGAGGGCGCGAAGATCGGCCTCGCGGGGGTCGGCCTGCTGCGGCGCACGCAGGACCTCGACCCGGCCGACGTGCTGCGCCGGGCCGCCGAGAACGCCGACGACGTGGACGTGCAGACCCAGGCCGCCGACCTGGAGATGGTGAACGGCCAGGTGGACGAGGCGTTCGACCGGCTCGTCGCGCTCGTGCGTCGCATCCGGGGCGCCGACAGGGACAAGGCGCGGGTCCACCTGCTGGGGCTGTTCGACGCCCTGCCCGCCGACGACCCGTCGGTGTCGCGGGCGCGCAGGGCGCTGGCCAGCGCGCTTTTCTGACCTGTTCCCGCCCGCGCCCGCCCCGCCCCTGCGCCGCGGCGGCGTGCGGGCCGGGCACGGCGCGTGGCGGGACAGCATGGGCACGGGCTGAAACACCCCGCCGGGGATGGCACGATGGATAGCACCCATGAGCCGTCCAGCCGGATGCGCGAGCGTGGCCGCCACGCGGAGGCCGCGCCCCACTGGAGCAGCCGGGAGAGCACGGCCAGGCAACACCCCGCAAAGGAGCGGATAGACGTGGCCACCGTGCCCAGCGTGTCCTACTCGATCACCGTGCGCCTCGAGGTGCCCGCAGGGGGCAAGGCGGTCAGCCTGCTCACCCACGCGGTGGAGAACGCGGGCGGCGTGGTGACCGCCCTCGACGTGACCAACGCCGGTCACGAGAAGCTCCGCATCGACGTGACGTGCGCGGCCAAGGACGCCGACCATGTGCAGGCGATCGTCGACAGCCTCGGCGCGGTCGAGGGCGTCGCGATCCACAAGGTCTCCGACCGGACCTTCCTCATGCACCTCGGCGGCAAGATCGAGATGCAGTCGAAGGTCCCCCTGCGCAACCGCGACGAGCTGTCGATGGCGTACACCCCGGGCGTGGCGCGGGTCAGCCTGGCGATCGCGCGCAACCCCGAGGACGCCCGCCGCCTCACGATCAAGCGGAACTCGGTCGCCGTCGTCACCGACGGCTCGGCCGTCCTCGGCCTCGGCAACATCGGCCCCGCCGCCGCACTGCCGGTGATGGAGGGCAAGGCCGCCCTGTTCAAGCGGTTCGCCGGCATCGACGCCTGGCCCATCTGCCTCGACACCCAGGACGTGGACGAGATCGTCGCGACCGTTCGGGCCATCGCGCCCGGCTTCGGCGGCATCAACCTGGAGGACATCTCGGCGCCGCGCTGCTTCGAGGTGGAGCGGCGACTGCGTGAGCTGCTCGACATCCCGGTCTTCCACGACGACCAGCACGGCACCGCCATCTGCGTGCTCGCCGCGCTGACCAACGCGCTGAAGGTCGTCGGCAAGGAGCTATCCGAGGTGCGGATCGCGATGGCCGGCGCCGGCGCGGCCGGCACCGCCGTCCTGCGCCTGCTACTGGCGGCCGGGGCGCGGAACGTCGTCGTCTGCGACTACCGCGGGGCGGTGCACCTCGGCCGCGACGACCTCGACGACTCGCTGCGCTGGATCGCCGAGCACACCAACAGCGAGGGGTACGGCGGCGACCTCCGCGGCGCGGTCAAGGGCGCCGACGTCTTCATCGGCGTCTCCGCGCCGGGGATCCTCACCGGGGACGACGTCGCCGCCATGGCGCAGGACGCGGTGGTGTTCGCGCTGGCCAACCCCGAGCCGGAGGTCTCCCCGGACGACGCCCGCGAGCACGCCGCGGTCGTGGCCACGGGCCGGTCGGACTACCCCAACCAGATCAACAACGTGCTGGCGTTCCCGGGCGTGTTCCGCGGCCTGCTCGACGCCCAGGCGGACGGCGTCACGCCGGAGATGCTCCTCGCGGCGGCCCGCGCGCTGGCCGCGGTCGTGACGAGCGAGGAACTCGGCCCCAACTACATCATTCCCAGCGTCTTCCACCCCGACGTGGCCAACGCGGTGGCGGCGGCCGTACGGGAATCGGCCGGCGGCAGGGCGCGCGGCTTCACCGAGGCCTAGACCGGTTCCAGAGCAGTGACGTCGCTGTCACGGTAAGTAATATGACGCGGCAAACCGGGGTCGGCGTACACGAATCCGCAATCCTCCCTCATGATGGGATGTATGGCGGAGGCGATCTACGTCGGCGGGTTGCTTGTAGCGACGCCACTGCTCGACGACCCCAACTTCCGGCGTAGCGTGGTGCTCGTCCTGGAGCACGACGAGGACGGCGGCACCTTGGGTGTGGTGCTCAACCGGCCCAGCGAGATCGCCGTGACCCAGGTCTTACCGTCCTGGGACGCCCTGGTCACGGGTCCTCCGGTGCTGTTCGAGGGCGGCCCGGTGCAGACGGACAGCGCGCTCGCGCTCGCCGTCGTGCTCAGCGGCGAGGAGCCGCTGGGCTGGCGCCGGCTGCAGGGCAGGGCGGCGGTCTCGCGCCTCGGCACGGTGGACCTCGACGCGCCCCCGGAGATCCTGGCGGGGGAGATCTCCCAGATGCGGATCTTCGCGGGCTACGCGGGCTGGACCGCCGGACAGCTCGAGAACGAGCTCCAGGAGGGCGCCTGGTACGTCGTGGACTCCGAGCCGGGGGACACCTTCCACCCGAACCCGGCCACGCTGTGGCGCACCGTGCTGCGCAGGCAGAAGGGGGACCTCGCACTGGTCGCCACCTTCCCCGACGACCCCCTGCTCAACTGATTCCCCCGGCACGCCCCGCCGGGCCGCGCGCTGACACGCGGAGGCCGGGCGCGGGAAGCGCGCCCGGCCGTGGTGAGGCGTCTCAGCTCGCGGTGCAGCTCACCGCCGGCACCGCGTTGGTGCCGTTCCAGGAGCCGAGGAACCCGAACGAGGTGGACGCTCCGGCGCCGAGACCGCCGTTGTAGCTCACGTTCTTGGCGGTGATCGACGATCCGCTCGACGTCACCGTGGCGTTCCACACCTGGGTGATCGTCTGGCCGTTGGCGTACGTCCAGGTCACGGTCCAGCCGGAGATCGCGCTGGAGCCGGCCTTGACGGTCACCTCGCCCTGGAAGCCGCCGCTCCACTGGTTGGCGACCTTGTACGTCGCCGAGCAGCCCTTTGCGCCGCCGCTCGGGGACGGGCTGGGGCTCGGGCTCGGGGACGCGCTCGGCGAGGCGCTGGGGGAGGCGGACGGGCTGGGGGACGGGCTCACCGGCGGCTGGCCGCTGTAGATCGTCGCCTCCTTGGCGGTCGACTTGATGCCGTTGGCGCCGTTGAAGAGCCGCTGGCCCCACGAGGTGAGCTGGCTGACGTTGAAGTTCGTCACCTGGTCGAGGTATTCGACCCCGCCGCCGTTGCCGCTCCACGACCAGCCGAGGTAGCCGACGCCCCGCGACTGGGCCTGCGACATGATCGTGTCCTCGTCCGGGTCGCCGTCCGAGTGCATGTTGCCGAACTCGCCGATCACCAGCGGCAGGCCGGCGGTCTGGAACGCCTGGAGGTAGCCGGTGACCTCGGCCGCCGTGTCGAAGACGCCGTACATGTGGATCGAGAAGACGGTGTTCTTCTGGGGGTCGCTGTCGAAGACCGAGGCGGCGTTGTCACGCATGACGAACTGCCAGTCCTGGCCCCAGTTCGGCGCGTCGACCATCAGCAGGTGCTGGAATCCGGCCGCCCGCATCCTGCTGATCGCGCTCTTGGTCGCGCTGGTCCAGGCGGAGGGGCTGTTGTTGCCGTACGGCTCGTTGCCGATGTTGATGACGACGTAGTTCTCCTGGCCGGTCAGCACGCTCTTGAGGCCGACCCAGTAGTCGACCGCCTGGTCGAGCGTGTACGCGCCGCTCTGCTCGCCGTAGCCGGTGGTGTCGTGGTTCTCGAGCACGCAGATTAACCGGTTCTGCTTGCACAGCGAGATGACGTTGGCGACGTCGCTCGCCGAGTTGGCCGTCCAGCGGCCGCCGCTCAGCACCACGCGGACCGTGTTCGCGCCCAGGGACTTGATGTTCGCGAACGAGCTCGTCTGGCTCGGATACCAGGTGTGTGCGTGGCTGGTGCCCCGCATGATGAACTGGTTCCCGTTGGCTTCGAGGATCTTCGTGCCGCTGACGTGGAGTCCGGTAGCGGCCTGCGCGTTCTGGGTCATCGCGATCACCGACATCAGGAGGGCGAGGAGTGCCGCGCCCGCGGCGATGAAACGTGTTCTCATTCTGTACCTCGGGTGGGGGATCGGCACCGATGGAAGCGCCGGACGCACCATAGGCAGGGGGAGCCGGGGCCGTACAGGAGACGGCTCCCGCGTCGCCATCGACGGGCCCACCCCTCACTGAACCGGTTCGGCATGGTGTGCCACCGGACCAGCGCGATCTCCCGCCGCGGGCCCTCACCTGGGCCGCCGCATCCCGATGAAACGTTCACCGATCGGCCGGTGCGCGGGGGTGTGGAGGTCGTCTGTAGAGTCGGCTCCCGTGCCCGAACCCCGAGTGCCCGAGCCCGGTGTGCCAGAACCCGGCTGGGCGCCCGCGGGCGCCGTCCGGTTCGCCGGCGATGTGCCCGTCGCCCTGGTGGCGCCCGGCGCGGGGCTGCCGTCGCTGCCCGCCGCCGTGGGCGACATGGCGACGCTGCGCCACATCGACCTCGAGGGAAACGCGCTCACGACGTTGCCCGGCTGGATCGGGCGCCTGGAGCGGCTGCGGGTCCTGCTGCTCTACGGCAACCGGATCACGGCCCTCCCGCCCGAGCTCGGCCGTCTCGTCTCGCTCGAACACCTCGGCGCCGGGCGCAACGCCCTGACCGCGGTGCCGGACGCGCTGTGGGGGCTGAGCCGGCTGCGGTCGCTCATCCTGGCGGAGAACGAGATCGCGGACCTTCCTCCCGGCCTCGGCCGCCTCCGCGAGCTGCGCATGCTCGACCTGGGGCACAACCGGCTGCGCGAGGTGCCGGCGGAGATCGGCGACCTGCCCTGCCTCACCGACTACCTCTACCTGAGCGACAACGGGTTCACGTCGGTGCCCGCCTCACTGGGACGGCTCGACCGGCTCGGCTACCTCAACCTCGCGGAGAACCGGCTGGCCGCGCTGCCCGAGGCGATCGGCGACATGACCGGCCTGCACGAGTTGCGCGTCCACGACAACCGGCTGGCCACGCTGCCGGAGGCCGTCGGCCGCCTGACCGGGCTGCGCGAGCTGCACCTCAGGAACAACCGGCTCACCGCGCTGCCCGAGGCGATCGGAGGGCTGCGCGCGCTGCGTCACCTGGACCTGCGTGGCAACCCCATGGAACGGCTGCCCGACTCCGTCGTACGCCTGACCGAGCTGACCCACCTCGACCTGCGGGCGACCCGCCTCACCACGCTGCCCGGCGGGCTGGCGGAGCTGCCGCGGCTGGAAAAGCTCGACCTGCGCTGGATCAAGTTCGACGAGGTCCCCGCCTGCGTCCATCCGCTGCGCGAGCGCGGGTGCGTCGTGCTCCTGTGAGGACGTGCCGCGGCGTCAGCCCGCGGTCGAGGCGGGCTCGGCCGCCCCGGAGCGTACGGGCAGGTCCCAGCCGGGACACAGGGATCGCTCGGCCAGCGCGAGCAGGTCCTCCAGCCGCCGCGCCAGCACGGCGGGGTCCTGCGTGCGCTCGTCGAAGCAGGCGAGGGCCACGCTGACGAAGACGGCCACGATGAACTGCGGCTGAAGGTCGCACGGGTCCGCTCCGAGCCTGCGGGCCACCTCGGCGACCAGCCTGCGCTCGTTCTCCTTGACCAGCCGCATGGTCCCGGCGAGCAGGGCGGGCGTGGAGTGCACGACCCTCTGGCAACGCAGGTACCTGCCTGCCTCCGTCTCATCCGCCTCTCGTAGGATCTGCAGCAACGAGCGCATCGCCTGGCACAGCGCCGTGAACGGCGACTCCGACGCGGGGCGTGCGGCCAGCTCCGCGAGGAGCATCCGCTGCTCGTCGGCGGTCAGCGAGAGCGCCACGTCCTCCTTGGAAGCGAAGTACCGGAAGAAGGTCCTGGGCGAGACCTCCACCTCGGCGGCGATCTGGTCGATCGTCGTCGCCTCGTAGCCCCTGGTGAGGAAGAGGTCGAGGGCCGCGTCGATCAGGGCGTCCCGCGTCCGCTGCTTCTTGCGTTCGCGTAGACCCACGGCGGTCACCTCCTCGAAACTGCCGGTTCACAAACTCTCAGATGTCACCGTATGTCGGATAAAAGGATTTGTCATCTGTCATCGACTGACATAAATTGCTGCCGGTCGACACAGTGGTGCTAAGGGGGAATCTCCATGACTCAAGCCGTATCGGTGGACGCCGACGCGCCTCCAGGACGAGGCCAGGGGCATCCATGGCTCACGCTGCTCGCCGTCTCGCTCGGCGTGATCATGGTCATGCTCGACGGCACGGTCGTGGCCATCGCGAACCCGGTGATCCAGGTCGAACTGAAGGCGTCGCTGTCCGACCTGCAGTGGATCACCAGCGGTTACCTTCTTGCTCTTGCGGTATTCCTGATCACGGCAGGCAAGCTGGGCGACCTCTTCGGGCACAAGCGGGTCTTCCTGATCGGCGTCGCCGGCTTCGCGCTGACCTCGCTCGCCATCGGCCTGTCGTCCTCGGTCGGCATGCTGATCGCGCTGCGCGTGCTGCAGGGACTGTTCGGCGCGCTGCTCCAGCCCGCCGCGCTCGCGTTGCTCCGGTCGGCGTTCCCCGGTGAGAAGCTGAACATGGCCATGGGCGCCTGGGGCGCGATCATCGGCCTGTCGAGCGCGGCCGGCCCGATCGTCGGCGGCCTCCTGGTGGAGAACGTGAGCTGGCAGTCGGTGTTCTTCATCAACGTGCCGGTCGGTGTGGTGGCCCTGGCGTTCGGGCTGTGGGCGCTGCGGGAGAGCAAGGCCAAGATGCTGTCCAGGGTCGACTGGCTCGGCGTGGTGCTGCTGTCCGGCGCGATGTTCTCGCTGGTGTGGGCCATCATCAAGGCCCCCGCCTGGGGCTGGGGCGACGTCAAGACGCTCGGCTTCCTCGCCGCCGCCGTGGTGGTCGGGGCCGTGTTCGTGTTCTGGCAGTCGAAGGCGAGCGAGCCGCTGCTGCCGCTGAGCCTGTTCCGCAACGCCTCGGTCTCGATCGGGACCATCCTCATGATCCTCATGTCGTTCGCGATGTTCGGCGCGATGTTCTTCCTCACGTTCTTCTTCCAGGGCGTGCACGGGCTCACGCCGCTCGACTCCGGCCTGCGGATGCTGCCCATGAGCGCCGGCATGATCGTCGCCTCGCCCGTCGCGGGCATCCTCATCGGCAAGCTCGGCCCGAAGATCACCATCGCGGGCGGCATGGTGATCAGCGCCTTCGCGATGTTCCTGATGTCGCGGCTCAGCGTCGAGGCCGCCTTCGCCGACACGGCGATCCCGTTCGTGCTGCTCGCCTTCGGCCTGTCGCCGGTGTTCGTCGGCGCCACGGAGATCATCGTGGGCAACGCGCCGGAGGAGCTCAGCGGCGTCGCCGGGGGCGTGCAGAACTCCGCGATGCAGGTGGGCGGCGCGCTCGGCACCGCCATCCTCGGTGCGATCGTGTCCGCCAAGGTGGCCGACGTGCTGCCCGGATATCTCGGCCCGGCCGCGGCCGCCATCCCGCCCAAACAGATGGAGGACCTGAAGAGCGCCGCGTCGGTCGGCGCCGCCCCGCCCGGGACCGGCCCCGTGGCCGAGGCGCTGGCGAACGCGTCGCACCTGTCCTTCATGGACGGCCTGCACCTCGGCTTCGTCGTGAGCACGGCGGTCGCCCTCGTCGCGGCGGCCCTGGCCCTGTTCGTCAGGGCCGGCCGCAAGACCGAGGGCGCCCCGGTCCACATGGGCTGACGTCCGGCCCCCTCCGTACGGCCCCGCCACCCCGGCGGGGGCCGTACGCGCGTCCGGGCCGGGGCCGCCTCCTCGCTCAGTAGACTTGGTATCCGTGAGCGGCACGAAGATTCTTCCCGAGAGCGACGTAACACCCCGGCTCTCGCACGGCGACGGTGACCACGAGCGCTTCTCGCACTTCGCCGACAAGAACAAGATCACTGAGAGCTACGTGACCGGCGCGCCGGTGCGGGCCCTGTGCGGCAAGGTCTGGGTGCCCAGCCGCGACCCGAAGAAGTACCCGGTCTGCCCGGAGTGCAAGGAGATCTACGAAGGGTTGCCCAAGGGCGAACCGTCCGGCGAGTGAGTGTCGATACGGGATCATCGTCTCCCCGGCGGCTAGGGTCAGCCTTCTGACCAGCCGTATCGGGGGAACGAATGGTTCGGCGACCCATCGCCGTCTTCCTTGCATGCCTTTACGCGCTGGGCGGCGCCTGCGCCGCCCCGGCGTCCGCCGCCTCCCGGGCGGCCGGTGGTCCCACCGGCGCCGGACTGCGCGGATCGCCGGCCTCCCGGCCGGACGCCTGCCTCACCCGCCACGCCGTTCCGCAGCGCCGGCACGGTGTGGGCGCGCTCACGCACGCCCTGGAGCCGCGTGAGCCGGGGCCGGACGAGGTGGCCCGGATGTCGGCCGACCTGGCCCGCAGGCTCGGCACGGCAGAGCCCGGAGACACGGCACAGCCGGGAAACACGGCACAGCCGGGGGAGGCCGCGCGGCCCGGAGGCACAGCGCAGCCAGGAGGCACAGCGCAGCCAGGAGGCACAGCGCAGCCAGGAGGCACAGCGCAGCCAGGAGATACCGCGCAGCAGGGAAACGCAGCGCGGCAGGGGAGCGCCCCGGACGACCGGCGGAGCGTTCCCCGGGCCGTCGAGCGGATCACCGTCCCGGTGTGGGTGCACATCATCAGGGACCACACGCTCGGCCTGCCCGACGCCGCCGTCTCCCGGCAGATCGCCGTGCTGAACACCGCCTACTCCGGCGGGTACGGCGGAGCCGACACGGGCGTGCGCTTCGAGCTCAAGGGCATCACCCACACCGACAACCGGAGCTGGTTCCGCGACCCCCTCGGCTACGAGGAGCCGATGAAGAAGAAGCTGCGGGTCGGGGGTCCCGAGACGCTCAACCTGTACATCGCGCAGCTGAGCCGGCTCGTGCTCGGCTACTCCACCTATCCGTACTGGTACGACGACGAGCCGGTGCTGGACGGCGTGGTGATCGACTGGCGGAGCGTCCCCGGCGGCCCGCTGCGCGACTTCGCCAGAGGCTTCACGGCCGTGCACGAGATCGGCCACTGGCTGGGCCTGCTGCACACGTTCGAGAACGGCTGCAAGGCCCCGGGCGACTCGGTGGACGACACCCCCGCCGAGGCGTACCCGACGAACGGCTGCCCATCGAAGAAGGACACCTGCCCCGTCGCGGGCGGCGACCCGATCCACAACTTCATGGACTACGCCCAGGACCGCTGCATGCGCGAGTTCACCGCGGGCCAGGGCGTACGCGTCCACCAGATGTGGGACGCCTATCGCCGTCCGGCGCCGCAGGGAACCGACGCCGGGCTGCAGAACGCCGCCGCGGGGCTCCAGGGGGCCGCCGCGGACGGCACGGACGGCGCGGCGGACGGTCCAGAGCCGGGCCTCGCCGCACAGGGCCCATGAGGGCCCGGTCGATGGCATACAGGGCGGGGAGGAATCGCCAGGAGGAACAGGGCGATGACGAATCGGTCCGGAGCCGTTGACGTCGCGGCGTGGGTGTGAGTAACTCCACAGCAGCGTTCATGGTCACGAAGCCTCGCGCCCGGCCCTGAGCGCCGAGTCGCTCGCCGGTTCCGTCCCACGCGCCCGGCCATGCCGCCCGGGGAGGCTTTGTGGATGACCAGTGGACCCGCCGGGTCTGGCCCCCCGCCGAGGACGAGTCCGCGCCGTCCACGCAGGGGCCCACTCGCCCGTACGGCGCCCCCGGCGGGTCGCCGCGGTCGTCCACGCCGTCCGCGCCCTCCCAGTGGCCCACCCGGCCGTACCGTGAGCCGGACCGGAACCCGGAGGAGAGCCTCACCGGCCTGTACGGCGCGCCGGTCTCCGAACGGAGCCGGGTCGACCGCCCGGTCTGGCCGTCCCTGGGCCTGGAGTCCCCGGAGCCCGAGGACGACCTGCCCCCGTCGGCCCGCCGCTACCGTGCGCCCGAGACGCCTCCCCGCCCGATGCCGCGGTGGCTGCGGCGCCTTCTCGTCGGCGGGCTCGCGCTGGTCTGCTCGGCGGCCGTCATCGGCGCGGTGGTGGTCACGGTGCTGCATCGCGCCGAGAGCGCGCCTCCCACGGTGATCCACGACCAGATCGCCGGGGTCGCCTACACGTTGCCGCCGGAGTGGCGGGAGGGCGTCGTCGCGCCCGTGACCGGCTTCACCTCCGTCGCCGCGCACGGGGACAGCGCCACGGTCATGGCCCGGCCCGGCGACCGGGTGGACCCGCCCAACCTGCGTTCGGCCGTCATCGACCTGAGCGATCTCTACACGCAGTTGCTGCTGCACGGCGACAAGGTCGAGGTGCTGGACGACCGAGCGGTGACGGTCGGCGGGCGGCCGGGTCACACGCGGGCCGTACGGGCCGAGTACACCGACGTGGTGAACGAGCCCGCCTTCATGCGGGTCACCCTGCTGACCCGGCCGGACGGCGGCAGCACGGTCCTGCTCGGGCTGGCCCATCCTGACCGTCCCCAGTCGCGCGCCGAGATCGAGGGCCTGATGTGGGGAGCCCGCTGATCCCCCCCGCCGGGCGGTGGTGGATAGGGGGATAACCGGGACAACGCCGGGCGACGGCATGCCAAGGCCTCCCGGAGGTCATCGCTGATCGAAGGGGCTGTCTCCGGGAGGCCGTGGGTTCACATCGGCAGAACGGCCGACGCGGTTCTCCGCCGTATACGCGGCTCGGCGAATGACGACCCGCACGACGAGATCACGACATCGCCCGATCGGCCAACCGCTTCTCAGGCGGCGTGCGACCGCGAGTCTCGGTGGCCTTGGATGGTGTCGTTCACCGAGTCAGCTGATTGGCGAAGCCGGCGGCTCCGGACGATCCACTGCCGCCCGGTCCGGTGGGAACGTTGGCGGGTCCGAACGACCGGCTGCCGGATGTGGTGGGTCCGAGCCCTCCGGTTCCGGGCGCTGCGGTGGGAACGTCGGCGGGTCCGAACGATCCGGGGTTGGCCAGCAGTGTGGTCGGTTCCGGTTCCCCGACAACACTGATCCGCTCGCCGTCTCGGCGATCATGCGCCTGCTGCGCCGCGACGGCGGGCAGGGCGGCCAGGGGCACCAGGCCGGCCGCCACGACCGCCGCTGCCAGGACTGACCGGCTGTGCGTCTCCCTTCGCGGGTTCTCTGTCATGTCTGCGATCCAACGCGTGAACAGCATGTGGGCCTCCTATCGAGATGGCGATCCCGTTCTATGTCGCGTGGCCGCAATGACGTTCACTCGCCACGCCGGGATAGCCGCTCCTGACCGAGAGCTTGATTTGTTCGTGGCGCGTGTGACGCGTTGCACCGGCCAAGGCGGGCGTATCAGATCGGCTCCGGCAGTTCACAGGAAGCGTCGTGAATCGCCACAAAAAGGCGACGAGGCGGGCGGGCGTGGAGAGATTTATAGAAAGTGGTCGGCTTTGAACTAGCCGTAACTTATGTTTGCCGTGCACCGAAAGGTGTCTCAGTGCCTCCGTTCCCGTGGAGGGGTAGCTTCGGGGCTGCATCGCTCGAGAGCGCGGTGACCCGGAAAGTCCAATTCTCGTCATTGGGAGGGAAATCAATTGATTTCTCGTAGGAGCACTTCGGTTTCAGGCCCGCACACCGTCGGTCGCCTCCTTACCTGGGCCGCCGCGACGACGGTGGCCGGTGCGCTTGTGGGACTGTCGGCTCCGCTGGCCGCCAGTGCCGACACCGCGACGACGAGGCCTGCCACCGAGCGCCAGCTCAGCGCGCCGGCGTCGGTGCCGCTTCACATCAACGGGAACGACCCGAAGCGCGGGAAGGAGCCGGTCCGGTGGCTCGACTCCACCATCGTCTCGCGAGGCATGCCAGCCGGTCCGGTCAACTTCGCCGTGTCCGCCAACAACGGGGCCCCGTTCGTCTTCGACCCGCGTAGCGAGCCGCTGGGCTGGCAGAGCCTGCGGCGCGTGCCGGGCAGCCGGGGAGCTTTCGTGACCAACATCACCGCGACCGAGGACGCCGGTTCGGCGACCGGCGGGACCCTCGCGATCGTCGCGCGGACGTCCGACAGCAACATCTTCTTCACGATCTGCGACGTGAGGAACGCTCTTCCGCAGGCGCCCGCGCCCTTGCCGTGCAGCCCCTGGCAGCGTCTGCGCGACTGACGGCGGACGGACCACGGACCGGCGGCCCGCAGGAGTCCAAATCTCCTGCGGGCCGCTCGCGGTTATTTGCCGATGACGGCCGGCAAGTCGGCCCGCATCTTCGTTTCCTGCGTCCGGTGACTGCGGGGACAAACGCGCGAACCTTCGCTTGGGCGGCCGATATGACGATAGGTGGCTGTTTTCCCCCGAAACGGCTTTGAGATAGGCGTGACATCTGTTTGCCGGTATCCGATAAGTGGCGCGCTGCCCGCGTTTCCCCGGACAGGTATCTTCGAGGTCGCATCGCACGAAAACGCGGTGACCCGAAAGACCAATTCTCACTTGGGGGGAAATCAAATTGGTTTCTCATAGGAGCGGCTCGGCCTCTGGTTCGCGTGGCGCCGGTCGCCTGCTGATGTGGTCCGCCGCGGCGGTGGTGACCTGTGCGACCGTGGGGCTGTCGGGCTCGATCGCGGCGAATGCCACCCCGGCGAAGACCACCCCTGCCACGCAGGCGGCGACAAACCCGGCGGGGGAGAAGGACAAGAAGCCCATCCCCTACCCGCGCCTCGACAGCGCGAACATCATCACCACGTTCACGATCGGCGCGAGCTCCGTGGCACCCAAGGGCTCGACGACGTTCACGGGGTCGGCGCGCAGGGGCCGCGTCTTCGTCCACGACGGCACGGACTGGTCCGACCTCACCTCGGTGTTCTCTCCGGGCTATCTGTACGACGTGACGCTGGCTCCCTCGCCGAACACCGCCTTCTCGGGCACCAGCGGTGTGCTGACCCGCCTCGCCACGAGCGGGATTCCCGTGGGGCTGCTCAGGGTCACGGTGCGCAAGGCGGATGGCAGCCTCTACTACTCCGACTGCAGTGTCTCCAACACGAGCGGTGCCTCCACCCTTCCGCTGGTCGCCAGCCGCTGCACCGCCCCGACCCGTCTGTGACGCGGGCGCGGCGAGCCCGCCGCCGATTCCGGGGGCGGGCTAGCGCCGCGCGGCCCGGCAGCCGTCGGCCGGCCGGGCCCCATCAGGAAAAGGCCAGAAGAAAGACGTTCAAAGGCGGCCGCGGCGATTGTCCGGCGCCGTCTGACAGCGCCCGCCTGATATCTGCCGTGAGTCCTTTTCGTATGCGAGAGGCAGCTCCGGGCTCCTTCGCCCGGAGACGCGGTGACCTGAAAGACGAATTCTCACCATGGGGGAATGTCAAGTGATTACTCGTAGGAGCGACTCGGCCTCTGGTTCGTGTGGCGCCGGCCATCTGATGCTGCGGTCCGCCGCGGTGGCGGTGACCTGCGCGGCCGTGGCGTTGTCGGGCGCCGTCACGGCGAGCGCGGCCTCGGCGAATAGCACCCCCGCCACGCAGACGGCGACCAACCCGGCAGGGCAGAAGGACAAGAAGATCCCATACCCGCGCCTGGACGCGGCGAACATCGTCACGGCCTTCAACAGCCGCACCGAGTTCACGGCCCCCAACTTCGACACGGTCGTCGGCGAGCTCCTCCCGACGCGGAGCAACGAGTACACCGGGTCCGCGCGGCGGGGCCTGCCGTGGGTCTACGACACCAACAACAACCGCTGGGTCAACCTCTCCTCGGTGTTCGGCAGGGGCTACGTGTACGACATCGCCCTGACCGCGCCGCCCAGCGCGCCGCTCGCGCTCACCGGCGGGAACACCCTTCAGCCGATCCGGCTTCCGAACACCGGCGACCCCGCGGGTCTGCTGAGGGTCGTCGTCCGGAAGGCGGACGGTTCGATCTACCGGAGCGACTGCACGGTCTCGCGGGCCACCGACGCCACGTCCCTGGCGTACGGCGAGATCCCGCTGAGCACCGTCAACTGCACCACTCCCACGCGGCTGCCCACGAGGTGACGGCGGGTCCGGCCGGCTGACGAACAGGGCGGGCGATCCTCGGGGCTCATCGGCTCCCGGGGCGTCCGCCCTCGTCGTCGTGCTGCCGATCCCGGGGGAGGGTGAGGCCGACTCCGCAGGGGCGGAGCCGGTGCGCGGCGGACGATGTGGCCAGTGCCACACCCGGCTATTTCGGACCACCCTGCGTGTGGGCGGCACGTCTTGTCGGTCGGGCGGGCTAGTCTGAATCCACTGTGAGGGAGCGAACCGATAGAGACACCAGTGTTCCGATGAGTTCGGGGAGGCGTCGTTGAGCGTTTCGGCCGCGTCCCACCTCTCCCCGTCCTACCCCGACAGAGCCGCCTGGGGCACCGCCCCGAAGCTGCGCGCATGGCAGCAGCAGGCCTTCGACCTCTACTTCAGCCGTGAGCCGCGCGACTTCCTGACCGTCGCCACCCCCGGCGCCGGCAAGACGACGTACGCGCTGCGGATCGCCAGCGAGCTGCTCAGCCGTGGGGTCGTGCGGGCTCTGACGATCGTCACCCCCACCGAGCACCTCAAGCGGCAGTGGGCCGACGCCGCGGCCCGGGTCGGGATCGGCATCGACCCCGAGTTCAAGAACAGCCAGGGCACCACCTCGCGCGACTACACCGGGGTCGCGGTCACCTACGCGCAGATCGCGATGCACCCGGCGCTGCACCGGGCCCGCACCGAGGCGCGCAAGACCCTGGTGATCTTCGACGAGATCCACCACGCCGGCGACGCGAAGTCGTGGGGCGACGGCGTCCGCGAGGCATTCGAGCCCGCGACCAGACGACTCGCCCTGACCGGCACGCCGTTCCGGTCCGACGAGAGCCCGATCCCCTTCGTCACCTATGTCGAGGACGGCGAGGGGGCGATGCGGAGCGTCTCCGACTACTCCTACGGCTACGGCCCGGCCCTGTCCGACGGCGTCGTCCGGCCGGTCATCTTCCTGGCGTACTCGGGGGAGATGAAGTGGCGCACGCGGGCGGGCGACGAGATCGCCGCCACCCTCGGCACTCCGCTGACCAAGGACCAGCTCTCGCAGGCGTGGCGGGCCGCCCTCGACCCGAAGGGCGACTGGATCCGCCAGGTCATCCACGCGGCCGACCGACGCCTCACCGAGGTGCGGCGGGGCGTTCCCGACGCGGGCGGGCTGGTCATCGCCTCCGACCACGAGTCGGCCCGCGCCTACGCCCGGCACATCCGCACGGTGGCCGGGGAAGGGGCCGAGGTCGTGCTCTCCGACGACCCGGGCGCGTCAAAGAAGATCAAGGACTTCGCCGCCTCCGACCGGCGCTGGCTGGTCGCGGTCCGGATGGTCTCCGAGGGCGTCGACATTCCCCGGCTGTGCGTCGGGGTCTACGCCACGAGCACCTCGACCCCGCTGTTCTTCGCCCAGGCCGTCGGGCGTTTCGTCCGCGCCCGCAAGCGGGGGGAGACCGCGTCGGTGTTCCTGCCCTCGGTGCCCGTCCTGATGGGCCTCGCGGGCGAGATGGAGGCCGAGCGCGACCACGTGCTGGGCCGCCGCCGCGACGAGGACGGCCTCGACGACATGCTGCTCGAACAGGCCCAGCAGGAGAAGAAACAGCCCGACGCCCTCGGCGACGAGCTGCCCTTCCAGACGCTGGAGGCGTCGGCCACCTTCGACCGGGTGCTGTTCGACGGCGGTGAGTTCGGCACCGCCGCCGCGCCGGGCTCGCCGGAGGAGGAGGACTTCATCGGTCTCCCCGGCCTGCTTGAGCCCGACCAGGTGGCCTCGCTGCTGCGCAAGCGCCAGGCCGACCAGCAGGCGGCCAAACGCAAGACCAAGAAGGGGAGCGAGGACAGCGCCCCCGCCCTCGCGCCGCACGAGCAGCTCGCCGAGCTCCGCAGGGAGCTGAACGGCCTCGTCGGCGCGTGGAACCATCGCACCGGCCAGCCGCACGGCGTCATCCACGCCGAACTGCGCCGGGCCTGCGGCGGCCCCGCCATCGCCCAGGCCACCGCCGAGCAGGTCCGCGAGCGCATCGCGATGATCCGCAAGTGGGCCACCCAGCGCAGGTGACCCCACCGTCGTAGGTCCTCCGCGTGGCCCTACAGGGAGAGAGCGCCGAGGAGCCGTCTCGGTGTTCTCCCGGCGACACGCCGTCCACGCCGAAACGGAAACGGCTCGCCGGCCTACGAGGCGGCGAGCCGCGTGGGTCTTCGCCCTGCTGAAAGCAGGAGGTCAGGAGGATCTGCGGAGACACGCCCCGCGTCCCCGGCCCGACGGGCGGCCACCGGTTCGCCCGCGGCGCTCCGGCGTCCGGTTCGGGCCAGGGCGTCGATCAGGCGGACCGCTCCACCGGTCCGTCCTCGGCAGGCTCCGCCCGGTGGCGCTCCGGGGAATTGACGAGGTTGCTCATCCGGACGTGGGCGTACAGGTCCTCCAACCGGGTCAGGACCGAGTTGAACATTGTCTTGTTCAACTCGGCGCTCCTGCCCATGTGGTCGGCCATGGCGTCGACCCGATCCGTCAGCGTGGTCAACTGGTCGTTCACCGCATCGACCCGGGTGGTGAGGCCGTCGACCCGGCCGGTAAGGGTGTCGACCTGGCCGGTGAGTCCGTCGACGTGGCTGGTGAGTGCGTCGATGTGGCCGCTGAGCACGCTGACCTGTCCGGTGAGCGTGTCGACCCGGTTGGTGAGCGTGTCCACACGTGTGGTGAGGCCGTCGACCCGCCCGGTCAGCGTCTCGACCTGTCCGCCGAGCGTCTCGACCTGCCCGGTAAGGGTGTCGACCTGTCCGGTGAGTGTGTCGACCCGATTGCTGAGCTCGTCGATGCGGCCGTCCAGGCGCGCGATCTCGTGGTCCAGACGGTCGAACCGGCGGTTGGCGGCGGCCATCTGGCTCTTGAGGACGCCGATGTCCGTTCTCGTCTGCTCGCCGATCTGCTCGACCCGGGTGAGTCGCTCGCTTATCGCGTCGACCTTGACCCAGATCATCTGCTGCGCGTCATAGGCACGTATCGTCGCCTCCAGACGGTTGCTCTTACCGAGATCCATCACTTCTTGCTCCAGGAGTTCGACGCGTTCCTTGAGCGTCAACATGCATGTCCTCCGATGCTGTCTGGCAGCGTAGCTCGCCGACGGGGATTGGGGGCGCCCGGAGGAATTGCTATCAGCTGGGAAGCCTTATCGGAGGGTGGGTAGGAGACGCCGATTCGGGATCCGGGATGAGGGTTTTCCATTGCGGTGTGAAGAACTCGCTGCCAAATGCGCGCCTGTTGCCTCGTGTGCCGGAAATTTCGATATTCGTGAGAGGTGTTTTTTCCACTGGTGGCCGGTGTACGACCTCACGAGGTGCGGGAGCGCAACGGGATCTTGTCGCCGGTGTGGCCGTTGATCGCCACATAACGCCGGTGGTGCCGGGTGGCCGGGGCGAGCCGGAGGCTGAGGGAGGCCATGCCCTGCTCCACGCGTACGGGAACGTTGCGTGCTCCCTCGTGCTGCCTCGCCTCCGCGCCCTCGCGCAGCCAGATGCGCAGCCGGTGCCCGGCCTGGTGGACGGCCACCGTCGCCGTGTCGCACTGCGCGGGCGACGCGGGCCAGTACACCGTGAGGCCGTGCAGGGCCCTGCCGTGGAACGACAGTCGTACGGCCTCGGGGTTGGGGACGCGGGAATCGCAGGCGGGAGGGCCGCCCGGTGCCGGTGCCGGAGACGGTGCCGCGGACGGTGTCGCGGACGCCGCCACTCCGGGGGCCCGCACGGCCTGCGCGCCTGCCGGCCCGTCGGCGCCGGCGCGCGGGTCGCGTACGGCGACCGTCTGGGCGGGGACCCGGGCGGACCTTTGCGTGAATCCCACGATCATCGTGAGCGTCTGCAGGGCCGCCAGCGTCAGCGCGCCCGTGGCGCGGAGCACGCCCCGGTGGCCGCGGCCGAAGAGCAGCCAGATGCAGACCGGGGTCAGGACGAGCCAGCTGAGGCCGAGCAGGAACGCGAACATCGAGGCCGCCAATCCACGAGGAGTCGTCGCTCTAGGTAATACACCCGTGACGCTTCGTGGTGAAGACATTGACGTCCCGATCCCGCGCGTGTCCCGGCTCGGCCGCCCGGCCGGTCGGATTCGCGGATCAGGAGCGGAGGACGGGCTCCCCGGTGAGCTCCACCCCGGCCTCGGCGAGGCGGGCGAGCGCCGACTCGGTCGTCTCCCGGGCCACACCTGCCGTCAGGTCCAGCAGGACCCGTACGGCGAAGCCGTTCGCCGCCGCGTCGAGGGCGGTGGCCCGGACGCAGTGGTCGGTGGCGATGCCGACGACGTCCACGGCCTCCACGCCGCGCTCGCGCAGCCAGGCGGCCAGGCCGACGCCGTCCGCGGTGGCGCCCTCGAACCCGCTGTAGGCCGCCTGCCGCGCGCCCTTGCTGAAGACCTCCTCGACCTTCGCCGTGTCGAAGGCCGGGTGGAAGCCGGCGCCGGAGGTGCCGACCACGCAGTGCGGCGGCCAGGAGTCCACGAAGTCGGGCTCGGCCGCGAAATGAGCCCCGGGATCGACGTGGTAGTCGCGGGTGGCGACCACGTGGTCGTACGCGTGCTCGTGGACGTGGCGGCTGATCGCGGCGGCCACCTCGGCGCCGCCGCCGACCGGCAGGCTGCCGCCCTCGCAGAAGTCGTTCTGCACGTCCACGACGACGAGTGCGGTCTTCATGGGGTCACCTCACAGTGGCGATCACGGAGGACCGGCGTCGTCCTCATGCGCCGGTCCCCCGCGATCACTTGAAGATAGTAGGGACTGCGGGGTCTCCGGGGGAGAGGCTGCACGCCTCCAGAGGCAACTCGGCCAAAGTCGCCCGGTGGCGGCCGCGGGCGGCCTCCAGGCTCTCGCGGCCGACGACCTTGCCGTCCCGCACGAGTTCGGCCAGCAGCGGGCGGTCCTCCGTCTCCACCGGCTCGCGGGTGACGACCTCGGCGGTCGCGGTGCCGCCGCTGGTCCTGCGGTAGGCCCACTTGCGCCCGCCGACGCTCGGCTTGCCGACGGACGCCTTGGCGACCGGCTGGAGCTGTCCCGTGTGGTCCTCCCGGGCGACGAGCTTGTAGACGAGGCTGGCCGTCGGGTGTCCCGAGCCGGTGGACAGGGCGGTGCCGACGCCGTAGGCGTCCACCGGCGCCGCGGCCAGCGCCGCGATCGCGAACTCGTCCAGGTCGCTGGTGACGACGATCCGCGTGCGGCTCGCGCCCAGCTCGTCGAGCAGGCGGCGCACCTCGACCGCCACCACGGCGAGGTCGCCGGAGTCGATGCGCACCGCGCCGAGGTCGGGCCCCGCCAGCTCCACCGCGGTGCGTACGGCCTTCGCCACGTCGTAGGTGTCCACGAGCAGGGTGGTGCCGAGCCCGAGGGAGTCGATCTGGGCCCGGAAGGCGTCCTCCTCCGAGTCGTGGAGCAGGGTGAACGCGTGGGCGGCGGTGCCGGCGGTCGGCACGCCGTACAGGTGGCCGGCCATGAGGTTGGAGGTGGAGGCGAAGCCGCACAGGTAGGCGGCCCTGGCGGCGGCGACCGCGGCGTACTCGTGGGTGCGGCGCGAGCCCATCTCGATGAGCGGCCGGTCGCCGGCCGCCTGAGCCATCCGGGAGGCGGCCGCCGCGATCGCGCAGTCGTGGTTGAGTATCGACAGGGCCACGGTCTCCAGCAGCACGGCCTCGGCGAACGTCCCCTCCACGACCATGATCGGCGAGCCGGGGAAGAACGCCTCGCCCTCCAGGTAGCCGTACACGTTGCCGGAGAAGCGGTAGCCGGCGAGGAACTCGCCGGTGGGCTCGTCCACGATCCCGGAGGAGCACAGGAACTCGATGTCCTGCTCCTCGAAGCGGAAGTCCTCCAGCGCGTCGAGGAACCGCCCGGTGCCTGCCACCACCCCGTAGCGCCGTCCTCCGGGCAGCCGCCGGGCGAACACCTCGAAGACCGCCCGCCGGTGGGCCGCGCCGCCGGCGAGCGCGGCCTGGAGCATCGTCAGTTCGTACTGGTCGGTCAGCAGGGCCGTGCCCGTGGTCATGCGCACGTGTCGAAGACTACGACGGTCGTGGTGCAGGATGGGTACGTGGGTAGCACAGCTCCAACCGAGGTCGAGCGTCCGTCGTCGGACGTGCGCCCCGATCTGCCGTGGCTCACGATCGTGTGGAACGACCCGGTCAACCTGATGTCGTATGTGACGTACGTCTTCCAGACCGTGTTCGGCTATCCCCGGCAGAAGGCCGAGAAGCTGATGATGGACGTCCACCACAAGGGCAAGGCCGTCGTCGCCAGCGGCACCCGGGAGGAGATGGAGCGGGACGTGCAGATCCTCCATTCGTATGGCCTGTGGGCGACCGTCCAGCAGGACAAGTGATGAGCACGGGATTCCGGGCGACGCGCGACGGGGTGACCGTCCAGCTCGACGCGGGCGAGGTGTCGATCCTGCGCTCGCTGGTGTCGCAGGTGCTCGGCCTGGTCGAGCCGGGGACCACCGGCGACGACCCGTTGGAGCGCGCCCTGGGCATCGGCTCCGCCGCTCCGCCGGCCGATCCCGTGCTCGCGCGGCTGTTCCCCTCGGCGTACGCGGACGACGAGGACGCGGCGCAGGAGTTCCGGCGCTACACGGAGGCGACGCTGCGCGACGGCAAGCGGGCCGACGCGACGACGCTGCTGGAGACGGCGGCGCCGGGCCGGCTGACGCTGACGGCCGAGCAGGGGCAGGCGTGGCTGCGGGCGATCAACGACGTCCGCCTCGCGCTCGGCGTGCGCCTGGAGGTCACCGAGGAGGTCCACGAGGAGATCGCCTCGATGTCCGAGGACGACCCCCGCTATCCGGCGTTCGTGACCTACGACTGGCTGACCTACCTGCAGGACACCCTCGTCAGGGCGCTTTGGTAGGTTTCCCAGCATGCTGACGATCTCACGCGAGCTGGTCGACAAGATCGTGGCCCATGCCCGGGCCGACCACCCCGACGAGGCGTGCGGCGTCGTGGCCGGGCCCGCCGGGTCCGACCGTCCCGAGCGGTTCGTCCCCATGGAGAACGCCGAGCGCTCCCCGACGTTCTACCGGTTCGACTCGATGGAGCAGTTCCGCGTGTGGCGGGAGATGGACGACCGCGACGAGGTGCCCGTCGTGATCTACCACTCCCACACCGCCACCGAGGCGTACCCCTCCCGTACGGACATCAGCTACGCCTCCGAGCCCGACGCCCACTACGTGCTGGTGTCGACCGCCTCCGAGGAGGAGACGCCCTTCCGGTCCTACCGGATCGTGGACGGGGTCGTGACGGAGGAGGAAGTCAAGATCGTAGAGTCGTACGGTTAAACTTGAACCATGGCTAACGATGACGCTCGTCCCGTGTCGTCACCGGCTGCCCTATCGCGCCGGGTACGCCCGGAATCTCCTGTTCAGGCGTTCCTCTTCGCGCACACGCCGTCTGTCGTCGTCTACGACTGTCGCTGAACCCCAGCCGCCTCTCTCGGCGCGCCGGGGAAGAAGACCGCTGGAATCGCCGCCCGCCTGCCCCTGTTCAGAGCAGGTGGACGCCCACCATAACGACGACCACTGATCAAGGAGATTGAGCCGAGATGGCGATCGAGGTCCGCATTCCTACCATCCTCCGCAGCTACACCGATGGCGCCAAGGCGGTCAACGCCAAGGGATCGACCCTCGAAGAGCTGATCGGCGACCTGGAGTCGCGCCACCCCGGCCTGAAGGACCGGCTGGTGGACGAGTCCGGGCTGCGCCGCTTCGTCAACGTCTACCTCAACGACGAGGACGTACGTTTCCTCGGCGGGCTCGGCACGCCCGTCGCCGACGGCGACACCGTGACCGTGCTCCCGGCCGTCGCGGGCGGAGCGCGCTGAATGCGCTTCGACTCGTTGATCGACTCGGTCGGGCGCACCCCGCTGGTGGGTCTGCCCCGGCTCTCGCCGTCCGCTGACGTACGGATCTGGGCGAAGCTGGAAGACCGCAACCCGACCGGGTCGGTCAAGGACCGGCCGGCGCTGTGGATGATCGAGCAGGCCGAGAAGGACGGGCTGCTCACGCCGGGCTGCACGATCCTTGAGCCGACCTCCGGCAACACCGGCATCTCGCTGGCGATGTCGGCCCGGCTCAAGGGCTACCGGTTGATCTGCGTCATGCCGGAGAACACCTCCGAGGAGCGCCGCCAGCTGCTGCGCATGTGGGGCGCCGAGATCATCTCCTCGCCGGCCGCGGGCGGCTCCAACGAGGCGGTGCGGGTCGCCAAGGGCCTCGCGGCCGAGCATCCCGACTGGGTGATGCTCTACCAGTACGGCAACCCCGCCAACTGGCGCTCCCACTACGAGTCGACCGGGCCGGAGATCCTCGCGGACCTGCCGACCGTGACCCACTTCGTCGCCGGGCTCGGCACGACCGGCACGCTCATGGGCGTCGGCCGCTACCTGCGCGAGCAGGTGCCGGACGTGAAGATCGTGGCCGCCGAGCCGCGTTACGGCGAGCTGGTCTACGGCCTGCGCAACGTGGACGAGGGGTTCGTGCCCGAGCTGTACGACGCCTCCGTGCTGACCACCCGCTACTCCGTGACCTCGGCCGACGCGCTGCGCCGGACCCGTGAGCTGCTGGCCGCGGAAGGCATCTTCGCGGGCATCTCGACGGGCTGCGCCCTGCACGCGGCCCTCGGCATGGCCCGCAAGGCCGTCCAGGCGGGCGAGCGGGCCGACATCGTGTTCATCGTGGCCGACGGCGGCTGGAAGTACCTGTCCACCGGCGCGTACGAGGGCACCCTCGACGAGGCGGAGGACCGGCTCGAAGGCCAGCTCTGGGCCTGATCGCCGATGAAGACCGACCGGCTCACCCCGCCCGCTCCGGCGTGGGTGGGCCGGAGATCCGGTTCGGACGGGATGAGCCGGAGTATGGGAATCAGTTGAACACGACCCGGAGGGTGAAGGTCGAGCCGTCGTCGCCGTGGGTGCCGCTCAGGCCGATCGCCCGCAGCTTCTCGGCGTCGGCGCGCTCCTGGCCGTTCAGGCCGTCCAGGTACAGCTTCTCCAGCCGGTCGAGGTCGGCGTACAGAGCGTAGGTGGCGTTCGCGGCGCCCGGGACGGCGATCTTGAATGTTTCGCTCTCGCCGAGCGTGCCGCCGCCGTTCAGCGTGTCGGCGTACTCCTGGGTGCTCGCGATCACGAATCGCCCGTCGCCCTCGGCGGTGGCGATGTCGGCGGACCTCTCCATGCCGTTCCGATGGATCTTCACCCGGTCCACCACGTCGCGCGCCTTGGCGGTGTCCGTCGTGAGCACGGCGCCGATCCGGGGCTGCGCGCCGTCCAGGTCCTGCTCGTCCAGAGCGAGCGTGAGGGTGCGACCCAGCAGCGTCGCGAGGTCGTCCGGCAGGGACAGGCCGTACTGCACCCGCGCCTCGTCGAGGGCCTGCCTGACCGTCTCGCCGCCCGAGCCGCTCGCCGCTCGCTCGATGGACGGCCACTGCTCGCGCAGCAGGTCGCCCAGGCCGGAGATCGAGGCCGCCGCGACCGTGGAGGCGGGCAGCTCGCCGATCTTCACCGGCTCGGGCCGGCCCGACGTGGCCGTCCCGCCGCGGGTGATCCCGGCCAGCTCGGCGTAGTCGCCCGAGAACCGGAGGGCGCCGGCGAACCGCATGCCCCTGATCTGCTGCAACACGGGCGTCGCGGCGATCTCGTTCCAGCCGGCGTCGGCGACCTTCTCCACGTCCATCCAGAACGACAGCACGCCCTGCTCGCCCAGTGCGTCGAGGTCCCCGGCGAAGCGCGGCTCGCCGGACAGCGGCGCCGCCTTGACGTACTCGTCGGCCAGCTTCTGGCTCGTGGCGATGATCGCGTATCCGTCGCGGAACGCCAGGCCAACCTTGCCGCCGCCGAGGCCCATCTTGGCGATGCCGGCCCGGGCCGCCGCCTCGTCCTTCACCTGGACGGCGAGCGCCCCGACGGGGTCGCCGCCGCCGTCCGCCGGCAGCACGGCGAGGCCGACGCGGTCGCCGAGCCAGGGTTCGACGTCCCTGGCGTAGTCGACCTTCGAGAGGTCCGGGTCGTCCTTCTGCAGCGCGGTGACGACGGCCTTGCGCGGGTCGTCCCCGCCGAAGGAGTCGCGGGTGGCCGAGAACTTGCGGGCGATGCCGAACAACGCGAGCTTCTGCCCGGCCGACGGGTCGAGGTCGAGCCGGACGTAGGCCAGCGCGTTCGCGGGCAGCACGTCCTGCGGTTGCGTGCCGCCGCCGCTGAGCTTCGAGGCGGCCCACACGCCGCCGCCGCCGACCACGCCGACGAGCACGGCGGCCACCAGCGCCAGGATCCAGCCGCGCCCCCGCCGGCCCCCGCCCGCAGGTGGCGCCGGCGGGCCGGGCACGGTGGCGGAGCCGATCTCCTCCGGCTCCGTCCAGGACGGCAGCCGGACGGTGTGCGCCTCGTTCGCGGCGGCGCGGGGAACGCGATAGGCGACGGTGCGGTCGAGGTCGGGTTCGTCGCCCGGCCGCCAGGGGCTCGGATTGTGCGGGGAGGTGTCGGGGGACATGGGGCTCACTCACATGCGTCGTCGTCGGGTACGCCGCGACGTTAGGCCCGGCCGGTAGCGGCGCGCTTGCAGTCCGCTTGACAAGGAGACCCCGGGGGCGCTCCGGGGGAGTGCCACGCTAGAGTAATGAGCAGAACAATATTCGGTAGAGCGGCGAGGGGCGCATGACCAAGTTCGACGAGGCGACGCAGGCCATCCGGGTCGACGACACCACCTACGACGTGTGTCTCGACGACGGGTACTCCATCGGAGGGCCGCTGAACGGCGGCTACCTCATGGCCACGATGCTGCGCGCCGTGGTGGACGCCTCGCCGCACGCGCACCCGGTCTCCACGAGCGCCCAGTTCCTGCGGGTGGCCCGGCCGGGCCCGGCCAGGGTGCTGCTCGAACCGCTCAAGACGGGCCGTACGGCGGCGATGAGCCGGGCGCGGCTCGTCCAGGACGGCGAGTCGTTCATCGAGATGCTCGTCACGACCGCGACGCTGGACGGGGAGGCGGCCCCGGACTGGGCGGACGGCCCGTCGGCCGTCATGCCGGACCTGGCGGACTGCGTGCGCCTGCCCGAACCCAAGCCCGAGTCGAACATGAACTTCAGCGCGCAGATGGAGCTCGCGTTCGATCCGCCCACGATCGGCTGGCTCACCGGCGCGCCGACCGGACGGCCCGAGTCGCGGGCGTACTTCCGGCTGGCCGAGCCGCAGGACCCCGACCCGTACGTGCTGGCGCTGGCGGTGGACGCGCTGCCGCCGGTCGTGTTCTCGGCGGGGGCGCGGGGATGGGCCCCGACGGTGGAGCTGACCTGGCACCTGCGGGCCCTGCCCGCCCCGGGGTGGCTGACCCTGATCGGCGGCGGACGGCTGATCAGCGACGGCTGGTTCGACGAGGAGGTCGAGGTGTGGGACTCGGCGGGCCGGCTGGTCGCCCAGTCCCGCCAGATCGCGCGCCTGGGCCGGGGCTAGCTAGGCCGCGCCCTTCGTACCCGGCGCGCGATGTGAGCATTCTTACCGTCGGCGGCGGGGATCAGTCCCCTAACCTTGGGAAGCGTGCCGGAGGACAACACCAGGGCGATCGGGATCTTTGACAGCGGCGTGGGCGGCCTCACGGTCGCCCGGGCGATCATCGACCAGCTGCCCCACGAATCGATCTTCTACGTGGCCGACACGGCCCACCAGCCGTACGGGCCCAAGAGCATCGCCGAGCTCCGCGCGTACGCGCTGGAGGTCATGGACCACCTGGTCGAGCACGACGTGAAGATGCTGGTCATCGCGTGCAACAGCGCGAGCTCGGCCGTGCTCAGGGATGCCAGGGAGCGCTACGACGTCCCGGTCGTCGAGGTGATCCAGCCCGCCACCCGGCGGGCCGTGCGGGCCACGAGGAACGGCAGGGTCGGCGTGATCGCCACGCGGGCCACCGTCGAGTCGATGGCCTACCACGACGCCTTCGCCGCCGCCCCCGACGTCGAACTGGTCGCGGTGGCCGCCCCCCTGCTCGTGGAGTTCGTCGAGCGGGGCGAGACGATGAGCGAGGAGCTCATCGAGGTGGTCAGGGGCTACCTCAAGCCGATCCAGGACGCGGGCTGCGACACGCTCATCCTCGGCTGCACGCACTATCCGCTGCTCACCGGCGCCCTCTCGTACGTCACCGGGGACGGGGTCACGCTGGTGTCCAGCGCCGAGGAGACGGCCAAGGACGTCTATCGCATTCTGCACGACCGCGGGCTGTCCAACGGCGCGGGGGAGCCGAGGCACCGCTTCCGGGCGACCGGCGACACCGAACTGTTCGAACGGCTCGGGCAGCGCTTCCTCGGTCCCGAGCTCCAGTCGGTGGAGCGGACCGCCTCCGGCATCGGCGACGTCAGCGGCGTAGGGAGTTCGCGATGAAGTTGACGATCATCGGGTGCTCGGGCAGCTTCCCCGGCCCCGACAGCCCGTCCTCCTGCTACCTGCTGGAGGCCGAGGGCTTCCGGCTGCTGCTCGACTTCGGCAACGGGTCGCTGGGCGCGCTGCAGCGGCACGCCGGGCTCTACGACGTCGACGCCATCCTCCTGTCCCACCTGCACGCCGACCACTGCCTCGACCTGTGCGCCTACCACGTCGTGCGCACCTACACCCCGGACGGCCCGCTGCCGAAGGTGCCCGTCCACGCCCCCGGCGGCGCCTCCAAGCGGCTCAACGCGGCGTACGCGATGCCGGACGAGCCGGTGCTCGAGAACTCCTTCGACTTCGTACGGCTGGCGCCCGGCACCCGGCACGTCGGCCCGTTCGAGGTGACGGCCGCCCCGATGAACCACCCCGTGGAGACCTACGGCTTCCGCGTCACCCACCAGGGCCGGTCCGTCGCGTACTCGGCGGACACCGGCGAGTCGGCCGAACTGGTCAAGCTGGCCCACGAGGCCGACGTGCTGCTGTGCGAGGCGTCCTTCCTCGACGAGCCGGGCCTGACCCCCGGCCTTCACCTGAGTGGCAGGCAGGCGGCCGAGCACGCCGCCCGTGCCGAGGCCGGCGCGCTCGTCCTCACCCATCTCGTCCCGTGGTACGACAAGTCCCGCATCCTCGAGGACGCCTCGCGCGGCGGCTTCGCCGGCCCGATGGAGTTGGCGCGGAGCGGGGCCGTGTATGACCTAGGGTGACCCGTATGGCTCGTTCACACGGTCGTCGTTCCGACCAGCTTCGCCCCGTGACCATCACCCGGAACTGGCTCGCCCACGCGGAGGGTTCCGTGCTGGTGGAGTTCGGGGGCACCAGGGTGTTGTGCGCCGCGACGGTGGAAAGCGGCGTGCCCCGCTGGCGCAAGGGCAGCGGTCTCGGCTGGGTGACGGCCGAGTACGCCATGCTGCCCCGGGCGACCAACACGCGCAACGACCGCGAGTCGGTCCGCGGCAAGATCGGCGGGCGCACCCACGAGATCTCCCGGCTGATCGGCAGGTCCCTGCGGGCCTGCGTCGACTACAAGGCCCTGGGGGAGAACTCCGTCCTGCTCGACTGCGACGTGCTGCAGGCCGACGGCGGCACCCGCACCGCCGCCATCACCGGGGCGTACGTCGCCCTCGCCGACGCGATCGCCTGGATGCGGCAGCGCCGGATGTGCCCCGGCGACCCCCTGGTGAACTCGGTCGCCGCCGTCTCGGTCGGCGTCGTCGGCACCGAGCCGATGCTCGACCTCGACTACAGCGAGGACGTCAAGGCCGAGACCGACATGAACGTGGTGATGACCGGCAGGGGCGACTACGTCGAGGTGCAGGGCACCGCCGAGGGCACGCCGTTCGACCGGACGGCGCTCAACGGCCTGCTCGACCTGGCCGCGGCCGGCTGCGCCGAACTCACCCGCCTCCAGATGGAAGCCCTTTCCTGAACACCGTGGACTCGAACGAGGACGTCAGCATGAACAAGGTGGTCCTGGCCACCCGCAACGCCGGGAAGATCGTCGAACTGCGCCGGATCCTCGCCGACGCCGGTGTGCCGGTCGAACTCGTCGGCCTCGAAGCGTTCCCGCACATCGGCGACGTGGCCGAAACCGGTCTCACGTTCGCGGAGAACGCGCTGCTCAAGGCGCACGCGGTCGCCTCGCAGAGCGGCCTGCCCGCCATCGCCGACGACTCCGGCCTGTGCGTCGAGGCGCTGAACGGCATGCCGGGCATCTTCTCCGCCCGCTGGTCGGGCCGCCACGGCGACGACGACGCCAACCTCGACCTGCTGCTCGCGCAGATCGCCGACGTGCCGGACGGCCGCCGCCAGGCCCACTTCGCCTGCACGGCCGCGCTCGCGCTGCCGACGGGGGAGGAGCACGTGGTGGAGGGGGCCGTGCACGGCCACCTCATCCGCGAACGGCGTGGCACGGGCGGCTTCGGCTACGACCCGATCTTCGTGCCGGACGGCGACACCCGCACGACGTCCGAGATGTCGGCCGAGGAGAAGAACGCGATCAGCCACCGGGGCAAGGCGTTCCGGGCGCTCGCCCCGGTGATCGCCGAGGTCGTCTCGTAATACCGCCGTAAGACCCCCGGAGGGCGGGCGGGCGTAGCGTTCGGAACGTGAACGCAGGAGGCACCCGCATGCCCGCCTGGGCGGCCGCGCTGACCGGCCTCGTCGCCGGCGCGGTGGCGCTCGGGGCGGCCCAGATCGTCGCCGGTCTGATCGACCCCGGCGCCGCGCCGGTCGTCGCTGTGGGCGGCGCGATGGTCGACGCCACGCCCGCCGGTCTCAAGGAATGGGCGATCCGCAGCTTCGGCTCCAACGACAAGCCGGTCCTGCTCGGCGGCATCGTCGTCGTGCTCGCCCTCGTCGCCGCCGGTCTCGGCCTGCTCGCCCGCCGCCGGACGGCGTACGGCACGCTGGGACTGGCCCTGTTCGGCCTCGTCGGGGCCGCCGCCGCGCTGTCCCGGCCGGACGCGGGGGCGGCGCACATCCTGCCCTCGCTCGCGGGCGCCGCGGCCGGCGCCTGGACCCTGTCGCGCCTGACGCGCCGTGCCATGGGCAACGGCGAGGAGGACTACGTGGCCGCCAGCCGGGCCGCCGACCAGGGCATGAGCGAAACGCCACTGGCAGCGGCCGTGCCGGCCGAGAGCACGAGGGCCGAGAGCACAAGGGGCGGGAGCGTTCGGGAGGAGAGCCGTGCGGTGGAGCCCGGCCCCGCCGTGCCGGTCGTCATGCGGGCGGGAACGGAGTCCGCCTTCGACCGGCGCAGGCTCCTGACCGGGGCGGCCGCGGGCGTCGCGGTGGCGGGCGTCGCCGGTCTCGGCGGATGGCTGCTGTCGGGCAGCAAGGACGCCGAACTGGCCCGGCGCGGCGTCGCCAGGATGCTGCCGCGCGCGGCGCGCCCGGCCGCGCCGATCCCCGTCGGGGCGGACCTGCGGATCCCCGGCCTCACGCCGTTCGTCACGCCCAACGCGGAGTTCTACCGCGTGGACACCGCCCTCGTCGTGCCGTCGGTGGACCCGGCCCGCTGGACCCTGAAGATCCATGGGCTGGTGGACAGGCCGGTCGAGCTGACCTTCGCCGACCTGCTCAAACGCCCGCTGACGGAGGCGGACGTCACGCTGACGTGCGTGTCCAACGAGGTCGGCGGGCCGTACGCGGGCAACGCCCGCTGGCTCGGCGCCCGGCTCGCCGACGTGCTGCGCGAGGCCGGGATCCGCCGCGAGGCCGACATGCTGCTCAGCGTCTCCGAGGACGGCTGGACCTGTGGCACACCGGTCGACGTGGTCATGGACGGCCGCGACGCGCTGCTCGCCGTCGCCATGAACGGCGAGGTGCTTCCGGAGGCCCACGGTTTCCCGGTCCGCCAGGTCGTGCCCGGACTGTACGGATACGTGTCGGCGACGAAATGGGTGACCGAGATCAGGGTCACCCGGTTCGACCGGGACGAGGCCTACTGGACGCCGCGCGGCTGGGCCCCCCGGGGGCCGATCAAGACCCAGTCCAGGATCGACCTGCCCCGTGACGGGGACGAGGTCACGGCGGGCCGTGCGACCGTGGCGGGCGTCGCGTGGGCCCAGCACCGCGGTGTCGACGCGGTCGAGGTGCGGGTGGACGGCGGCGCGTGGCGGCAGGCGAGGCTCGCCGACGCCCCCGGCCCGGACACCTGGCGGCAGTGGTCGCTCGACCTGGACCTGACGCCGGGCCGGCACGCGATCTCCGTGCGGGCCACCGACGCGACCGGTTACACCCAGACCGCGGACGAGGCCCCGCCCGCCCCCGACGGCGCCACCGGCCTCCACACCGTCACCGTCACGGCCCGCTGACCGCCCCCGCACGGCTTCCCGGTGGAGAGCCGGGTCTGGAGTTGGGAAAACCCGCCGTGCCCCGGACGGCTCGCCCCTACCATCGGCACCCTGATGTGCGCGAGGAGGGGGGCCAAGCGCGTGAACCAGGAGAGGGCGCGCCGGCATGCGAGGTGGCGCTTGCCGTCCGGTGTGTACAACCCGGTCGTGACGGCCGACGGCCGGCGATGGCGGGACTACGAGCAGGCCGCCGAGGCGCCTGCTCCCTCGCTGGAGGATCGCCGCCTGGAAGTGCGGCTCGCGGCGCTGCCGCTGGGCGTGGACACCGTGACCATGCCGGTGGTGCCGGCCGCCAGGAACGGCGAGAGCGGGGGACGCGGGGGCCACGGCCTGGCGGCGCCGATCGGGCGGCGTGCGGGGTCGCCAGACGCCCGGGAGGCAGGGTCGCCGGACCTCCGGGAAGCCGTTCCCGCCGTGACGCCCGCCGACGCCGGGAACAATGGGGACATCGGGGACACGGCGGATCCGGAAGACGCCGAGGGCTCCGAGGAGTTCGGAGACTTCGAAGACGCCGGGGACGCCCGGGAGACGGCGGAAGAGGCGGCGGCCGGGGAGATCGCCGCGGAAGCTACCGCAGCGACCGCCACCGACGCCGCACCCGGCTGCTCGCCGTCGGCCCCGGAACAGTCCGGTGCGGAAGAGTCCGGCTCGAGGGAGCCCGGTTCGCACGACTCGGGCTTGGGGGAGCCCGGTTCGCACGACTCGGGCTTGGGGGAGCCCGGCTCGAACGACTCGGGCGCGGGGGAGTCCGGCGACCTCGCGCCTGTGGAGGAGCGCGGGGCCGCCGGGGTGGAGTCGGACGACGCCGAAGCCGACGCCGGGGTTGACGACGCGGGGCACGAGGACGACGTCGAGGACCCGGCCGAGCCCCCAGATCACCTGGAAAGCACTGATCACCTGGAAAGCACTGATCATCTGGAAATCGCCCCCGCCGGGACGCGGGACGGCGCCGCGGAAGAGGAGACCATAACGGCCGTGGCGGCCGTCGACGGCGATCCGGCGCGCGAGCCGCTATCCGCGCCGCTATCCGAGGCGGGACACGACGTCGCGGCTCAGACCGGACCGGACGTGTGGCTCGCCGAGACCGCGCCCGCGCCGAGGATTCCCGCGCAGCCGGGCATGGCCGTGGACGACGGTCCCGAGGTGGGCGAACTCGCGGACGCCGACGACTTCTGGTCCGCCGTGCTGCACGACGAGACCGAGCGCGACTGGCTGGACGGCCCGGGCCGCCCGCGACGGCTGGAGGAGACCCGCCCGTACGGCAGGCCCGGCGGCCTGGCCGAGGCGGATCAGGACGGCCAGGTGAGCCTCGCGCAGGCGGTGAGCGGGCGCTTCCCGGACCCGCGCGGCACCTGGATCCGCCTGATCAACGCCGAAGGCCCGACGGAGGACGCCTTCAGGTCCAACAACGCCGTCGACTGCGCGCTGTCGGTGATGTCCACATGGCACGGCGAGCCCGTCGTGGCGGCACGCAGGCAGCCGGAGTACGACGGGTCGGGACGCCCGCTGCTCACCGGGGAGACCGGGGGCGTCGCCCGCGCCGAGGAGTGGCTCGGGCACCGCTTCGAATACGTGGGCCACGGCCGCCGGGCGTACGTGGCCATCGCGCAACGGCTGATCTTCGGCGGTCACGGTGCCGCCGCCGTCCTCATCACCCGCTGGGCCGGCGGAGGCAGCCACGCGTGGAACGCCGTCAACTGCCGGGGTGAGGTCCTGTGGATCGACGCCCAACGAGGTCACATGGCCGTGGAACCGCCGTACGAGGACGTCACGGGGGTCTTCGCGGTGGTGATCGACCGCCAGGGCCGCCGCCTGTGACGGCCCGTGCGGCGAGCACGGGCCCGACGGCGACGACGGTCAGTGGCGGCGGAGTGCGTCGTCCGCGTCGAGCCGGTCGATGAAGTCGAGGACCCGGGCGGCGACCCGCTCGGGGAACTCGCCGTTGAGGGCGTGGGAGGCATCCGGCCACAGCTCGACGACCCCGTGGGCGAGCAGCCGACGGGCGCGTTCCGCGGCCCTGCCCGGATGGTGAATGATGCTGCGCCCGGCGATCACCGCGAGGGTCGGTACGTCGACCGCGGCGACCTCTTCGTCCGAGGGGTACGCCGGTGGGGGGAGGAAGGCGGCGAAGTCCCGCATCCCGGACGAGATCAGGGCGGCGACCGGCTCGTCGTCGGAGACGCCGGCTCCGCCGGAGATCCAGCGCAGCAGTCGCACGCGCCACGGCTCGGGGAGCGGCCCCACCGTTCCCAGCGAGACGGCGACCGCCTTCCAGGTGATCCGGCCGAACAGGCAGGCGGGATCGAGCAGGCTCAAGGAGGCGACCTTCTCCGGGGCGTGCATGGCGAGCCGGAAGGCGGTCCACCCGCCGATCGACACTCCCAGCAGGTGCGTCCGGTCGAGGCCGAGCCCGGCCAGGAGTTCGGCGAGCCACACGCCGTGGTCGGCCGCGCTCGCGAACGGCCTGCACTGCACCGAGAGGCCCGGCTCGCCGAGCAGGTCGATCGCGTAGACGACGCGGCCAGGGGCGCGGAGACCGGCGAGGTTCGGCGCCCACATCGGGGTGGACGCGGTACGTCCCGGCAGCAGGAGGAGAGGTGTTCCCCCATCGGCGCCGTCCGCGCCGAAACGGTAGGCGCGGACGGTCCCGAAGCCGGTCGGCACGTCCTGGAGTCCGTCGTACGCCGGGAGGTCGGCCATGGCCTGCTCGTAGATCCGCCGGTAGCGCACGTAGGCCGGCGCGTCCCGGAAGTGCCCGAGACGCCGCCGGCGGAACTCTGCTCCGATGTTGGGCCGCACGAGGTCGTTCACGTACGGGTCCTCCGTTCGCCATTGGCAGTACGATCGTATTGCATCGTTACCACAATACGTTCGTATCGCGAAAGAGGGGGCGGGCCGTGCCGAAGCAGGTCGACCACGCGGCTCGGCGGGAGGAGATCGCCCAGGCGGCGCTGCGGCTGTGCGCGCGAGACGGCCTGGCCGGAGTGACCATAGGGCAGGTGGCACAGGAGGCCGGCGTCTCCAAGGGGCTCGTGCAGCACTACTTCGCCGGGAAGGCCGATCTGCTGCGCGCCAGCGCCCATGTCCTGAGAGGAGAGATCGAGCGCAATGTTCGCGAGGCCGTCCGGGACGCTCGCGGTCCGGCGGACACACTGCGGTGCGTGCTGCTCGCGATCGTCGAACTGGGCGTGACCGCTGTGGTCCCGCTGCTCGCCGGGCACGCGTTCTTGAGCATGGCCGTCGGCGACCCGGAGATCCGCGCCCTCTATCGTGCCGGCGGCGACGCCGTCCATCGTGAGATCGCCGCGTTGCTGGCGGCCTCCGGCCCGGCCTCGGACGTCGATCCCCGCGCGGAGGCCCACGCGCTGCTCGGTCTCGCGCGCGGCCTCGCCGACGGGGTGCTGCTCGGGGAACTCGGCGTCGACGACGCGGCCGCGATCGTCGACCATCACCTCCGCCGGATCCTGCCCGGGGCCCCGACCCGCTCCGGCACCCCCTCCTCGCCGCAGGTCTCCGGGTGACGATCGTCAGGCGTCGTGTGGCCGGGGGGCGGCGTGTGTGCTCCGGCCCGCCGCCCGGGTCACCCGCTCGCGCGGGCGGCCCGGGCGGCCGCCGTACCGGCCCGGACGCGGCCGGGGGAGCGGCGGTCAGGAGGCGGCCAGCGCCCCGACGACCGAGGCCCGGGCCGCACGGCGGGCGGGCAGCACCGCGGCGAGCACTCCGGCCAGGCCCGAGGCGGCGATGAAGATCAGGATCTGTCCGATCGGAAGCTGGAACGAGACCTTCTCCGTGAGCGTCGACGTCGCCGCCCAGCCGTACGCGGTGCCGAGGACCACGCCGACGATCGCGCCCACCAGGCCGAGGACCAGCGCCTCGACCGAGAGCATGCCCCGCAGCTGCGGCCGGGTCAGGCCCAGGGCGCGCAGCAGCGCGGACTCGCGGGTGCGCTCGTGGACCGACAGCGACAGCGTGTTCGCGATGCCGAGCAGTGAGATCACGATCGCGAGGGCCAGCAGCCCGGTGACGATCATGAGGATCGAGTCGATCGCCTCGTCGAACTGGCCGCGGATCTCGGTGGTGCTGCCGACCTTGACCGCCGGATAGGCCGCCGTGGCGTCGTCCACGACCTTGCGTGCCCGCTCGGGGGCCACGCCGTCGGCGGCGTCCACCAGGACCTGCGCGTCGTCCACCCTGCCGAAGTGCCTTTCGAACGCCTGCTCCGCCATGGTGAACGGCGGCAGCAGGGACACGTCGGCCTTCAGCACCGCCACGACCTTGAGGGGGGTCCGCTGCCCGCCTGACGCGACGGTCACGGTGTCGCCCACCTTGACGCCGAGGTCCTGAGCCACGTTGTCGGCCACCGCGACCTCGCCCGCGCCGAAGCCGTCCATGGTGCCGGACGACGCCTCCGGCTTGATGGCGGTGCCGATGGCCGACTGGGTGACCGTACCCACCTCGAACTCGCGGCCGTTCACCTTGGCCTTCTTCCCGCGGAACTCGGTCACCGCGGCCAGGTCGCGGCTCGCGCGCAGTGTGTCGGCGACAGAGCGGGGGATCGTGCCCGTCTGCGCGGACAGGATGTAGTCGGCGGGGAACTGCTGGTCCAGCTGGCCGTTCACGGTCGTCCGCACCGTGGAGGTCAGGACCGCCATGAACGTCATCAGCGTCACGCCGACGGTCAGGGCCACCGTCGTGGTCGCCGCCCGCTTGGGGTTGCGCCGCGAGTTGTCCACGGCGAGTCGTCCCGGCACGCCGAACAGCCGCGCCGGCACCCAGCCGGCCAGCCCGCTCAGCGGCCGTACGATCACCGGGCCGAGGATGAGCACCGAGAAGAACACGAGCACGCCGCCCGCCATGACCGTCAGCAGCGCCGCCTGGCCCGGCTTCTGCAGCACGCCCGCCGCCGTGAGGCCGGCCCCGGCGAGCAGGAACAGGGCGGCGACGGCCACCCGTACGACCCCGGTGCGGAACGCGTGCTCCTCGACCTGCGTGCGCAGCGCCGCGACGGGCGGCACGCGGGTGGCCTGCCGCGCCGGAAGCAGGGCGGCGGCCATCGTCACGACGACGCCGGTGCACATGCCGACGGCGATCGTCTGCGGGGACAGGCTCACGGTGCCCGTGGGGATGTCCGTTCCGACGGCCCGCAGCACGGCGACCGCGGCGGCCCCGAGGCCGAGGCCCGTCAGCAGACCGAGCACCGACGACAGCAGGCCGACCACGGCCGACTCCAGCACGATCGAGCCGAAGACCTGCCGCTTGGTGGCGCCGATGCAGCGTAGCAGCGCCATCTCGCGCATCCGCTGCGCGACCAGGATGTTGAAGGTGTTGTAGATCACGAGCGCGGCGACGAGCAGCGCGACCGCGCCGAACAGCAGCAGGCCCAGCCGGATGAAGGACGTGTCCATGTGGTTGCGCTTGGCCACCTCGTCGGCGCGTTCCCGCCCGGTCACGACCTTCGCGTCGCCCACGGCCGCCGCGACGGCCGTACGCAGGTTCTCCGGCGAGGGTCCTGAGGAGACGACGTCGATCTCGGTGAAGCCCTTGGCGCCGGTGACGCGCCGAGCCGTGTCGGGAGTGAAGGCGACCGCTCCCCGGTAGGCGAGGTTCTGGTCGAGGCCCACGTCGAAGATGCCGACGAGGTGGAACTCCTGTCGCTTGCCGGCCCGGTCGAGCACCGTGACGGTGGCTCCGGGCGCGAGCCCCTGCGTCTTGGCGGTGTTCTTGTCGAGCACCGCCTCGCCGGTGGCGGAGGGGGCCCTGCCTGAGGTGATCTTGATGCGGCTCGCCGGGATGGACACCCCGGCGGTGGGGAAGTCCCCCACGACCTTGCCGTCCTTGCCGATCAGCGGCGCGTCCCCGGACACCATCGGCTGGGCGTCCTTGACGCCGTGCACCGCTTTGATCGCGGCGAGCGCGCTCTCGGGCAGGTTCCCGTCGGGCTCGGCGTCGTCCTTGGGCGTCACCACCACGTCCACCTTGTCGGCGTCCGCAGCGAACGACTGGGTGAACCCGGCGTCGATGGTGTCGGTGAGCACGAACGTGCCCGCGATGAAGCCGACCCCGAGCACGATCGCCAGGGACGTGAGCACCAGGCGCAGGCGGTGCGCCAGAAGCCCGGTGAGGGTGGTCTTGAACACGGCTCAGGCCTCCAGCGCCATCAGCGTGTCGAGCACGGTCTGCGGCGTCGGCCGTTGGACCTCGCTCACCAGCAGCCCGTCCCTGAGGAAGACCACCCGGTCGGCGTACGACGCCGCCACGGGGTCGTGGGTCACCATCACGATCGTCTGCCCGAGTTCGCGTACGGACCTGCGCAGGAACGCCAGCACCTCGGCGCCGCTGCGCGAGTCGAGGTTGCCGGTCGGCTCGTCGGCGAAGATCACCTCGGGCTTGCTGATGAGCGCCCGCGCCACGGCGACGCGCTGCTGCTGGCCGCCCGACAGCTCGCTCGGCTTGTGCCTGAGCCGGTCACGCAGGCCGACCGTCTCGATCACACGGTCGAACAACGCCTGGTCGGCCTGGCGGCCCGCGATCTCCAAAGGGAGCCGGATGTTCTGCTCGGCCGTCAGCGTCGGCAGCAGGTTGAACGCCTGGAAGATGAACCCGACGCGCTCGCGCCGCAGGAGCGTGAGCTGCTTGTCGTTCAAACCGGTGATCTCGACGCCGCCGATGCTCACCTGACCGTCCGTCACGGTGTCCAATCCGGCCAGACAGTGCATCAGCGTGGACTTGCCGGAGCCGGACGGCCCCATGATCGCGGTGAACGCCTCCGCGGCGAAGCCCACGTCGATGCCGCGCAGCGCGTGCACCGCCGCGACGCCCTGTCCGTACACCTTCGTCAGTCCCCGCGCGACGACCGCGGTGCGAACCTCAGTTGTTGTGGTCATGACGCCACGCTATGGCCGTGATCAGGGCGTTTCCTCGGCCTCGCGGACGTTCTCGGCATGCGGCCCCGGGACGGGCCCGCCGGGGCGTGTGCGACTTGTGAGGTATCCGGGACTCAGCCCCGCGGATGATCGGGGGAGACCATGCCCGTCTCGTACGCGTAGACGACCACCTGGGCCCGGTCGCGCAGCCCCAGCTTGGCCAGGATGCGACCGAGGTGGGTCTTCACGGTCGCCTCGGCGAGATGCAGCCGCGTCGCGATCTCCGAGTTCGACAGGCCGCGGGCCACCTGGACCAGCACCTCCCGCTCCCGCGCCGTCAGCACGCCCGCGTCCTGCCGCCGCGCGTCGCCCTCCGGCAGGAGCACGGCGAAGCGGTCGAGCAGACGGCGGGTCGTGCTCGGCGCGACCACCGCGTCCCCCGAGTGGACCGACCGGATCGCACTGATCAGCTCGGCCGGCGGCACGTCCTTCAGCAGGAACCCCGCCGCGCCCGCCTTGATCGCGGCGAACGCGTACTCGTCGAGGTCGAACGTCGTCAGGATCAGCACCTTGGGGCTCTCCGGCGCCGCACAGATGACGCGGGCCGCCTCCACGCCGTCCATCCGCGGCATGCGGACGTCCATGAGGACCACGTCCGCCTCGACCGTGCGCAGCGCCTCGACGGCCGCCAGCCCGTCGGCCGCCTCGCCCACGACCTCGATGTCCGGCTGCGCCCCGAGGACCATCCGGAACCCGGTCCGCACCAGTTCCTGGTCGTCGACCAGCATGACGCGTATCACTGCCGCTCCGCTCCGCTCGTCATCGCCGTGATCCCCGTAACCGTACGCGGTCGGGAGACAGCCGGGTCATCGCGGACGGCCGCACAGCGCGGCCGGGGGACGGCCGTGTCACGCGGCCACCCCGACGGGAATCCGGACGACCACCCGGAACCCGCCTCCCGGCCGAGGGGCCGCATCGACGCTCCCGCCGTACATCGCCGCCCTCTCCCGCATACCGATCAGCCCGTGGCCCCCGACCGGGCGCGGCGCCGCGGCGCCCCTGCCGTCGTCGCTGATCCTCAGCTCGATCGCACCCCTGCCGTACGTCATCTCCACCCAGGCCCGCGTGCCCGGACCGCCGTGCTTGAGCGCGTTCGTCAGCGCCTCCTGCACGATCCGGTAGACGGCGAGCTGCTCGCCCTCGGGCAGCGTCTGCGCGGTGCCGGAGACGGTGAACTCGGTTGGCAGCCCCGAGTCCCTGACCTGCCGGATCAGGTCGCCGAGCTGGGCCACGCCGGGCTGCGGAGCGTACTCCTCGGCAGGGCTGCCGGCGTCCTGCCGCAGCACGCCCACCAGCCTGCGCATCTCGGCCAGCGCCTGCCGCCCGGTCGCCGAGATCGCCTGCAGCGCGCGCCGCGCCTGCTCGGGGTCGCCGTCGATCGCGTATCCCGCGCCGTCCGCCTGGACGACCATCACGCTGACGTTGTGCGCCACCACGTCGTGCAGCTCGCGGGCGATGCGGGCGCGCTCGGCCGCCGCCGCGATGCGCGCCTGCTGGTCGCGTTCCCGCTCGGCCCGCTCGGCGCGTTCGACCAGCCCCTCCACGTAGCGGCGGCGGGTGTTGGCGTAGATCCCGGCGATCCAGACGGCGACGATGAAGGCCGAAGACGACGGCCATGCCTGCCCGGCGTCGGGAGACCAGCGCAGCATCGCCAGCAGCAGCCCGAACTCGGCGACCACCCCGGCGGCCAGCGCCCACCGCAGCGTGCAGCGCGAGGCGACGCCGTACACAGCGACGAGCACCGCGATGTTGGCGGGCAGGACGATGACGTCGAGCAGCCACTGGACGAAGCTGACGGCGGCGACCACCGCGAACACTTCACGGGGGTGGTCGCGGCGCCAGGTCAGCGGAACGATGAGCGCGGCCGACAGCAGCAGCAACCCGGGCACGCCGACCTGCCGCGCCCCGAGCGAGCCGGTCCGGCCGAACGCCTCGACGGTGATCAGGCTCAACAGCGCCAGCGGGGAGACCGTGAGCGCGTCCACGAGCTTGCTGTGGCGCCGGGTCCAGGCGCGCAGTCTGCCGAACACGTACCCAACCCTATGTATCGGCTGCTCAGGAAGGTCTCACCCTTGCGGTGGATACGGCGGTACGACTCAGGTCGCAGCCGCCCGCCGGGCTTACGCCGTTCTTACGGATCACGGCGCATCCTTGTCTCCGGGAACGCTTCTGTGAAGCGGGTAAGGGAGAGTTGGATGTCGGATCAGGACGCGGGGTCGCGCGGCGCAGGGGACGAGCCGCGCGGCCCGCGCCCGGAGCCGGAGACCGGGCCGGCCGGGTCAAGCGAGCCGACCGCGACCGGCGGGTCGGCCGAGCCCGCTGCGCCGGGCGCGCCCACCGGGCCGGTCGGGACTGAGCAGGTCGCGTCGCCTGCGCCGGCCGGGTCCGCCTCGTCAACCGGGCCGGCTGGGCCGAACGGGCCGACCGCGCCCCTGCCTCCTCGGAACACTCCCACATCACCGTGGACCAGCCCGGCGAACACGCCTGGGGCGGCGGGGCCGGGTTCGGCCTGGACCGGCCCGGGGAGCACGCCCGGGGCGGCGGGGCCGGGTTCGGCCTGGACCGGCCCCGGGAACATGCCGGGCCCGGCAGGGCCGCATTCGACGTGGACAGGCCCCGCGGGCCCGGGCCGACCCGGGCAGGGACCCGCGAGCGGGCCTCCGATCGGCAGCGGGTACGCCTTCGGTCCCGGCGGCGCGGGATGGAAGGCCCCGGGCTGGCAGGACCCGCGACCGCGGTTCGCGCCCGCCCCGAGGCCCGGCTTCCCCACGCGCCTGGCGGGCCGGCTGCCCCGCGGACACGCCGGGCAACTCGTCGCCGTCGGCCTCGCGTCCGCGATCGTCGGAGCGCTCCTCGGCGGTGGCATCGTGGCCGTCACCGGCATGGTCTGGGACCGGGCGGCCGCAGGGACGAGCTGGGACGGCGGAGGCGACCGGCAGCGTTTCTTCCCCCGCGGCTACGGTCAGGACGCGCCGCAGTCCCAGGACAATCTGCCGCCCTGGTGCAGGCAAACCGAGGCCGGAGTGCGCTGCCAGGCGCCCGGCTGAGGCTTGGCTTCCCCGTAGGCGCGCGCCGGCGGAGGGGCCGGCGCGCGCCTACGGGTTTCCCCCGTTCATGAGATCCGTGCGGTCAGCGGACGAACAACGTCCCCGGGCTTGTCGCCCGGCCGATCACTGGAGCGCGCGCCGGTCGGCGTGCAGGTGACGCGAGAGCCGTACGGTGATGAACTCGTCGTTGTCGGCCTTGCCCGCCGTGCGGCCGGACGAGAACGGGAAGTTGTTGTCGTTCAGCACCGCGAGAGTGCGGTCGTCGAGCAGGGCCACGTCCTCGATCGTCTGGAACGGGAAGCGGAACGTCCGGCCGAAGCCGCCGATGCCCTTCGGGTTGGCCAGGTTCAGCAGGTCGGCGACGAGGGTCTTGTCCATGCGGCCGTCGTGGTCCCGATCGGCGGTGTCGGCCAGATAGATGCGCTTGAAGGCGGCGGCGTCTCCCTGCTCGTTGTCCCGCTCGATGACCAGGAAGCGGTGGTCGTCGACCGCGATCGCGTCACCGATGGCGTTCGAGGAGGACTCCAGCCGGTAGGTCCACCAGGTCGCGGCGTACCTGCCCGTGCGCAGGTCGAGGTCGTACATGCGCAGGTCGCCGGGCGTGTCGCCGTCCACCGTCCCCTCCAGCAGCGGGTGGAGGTGGCGGCCGTCGACCGAGCGGGCCATGCCCTCGAACCCCTTGCTGCTGCGGGTGTTGGGCTGCCCGCCGTTCAGGTTCGGGTTCTCCGGCGCCATCACGCCGGGCAGCGGGATCGGGGCCTGGAGGAGTCGCCCGGAGGATGAGAAGTGCAGCAGGAACGGGCCGAACTCGTCGCCGATCCAGTAGGTGCCGTCGGACGACCGCACGATCGACTCCACGTCGAAATCGGCGCCGGTGAGCACCCGGTCCGACCGGGTCAGGGCGAACGGCACGCGCCTGTCCGGGTCGCTCAGGTTGAACCCGCCGAGCACCTCCAGCTTCCCGGTCCTGAGATCGGGTTCGACGCGGTGGACGCGCAGCAGGAAGTCGGCGCTGTTGGCCTTGTTCCCATAGCCGTTGTCGGACAGCACGTCGTAGGTGCCGTCGCCTCTTTTGACGACTCCACTGAAGCCCTGGACGGGCTGCCCCGGGAAGGGCGCGGTAATGCCGTTGAACGGCCCGGCCCCGATGGCCGAACCCGAGGGCTCGCTGCCGGGGACGAAGGTCTGGGCAGGGAGGACGGCGAAACCCGTGAGCGTCGCCTGGCCGAAGTCGGCGGGCCGGGGAGCGGCCAGCACGGGGGACGACAGCGCGGATGAGGCCAACCCCACGGCCATGGCCGCGGCGCTCAGAGTGATCGAAAAGCGTCTCATGCCGGGCACAGTAGGGACATCGAGTGACAAAAGCCCCAACAGCAGGCGGCCGTGGACGGACAACTGAGCCGCTCCGAGTGTGCGGAGAGTCCCCACGACGGTCACTCCCGCTCGCTCTGCGCGCGAAGCAGAGCGATGGCCGTGCGGATCGCCGCGGTCCGGGAGCGCGCTCCTCCGGTAGACACGAACCGCTCCAGGAAGGACAGATCATCGGCCCCGAGCATCAGGTTCAACTTCGCGAGCGCCGGCCGCTCGGAATTCGGCGAATTTCGAATTCTCCAACGATTTCGCCGCTCGCCATTGTCTTCTGATTCGCAGTGGGGTCGACGAGATTCGAACTCGCGCTGTACGGTACCTAAAACCGTTGCCTCTGCCGATTGGGCTACGACCCCTTTTCCTCTTCCTCTGCCTGCAAAATTCTCCGTCTGAGAATGACGGTTCGGGCAGCGGAATCGCAGATTCTCTCTTCTGTTGTCCAGCCAATTGCCATTGATGTGGTCGATGTGCAATGTCAGCGGCCGACCCTGCCAGGCGCCGCCTATCCTACAGTCTGCGCAGACGTATGGGACTCCTACTTCCTGTAGCGCCCGCCTGAGCTTGCGAGGCTTCTCGCGACCGGATCCCGGGGGCAGCAGCACCAGGATCTCCACAGGCAGGTATCGCCGGGATGTCGGGGCGCTCTTGTCCGGAGAGGGCCTGCCGAAGTGGGATGTGTCGATGCCGAAGCGCTTGAGGCGGCGGCTGATGTGGGCGTGGGCGCCGCCCGAGCATGGGATGCCGAGATAGCGCAACACGTCGGCGATGCTGCTCGCGGCGGCCGCCGCGTCGGCGAGCAACTCCGGGGTGTACTTGTACTTCGCCATGCCCCGGAATTTATCGGCCGTGGCCGACAATTCCGGGAGCGTGACGAAAGGGATGTGTCAGGAAATCCCCAGCTCTTTCGTAAGCCGAGCGACGTGACCGGTGGCCTTCACGTTGTAGAGGGCCTTCTCGACCTTTCCGTCCGGGTCGATGACGAACGTGGAGCGGATGACGCCCATCACGGTCTTGCCGTAGTTCGTCTTCTCGCCGTACGCCCCGTACGCCTTGTGCACGTCAAGACCGATGTCGGACAGCAGCGGGAAGGTGAGCGCGTCGCGCTCGCGGAACTGCCGCAGCTTGGCGGGCTTGTCCTTGGACACGCCCAGCACCACGAAGCCCTGCTCGGTCAGCGCGCCGAGGTTGTCGCGGAAGTCGCAGGCCTGCTTCGTGCATCCAGGGGTCATGGCCGCCGGGTAGAAGTACAGAATGACCCGCTTGCCGCGGAACGACTCCAGCGAGACCTCGTTGTCGTCGGCGTCGGTCAGGGTGAAGTCCGGCGCGGCGTCGCCGGGCTGGAGCTTGCTCATCACGTCCTCCGGAAAAGGTGACCCGCGGCGATAGGCGGGCAAGCGTCAACCAAACTACCGGCTCAGCCGCTGTGCGGGGCGACCGCCGGACCTGGCAGACTGATCACACACGAATACCACAGGAGGGGGATCGCATGGCGGACACCGATCCCGATGCGCTGGAACGGAAGATCGAGCGCACGCGGGCGGAGCTCGCTCGCACGGTCGACGCCATCGCGGACCGGGTGAGCCCGAAGCGGGTCGCGGAGCGCGGCGTCGAGAAGGCGAAGGCCAACGCGCGCGACTTCGTCGCGTCCATGGAGGACATCGTCCTGGGGCCGCGCACGTACGCCCCGGCCGATGGCGAAGGCGAGCAGCCCGCGGAATATCCGGCGCCCAACATCGCTCCGGTGCTGATCGGGATCGGCGTGGTCGTCGTCGTCGGCGCGGCCATCGTGCTGCTGCGCCGCCGCTCCCGCTGACCCCGCCGCGGGACGACGCCGCCGTGACACGGTCCACGGCGGCGTCCCTGTCTCCGGCGGGGGCGGGAACGCAGAGCCGGTCACAAGGCCGGGCGATCCGTCACAGGAAGGTCCTGCCCTCGCCGCGGTAGGTCGGGACCTCCTCGGCAACCCGGTCGCCCTCGACGAGGTGCAAAGTGGCGAAGCGCTCGCACAGCTCCCCGGCCTTCGCGTGGCGGAACCAGACGCGGTCGCCGAGGCGGAGGTCGGCCGCGGCCTCCCCCAGGAGGGGCGTCTGCACCTCACCCGCCCCCTCGTCAGGGTGGTATCTGAGCCCCGCCGGCAGGTACGGCTGGGGCAGCCGGGTCGGCCCGGGAGCCCCGGAGGCGGGGTAGCCCCCTCCGAGCACGGTCACGACGTCCGGAGCCGGCTTGCGCACGACCGGCAGGGCGAACAGCGCCGCCGGACGGCCGGTGAAGCCCCGGTAGTAGTCGAACAGCCGGGGATGGAAGAACCCCGAGCCCGCCGCGACCTCGGTGATCGCCCGCTCGGCGGCGGTCTTCTCGATGCTTCCCGTGCCGCCGCCGTTGACGAACTCCAGGTCGGCGACCTGACGTACGGCCTGCACGATCCGGCCGCGCCGCACGATCAGCTCGCGGCGCGACCGCTCCTGCATCCAGCGCACCGCGCGGCCGTACGGCCCGGGGGCGTCGTCGCCCACCCCGGCGATCTGGGCCTCGTACGCCATGAGCCCGGTCAGCCGAAGCCCGGGGCGCTTGGCGATGTGCGCGGCGATCTCGGCGGCCTGCTCGGGCTCGCGGATCGGCGACCGCAGCGCGCCCGCCCGGAAAGCGCCGCCGAAGGCCACGAACCCCGCGTCGATGTCCAGGCACACCCGGATCCGGTGGGGGAGCCGCAGGCTCTCGATCAGGTCGAGATGCTCGGGCGAGTCCACCATGACGGTGATCTCCCGTGCCGCGACGTCGTCCGACCCCAGGGCGCGCAGCGCGGTCCTGTCGGCCGTGGGGTAGGCCACGAGCACGTTCCGCAGGCCGGTGGAGACCAGCCACAGCGCCTCGGGCAGCGTGAAGGCCATGATGCCCGAGACGCCGTCCATGGCCAGGACCCGTTCGAGCACCGACCGGCAGCGGATCGACTTGCTGGCGACCCGGATCGGCTTGCCCCGGGCCCGGCGCACCATGGCGGCCGCGTTCGACCGGAGCGCGTCCATGTCGAGGACGGCGAAGGGCGGCTCCAGGTGGGCAGTCGCCTGGTCGAGGCGCTGTCGGTCGTCCATCAGAACCTCGGCAGGGGACCGTCGCCTTCAGGCGACGGGGGAATGCCGTCCCTGACTGGTTTTCTCTCCGGGGTCATCGCGAGTTCCTTTCATTGGTGGGTTGGATGGATGGTGCTTTCATCGTGATCCTGTGACTCGTCTGGTGCGCGCCTCCCCCGGTGCGGCAGGCCGCCGCGCTCGCCGCCTGCCTTGAGGACCACCGGCAGCTTTACAACGCCGCCCTTGAGCACCGGCGGACCGCCTACCGCAAGGCTGGTGTCACGGTTCGGTACGGTGACCAGTCGGCCGATCTCAAGCACATCCGCTCCGATGACGCCGAGGGTCAGGGCCGGTGGTCGTTTTCCTCTCAGCAGGCCACCTTGCGGCGGTTGGACAAGGCGTTCCGCGCGTTCTTCACCCGGGTCCGCGAGGGCCGTACGCCCGGGTTCCCCAGGTTCAAGGGACGCGGCTGGTTCGACACCGCGGAGTGGCCCAAGGACGGGGACGGCTGCCGGTGGGATGCCCAGCCCGAACACCCCACGGCGACGTTCATCCGTTTGCAGGGCATCGGCCACGTCCGGGTGCACCAGCACCGCCCGGTGCGGGGCCGGGTGAAGACCATCAGCGTGAAACGGGAAGGCGCCCGCTGGTATGTGGTCCTGTCGTGCGATGACGTGCCCGCGCAGCCGCTTCCCTCTATCGGTGCGGCGGTCGGTGTCGACATGGGCGTGGCCTCGCTCGTCGCTGAAAGCGCCGGTCGCGAGGTGATCGCCGTGAACCCCGCCGGCACCTCCCGCACCTGCGCCCGCTGCGGGCACTGCGCGAAGGACAACCGCCTCAGCCAAGCCGCGTTCGCCTGTACGGCGTGCGGGCACACCGCGCACGCCGACGTGAACGCGGCCATCAACATCCTCAGGGCAGGGCTTGCCCTTCGCGACGCTGCGGAAGCGGCCTAGCGAGAAGCCGCTCCCTTCAGGGAGCGGAGGAGTCACGGGCGCAGCCTAGTACGGCACCGCCCGGAAATACATGAGTGCTGTTCACGTTAACTGTGCCCGGGCAAAATCTGCGCCGGGGAGCCGTCATGATCGCGCAAGGCGGCGGGTGACCCGCCCGTCCCGTCACCGCTCCGTGTACCCATGGTGAGGTGACTACCGAGCGGACCCGGCGCGGTGAGCGGGAAGGGTGAACGGCTGATGAGCGTCGTGCAGGGAATCCTGGCGGGTTCGTCGGCGAGGAGCGCCAAGGGCGCCGGAAGTGGATCAGACGCCGAAGGCGCGGGCAGCGGCTCGGGCACCAAAGGCGCCGCAAGCGGCAGAGGCGCCAAGGGCGCGGGCAGCGGCGAAGGCGGCGCCGGCGGCGCCGGAATCGACACGCGCGGCAGGGGCGCCGTGCGCGTCCTGCGGCCGGGCCGGACCCCGGCCGCCGTCGTGGTCGCCGCCGTGCTCGCCCTGCTCGGCTGGGCGCTCGCCGCCGTGGTCGTCGCCGCCATGCTCGGCGTGTCCCCGCCCTGGCGGCTGCCGTCCCGGCTGCTGAACTTCACGCCGGCCGACCCGGCCGTCCCCGTCGCCGCCGTCGGCATGATCGTCTGCGGAGCGGGACTGGTGGCGCTCGCGCTCGTCCCGGGCCGTCCCCGGCTCGTGCCTCTGGAGTGCCGGGACCCGCTGCTCGCGATGGGCCTGACCCGCGCCGGTCTGCGCCGGACGCTCGCCGCCTCGGCCCGCGAGGTCGAGCACGTCCGGCGGGCCGACGTCCACATCCTCCGCAGGCGGATCGAGGTCGCCGTGGTGGCCGACGCGGACACGACCGGCGCCCTGCTGCGCGAGGTCGGCGCGGCGGTCGGCGACCGGCTGTCGGGCCTCGGCGTCCTGTCCCGCCAGGAGGTGGTCGTACGGCTGCGCAGGAGAGGGGGCTGACGTGCGTCCGCGCTGGGGAAACCGCGTCGGGCTCTTGCTGGTGGGGCTCGCGCTGGTCGCGGGAGGCTTCGGCCTGCTGGCCGCCGCGCGCGGGCGGCCCGGCGCGGCCCTGATCGACAAAAGCGTGGCCGACGCGAGCGTGGTCGACGGGAAGCCGTGGGCGCTGCCCCTGCTGGCCGGGGCGGCCATGGTGCTCGCCCTGGTCGCGACCCGGTGGCTCTTCATGGCGCTCGGCTGGGGCCGTGTCGGCAGCCGTACCGGCGCAGGCATCGCCATGCTCGGCGTGGCGCTGAAGGGAATCGACGGGATCGGCCGCATCTCGGTCAGGCTCGTGCGCGACGGCAGGCTGCGGGTGTCGGTGTCGCTCCGGCAGTCGGCCGACCTGCGCCAGGTGATCAGGCGGCTGGACGAGTCGGCGATCTCACGCGTTCGCCGCGCGGTCGGCCGCGACGATTCGCTTGCGGTCGTTCGCCTGCACGTCCGCCGCCGCTGACCGGCCCCCTGATCTCCCCTCTGCGCGCCAGGGCGCGGGGGTCGCACCCGTGCCGAGGGCGAGCCCGGCGGCCAGGCAGGCGAGCGGCACGACGGGCACCACGTAGCGGTGGTCGAAGGCGGCGATCAGGGGCGGCAGCAGGAGCAGGACCGCCGCCGCGGCCCAGGGCAGCAGCGCCGTCCAGCGCCGGGCCACCAGCCCGGCGAGCCCGGCCAGCAGGACCGCCGCCAGCAGCGGCCCGCGCAGGAAACCCTGCTCCTGGTAGGCGCGCAGCAACCCCGCGAACGGCTCGACCACCTTCGTGTCCCCGGAGCTTCCCTGGTAGGCGGTGGTCAGCTCGCTCGCCGCACGGCCGCCGGAGGCCACCTTGGAGGTGAACGGCTTCACCGAGGCGGGGAACACGTACGCGCTCTGCGTGCCCGGGGCGGGGTAGACCTTCCGGTCCCATTCGAACGCCCACATGGCGTCGTGCAGCCCGGTCGTCAGGAAGTCGAGGGGCTGGCTGCGGATCGCCAGCGAGGCGAACTCGCTCGCCAGCCGGTCCTTGTCCTTCTTCACCCGCTGGATGGGCGAGCCGGCGGCCCAGATGTAGGCGGGCGCGGCGAGCCTGGGCTCCGACGGGCACAGCACCGCCAGGTCCTTCGGCGGCTTCATGACCGAGCAGTCGGCGAAGGTCATCGTGCGTGACCACAGCCACGTGCTGCTGCCACCCATCCCGTACGACCCGTGGGCGTCGTGGAACCAGACGGCGTACCCGCCGAGCACGGCGGACGCGGCGGCGAGCCCGGCGAGCGCGGTCCGCCAGCGTCCGGCGAACAGCACCGGCAGCAGCGCCAGCGCGATCAGGGGCAGCCCGAGGGTGCGGGTGACCGTGGCGAGGGCGAGCAGCAGCAGCGCCGCGACGACGGACCACGCCCCCGGCCTGGGCCGCCACAGCAGGATCGTCACGGCGGCCACGACCAGTGCGGTGAACAGCAGGTCCGCCATGACGAGGTGTTCGAGCTGGATCTGGTGGACGTCGAGCAGCACCGGCGTCGCCGCCAGCGTCGCGCCCCAGCCCGGCAGCCGTGTCCGGCGGCGCAGCAGCGCGTACACGCAGACGGCCATGCCGAGACCGAGCAGGTGCTGGACGATCACGACGGCGGTGATGCTCCCCAGCGGGTTCAGCGCCGCCAGGAACAGCGAGTAGCCGGACGGCCGCGAGGGCAGGGGCCGCAGGTCGAGCGCCGAGCTGAGGTAGGCGAAGGAGTCGGCCCAGAACCACAGTGCGGGCCGGTAGCCGAGCACGGCGAGCGCGCGCAGCGCGACGCCCGCCGCCAGCACCACCAGGAACGCCCGATGCGGGCGCAGCGCCTCGCGCCACCTCACGTGACGGCCCTCCTCGTCGCCGGGAAGTCACCACGATATTGGTGAGCCGCACATTGGTCACATTCGAGACGCCACTCCTCACGCATGCCGAGGTCAGCACTCGATGACGTTGACGGCGAGGCCGCCGCGCGAGGTCTCCTTGTATTTGTCGAGCATGTCCCTGCCGGTGTCGCGCATCGTCTTGATCGCCTTGTCCAGCGACACGAAGTGGCGGCCGTCGCCGCGCAGCGCGATGCGGGCGGCGGCGATCGCCTTGATCGAGGCGACCGCGTTGCGCTCGATGCACGGGATCTGGACGAGCCCGCCGATCGGGTCGCAGGTCAGGCCGAGGTTGTGCTCGATGCCGATCTCGGCGGCGTTCTCGACCTGCTCCGGCGTGCCGCCGAGCGCCTCGGTGAGGCCCGCCGCCGCCATCGAGCAGGCCGAGCCGACCTCGCCCTGACAGCCCACCTCCGCGCCGGAGATGGAGGCGTTCTCCTTGAACAGCACGCCGATCGCGCCCGCGGTGAGCAGGAAACGGACGACACCGTCCTCGTCGGCGCCCGGAAGGAAACGCATGTAGTAGGACAGAACGGCCGGGACGATGCCGGCGGCGCCGTTGGTCGGCGCGGTGACGATCCGGCCGCCGGCCGCGTTCTCCTCGTTGACGGCCAGCGCGAACAGCGTGACCCAGTCCATCGCCCGCAGCGGGTCGGTCCCGTCGGCCTCGCTCTGCAGCCGCCGGTACAGATGGTGGGCCCGGCGGCGCACCTTGAGGCCGCCCGGCAGGACGCCCTCGCGGCTGGTGCCGCGCCGCACGCACTCGGCCATGACCGCCCACAGGTGCAGCAGGCCGGCCCGGATCTCCTCCTCCGTACGGCCGAAGGCCTTCTCGTTCTCCATCATCACGCCGGAGATCGACAGGCCGGTCTCGGCGCAGTGCGCGAGCAGTTCGTGTGCGGTCGTGAAGGCGTACGGCAGCACCGTGTCGTCGGGCTTGATCCGGTCGGCGCCGGTGGCGTTCTCGTCCACCACGAAGCCGCCGCCGACCGAGTAGTACACCTTCTCGCGCAGCACCGTGTCGTCGGCGTACGCCGTGAACCGCATGCCGTTCGGGTGGTGGGGGAGCGACAGCTTCCGCTCGAACACGAGGTGCTCGCCGACCACGAACGGGATCTCGTGCACGCCGTACAACGTGACCGTGCCGCTCGCCCGCATCGCGGCCAGCCGCTCGTCGACGGTGTCGACGTCGACCAGTTCGGGCTTGTCGCCGGACAGGCCCAGCAGGACCGCCTTGTCGCTGCCGTGGCCCTTGCCGGTCAGCCCGAGCGAGCCGTACAGGATGGCCTCGACCCGGGTGACCTTCTCCAGCAGCCCGTCCTGGTGCAGCCCGCGCACGAACTTGTGCGCCGCCGCCATCGGGCCGCCCGTGTGCGAGCTGGACGGCCCGATCCCCACCTTGAACAGGTCGAAGACGCTGATCGCCATTGACCGTCGCCTCTCACGCGTCTCGGGTGGCCGTCAGGACTCGCCGGAGGTCAGCGCGGTGTACTCCGCCGCCGACAGCAGGTCCTCCGGCTCCTCCTCCACGCGCACGCGGAACAGCCAGCCCTCGCCGTACGGGTCGGAGCTGACCAGCGAGGGGTTGTCCACGACGGCGGCGTTGATCTCGACGATCTCGCCGCCGACCGGGGCGAAGATGTCGCTCACGGACTTGGTGGACTCCACCTCGCCGACCGCGTCGCCGGCCGCGACCGTCGAGCCGACCTCCGGGTGCACCTCCACGTAAACCACGTCGCCGAGCTGCTCGGCCGCGTACGCCGTGATGCCCACCGTCACGGTGAGGCCGTCCTCAAGCCCGGCCACCCACTCGTGTTCCTTGGTGTAGCTCAGGTCGTCCGGAATGGTGCTCACTTGCTCCTCCTGTAGAAAGGCAGATCGACGACGTCGACCGGTTCTTGGCTGCCCCGGATGTCCACGGCCAGGCCACCCTTCTCCAGGGCGCCCTCATCGACGTAGGCCATGGCGATCGGGCGGCCGAGGGACTGCGACGGGGCGCCGCTGGTCACCTCGCCGACGACGGCGCCCTCGCGGGTGACGGAGTAGCCGTGGCGGGGCACGCGACGGCCGCGCGCCACCAGCCCGACCAGGCGCCGCCTGGTGCCGTTCTCCGCCGCCCGCTCGAGGGCGGCCTTACCCACGAAGTCTCCGGGCTTGTCGAAGCGGACGACCCGGCCGAGGCCGGCGTCGAACGGCGTGATCGCCGCGCTCAGCTCGTTGCCGTACAACGGCATGCCGGCTTCCAGGCGCAAGGTGTCGCGGGCCGACAGCCCGGCGGGGACGAGCCCGGCGTCCTTGCCGGCCTCGGCGAGGGCGTTCCACAGAGGCACGGCGTGCTCGTTCAGCACGAAGAGCTCGAAGCCGTCCTCGCCGGTGTATCCGGTGCGTGCGATCAGCGCGGGCGTGCCCGCGACGACGCCGGGGACGATGGCGTAGTACTTCAGATCGTCGAGGTCGGCGTCGGTCAGCGCGGCCAGGATCTCGGCGCTGCGGGGGCCCTGCACCGCGACCAGCGCGTACTCGTCCGACCGGTCGGTCACCCGCGCGTCGTATCCCCGGACCCGGTCGGCGAGCTCACGGGCGACGAGGGCGTAGTTGGAGGCGTTGGCGACGACCATGTACTGGTCCTCGTCGAGGCGGTAGACGATGAGGTCGTCGAGGATGCCGCCGGTCTCGTTCACGATCATCGTGTAGCGGGCGCGGCCGGGCGCGAGGACGCTGAGGTGCCCCACGAGCGCGCGGTCGAGCGCCTCGCCCGCCTGCGCGCCGACGACGAAGATCTCCCCCATGTGGGACAGGTCGAACAGCCCCGCGGCCGTGCGCACCGCGTTGTGCTCGGCGGACTCGCTGCCGTAGCGCAGGGGCATCTGCCAGCCCGCGAAGTCGGTCAGGGTCGCGCCGAGACTTTCGTGGACCCCGCGGAGCGGGGTGGATCGGGACATGCGCACCTCGGAAGGACGGATGCTGCGTTGACTATCGGGCATCCTCCCCCTCTGTCATCGGCGCCTGAGAGCTTCGTCCGATCTTTGCCGGACTTTCACCTTCGGCGAGGCCTTCCGGCCTTCTTTCCAGAGGTCACCTGGCCCGCGCGGTCCTTTGCCTTGAGAGGTTCGCGGGGAGGGCTTGCTCCTTCAGGGGCCCTGACCGGATGCCAGGACGCTCTCCCGCACGGGGTCACCGGTGTGGTGCAAGCCTAGTGGTTCACCGCCATCCCCGTAACCGGCAGGATCGCCCCGATTTCCCCGATCGGGGCCTTCGACGAGGTCGTCCTGGACTACCGAGGCGTTCGACCAGAGCTCCGCGTCGCGCTCGCGGTGAAACAGCCCGAGGAATCCCCGTAGGGCGACGTCGATCTCATGAATCTCGTAGGGATCGAGGCGGCCCGCGAAGTCGCCGAGCCGGGAGGCGTCCACGGCGCTGATCTGGTCGACGAGTACACGTGTGGTCTTGCCGTCCAATTCGATCTCGGGCCGGAAGACGGCACGGCCCGCGCTGGTTGAGGTGGGGGCGACGACCAGGGTGGAGAGAGCGAAACCGTCTGATTGCAACACCACCGCGAAACGCTCGCCACGCTGCTCGTGGCCGACGGCGCTTCGAGGGGCGCGCAACCGGTAGACGTCACCACGCATCCGGCTGGCCAAGCTCGCGGCGGATGGCGCGGACCTCGGCCAAGTCGTCCGGATCCTTGCCGAGCCTCTCAGCGTCGGCGCGGGCCTGCTCCAGCCAGCGGAGGCGGTCGGCGAGCCTGATGGCTTCCCGCACCACGTCCGTGGCCGATCTTCCATCGGCCGTCAGCCGAGCCAGGATCTGCTCGGTCGTTGGATCAAGCTCGATCGTCAGCACAGCCATATTGTCACTGTACGACGACACTTTTCGCAGGCAATCCGTCACATGCCGTGATCGGACCCGCGTGGCGGACGGTGCCCCGCGCGGAGACGCGTCAGGGCGGACGGCAGGTCGTCGCCGGTGAGGATTCGCTGGTGGAGTGCCTGGGTGTCGGGGGACGGCTCGGTGCCGAGGCGGTCGACCAGGGTCCGGCGCAGTCGCTGGTAGGACGCCGAGGCGTCGTGAGTGCGGCCCGAGCGGTGCAGCGCCAGCATGAGCTGCCGGTGCGGCCGTTCGCGCAACGGGTGACGCCTCGCCCACTGGGCCAGGCCGCCGACGATCTCGTGATGGTGCCCGAGCGCCAGCCGTACGTCGAAGAGGTCCTCGGTCACGGCGCGCCGGTCCTCGTCGAGCCGTTCGGCCCACGCGGAGAGCTCGTCCACGTGCGTCATCCCGAGCAGGGCGTCGCCCCGCCAAAGGCTCAGCGCGTTCTCGAACATCCTCGCCGCATTGTGGTAATCGCCATTGTCGCGAGCGATTCTGCCCTGTGCCGCGAAATGGTTGAATACTGCAGCATCCACGGATCCGGGTGGGACGGAAAGAAGGTACCCGCCCTCCACGGTGTGCAGCGGAGAAAGGCCGGGGTCGCGTGGCGAGAGCCGCCGCCGCACCTGTGCGATGTAGGTGGTAAGATTCCGCGGCGCCGATTTAGTGGGACGGCGATTCCACAACAGATCGATGAGCGTGTCCCGGTGAACCGCGATATTCGGATTGAGCAGGAACAGCGCCAGGAGTTGCCGGTGCCTCGGGGCGAGCCCGGCGATGACGTCCCCTGAGGGTTTCATGGCCAGGAACGGTCCGAGCACGGCGTATAACACGGTCCCCCTCGCACGAAAGCAGCGTGAACGCGCCGACGACGCGGCTTTGATCGCCATTTGACCATATCTCTCTCCGGCGGCTTGAGTCAAAATTGTGTCGTTTCTATGTCCGCCGCTCCGGAGCACATAAACGTCGCTCCGCGGGCCGCAATGCCCGGCCCCGTGCCCGCCGATACGCCGATAACCCAAATGAAATCGGTTACAGATCAAGCTCGCGCCGACTGTGCATGCCGGCGATGTGAGAGTGTGACGCCGATAACGCGATGATCGGCGCGGTGCGGCGCCGGCCCGGGAGGTACGGCTTATGACGGACGAGGATTTCTGGGAGCTGATCGGCACGCTCGGCGGGGTGATCGACGAAGACGGCGCCGATCTGCTGGGTGAACGCCTGTCGTCGCTGGGCGCGGAGGAGGTGGAGGCCTTCTGCGGGCATCTCGCCGGAAAGGTGCGTGCGCTCACCGGACTCCCTCTTGAGGGGCGTCCGGTTCCCGACGTCGGCGACGAGGGCCGCCCGCCGATCCCGCTCGTCGGTGACGCGTACGAGAACCTGCTGTACGCGGTGGTCGCCGCGGGGCGTGAGCGGTACGGGGCCGTGCTCGCCGATCCGTCGGCTGTCGAGGACGAGGAGTGGGACGCGGGGCAGGCGGAACTGCTCGTCGATGTCGTCGCGACCGTCCTGTGGGACGTCGTGGGGCTGGACTGGGCCGGCGACTTCGACCCACTGCTGTCCGGCCTCCCGGACGGTGGCCGCTGGTACGACACCTACAGGGGATCGGCCTGGAAGAGCGCCCCGGGTGCGTACATGAAGGCCGCGCACGCCCTGGACCGGGTTCTGAACGACTCCGCCGAATGGCGCGCCTGGTGGAGACAGGCCGGGCTGCGGAGGATCGAGGTCGGCGTCACCGTCAACGCGGACAGGAACCGCGAACGCGTCGGGCGAGGCAGGGAGATCGCCAAGGCCAGGTTCGAGAGGGACCGGTCCTACTTCGCCGATCGCGACCCGGCCGCGCTGACGGCGCTCGCCGCCGAGGAGGCGGCCCACATCATGGCGACGATCGCCGAGGCTCTCGGCATGACGCCCCCGCCCCCGCTTCCGGCCCTGCCGCGCTGATCCGCCGGACGTCCCGGCGCAGGCTGAGCGGTCCGCGGGCGATGGCCGCTCAGCGGGCCGCCGCGAAACGGCGGGCGGCGGCGACCATGGCGTGGAAGAGCGGGCCGTCCTCGTCGGCTTCGGGGTGCCACTGGACGGCCAGGGCGAACGGCGCGCCGGTGACCTCGACGGCCTCGATCGTGCCGTCGTCCGAGCGGGCGGTGACCTCCAGCCCGTCCGCCAGGCGGTCGATCGCCTGGTGGTGGTAGTGGGCGGGCGTCAGGTCCTCGTCGTCGTAGATCTTGGCCAACGCGGGCGAGAGCCGTACGGGGAGGCGGCCGAACGTCCCGGGGGCGGGGGAGTGGGCGGTGTGGCCGACCGCGTCGGGCAGGTGCTGGATGAGGGTTCCGCCCAGGGTGACGTTGAGCACCTGCAACCCCCGGCAGATGCCGAGGAACGGCAGGCCGGCCGCCAACGCCGCGTTCATCAGCCCAAACTCGGCCTCGTCCCGAAATTTCCGGACGTAGCCGGTCTGTGGGGCGGGGGCAGAGCCGTACCGGGCGGGGTCGATGTCGCCCCCGCCCGCGATGATCAGCGCGTCCAGCCGCTCCACCAGCGCCGCGGGCTCCCCGGCGGGCGGCAGGATGACCGGCTGGCCGCCCGCGCGCGCGATGTGATCGACGTACATGTACGGCAGCAGCGCCGTGGGCATGTCCCACACGGTGAACTTCGCCGGCTCCACGTAACAGGTGACGCCGATCACGGGACGCGACAAGGTGCTCGCCTTCCTCACGACAGTTGACACACCGGCCCGGCCCGCCGGTGCGGGCCGGACCGGCACCGGGACGCTGAAGGTCCCGGGATGCTACAGCGGGGTGACGTACGCGCCGGAGATGCCGCCGTCGACCAGGAACTCCGAGGCGGTGATGAACGACGAGTCGTCGGAGGCGAGGAACGCGACCGCCGCGGCGATCTCCTCGGCCCGGGCGAACCGGCCGATCGGCACGTGGACGAGACGGCGCTGGGCGCGCTCGGGGTCCTTGGCGAACAGCTCACGCAGCAGCGGGGTGTCCACAGGTCCGGGGCACAGCGCGTTGACCCGGATGCCCTCGCGGGCGAACTGGACGCCCAGCTCGCGGCTCATCGCGAGCACGCCGCCCTTCGAGGCGGTGTAGGAGATCTGCGAGGTGGCCGAGCCCATGACCGCGACGAACGACGCGGTGTTGATGATCGAGCCCTTGCCCTGCCGCTGCATGTACGGGATCACGTGCTTGCAGCACAGGTAGACGCTGGTGAGGTTGACCTCCTGCACCCGGCGCCAGGCGTCGATGCCGGTCTCCAGGATGGAGTCGTCGTCCGGCGGCGAGATGCCCGCGTTGTTGAACGCGATGTCGACGCTGCCGAACTCCTCGAACGCGGTCCGGTACATCCGGGCCACGTCGTCCTCGTTCGCCACGTCCACCTTGACGAACAGGCCGCCGACCTCCCCGGCCGCCTTCGCGCCGGCCTCCTCGTCGAGGTCGGCCACCACGACCTTGGCGCCCTCCTGGGCGAACCGGTGGGCGGTGGCCAGCCCGATGCCGCTGCCCGCCCCGGTGATGACGGCGACGCGGTCCTGCAAACGCTGCATTGATCTACTCCGTGGAGATGAAGACGTTCTTGGTCTCGGTGAAGGCCGACAGGGCGTCCGGGCCGAGCTCCCGGCCGAGGCCCGACTGCTTGAAGCCGCCGAACGGGGTCCAATAGCGGACGCTGGAGTGCGAGTTGACCGACAGGTTGCCCGCCTCGACGGCCCGCGCCACGCGCAGCGCCCGGCCCACGTCGCGGGTCCAGATCGACCCCGACAGGCCGTACGCCGTGTCGTTGGCGATCCGCACGGCGTCGGCCTCGTCCTCGAACGGCACGACGGACACCACGGGCCCGAAGATCTCCTCGGTGAACGCCCGGCGGAAGGACTCCGAGGACGACCCGGCCAGCACCGTGGGCGGGAACCAGTAGCCGGGGCCGGCTGGGCACGACCCGGCGGCGTACACGTCCGACGCGGTGACGAACGAGGCGACGCGCTCCCGGTGCTCGGCGCTGACCAGCGGGCCCATCTGGCTCGCCGGGTCGTTCGGGTCGCCGACCTTGACCTCGCGGACGGCCTGCGACAGCCGCACGAGGAAGTCGTCGTAGACGGAACGCTCCACCAGGATGCGCGAGCGGGCGCAGCAGTCCTGGCCGGAGTTGTCGAAGACCGCCATGGGCGCCGAGGCCGCGGCCTTGTCGAGGTCGGAGTCGGCGAAGACGATGTTGGCGCTCTTGCCGCCCAGCTCCAGCGTCACCCGCTTGACCTGCTCGGCCGCCTTGGCGCCGATCAGTTTCCCGACCTCGGTCGAGCCGGTGAACACGATCTTCCGTACGTCGGGGTGCTCGACGAGCCGGGCGCCGGCGACCTCACCCTCGCCGGGGACGACCTGGAGCACGCCCTCGGGCAGCCCGGCCTCCAGGGCGAGCTCGGCCAGCCGCAGCGCGGTCAGCGGGGTCCACTCGGCGGGCTTCACGATCACCGTGTTGCCGGCGGCGAGGGCCGGGGCGACTCCCCAGGTCATGATGACCATCGGGAAGTTCCACGGCACGATGATCCCGACCACGCCCAGCGGCTCGGCGAACGTGACGTCCACCCCGCCCGGCACCGGGATCTGCCTGCCGTGGTCGCGCTCGGGCGCGCCCGCGTAGAAGTTCAGCACGTCGCGGACGTTGCCCGCCTCCCAGCGGGCGTTGCCGGCGGTGTGCCCGGCGTTGGCGATCTCCAGCCGCGCCAGCTCCTCCGCGTGGTCCTCCACGACCTGCGCGAAGCGGCGCAGCAGCCGGGCCCGCTCGCCCGGGGCGACCGCCCGCCAGGCGGGGAAGGCCCGGGCGGCCCGCTCGACCGCGCGGTCCACCTCGGCGGCGTCCGCCATCTCGACCTCGGCGATCGCTTCCTCGGTCGCCGGATTGACTATCTTCACAGCCGTTCGAACCCCCGATAGAGCTCCCAGTCGGTGACCGCCGCGTCGAAGGCGGCCAGCTCGACCCTCGCGTTGTTGGCGTAGTGCTCGACCACGTCCTTGCCGAACGCCTCCTCGGCGATCGGCGAGCCCTCCCACAGCGCCAGGGCGTCGCGGAGCGTGGCGGGCACCCGCTCGGCCCCGGAGTCGTACGCGTTCCCGCCGAACGGCTCCTCCAGCTCCAGCCCGGCGTCGATGCCGCGCAGCCCCGCCGCGATCATGGCCGCGACCGCGAGGTACGGGTTGACGTCGCCGCCCGGCACCCGGTTCTCGATCCGCAGGGAGGGGCCGTGGCCGACCAGCCGCAGCGAGCAGGTGCGGTTGTCCACGCCCCATTTCACGGCGGTGGGGGCGAAGCTGCCGGGCACGAACCGCTTGTAGGAGTTGACGTTGGGCGCGTAGAGCAGGGTCAGCTCCCGCATCGCCGCGAGCTGCCCGGCCACGAAGCGGCGCCCGGTCTCCGACAGCCCGTACGGCTCGCCGCCCGCCATCACGGGGGTGCCGTCGGCGTCGCGCAGCGAGATGTGGATATGGCAGGAGTTGCCCTCGCGCTGGTTCGGCTTGGCCATGAACGTGATCGACCGGCCCTCCTGGGCGGCGATCTCCTTGGCGCCGTTCTTGTAGAACACGTGGTTGTCGCAGGTGGTCAGCGCGTCGGCGTACCGGAAGGCGATCTCGTGCTGGCCGAGGTTGCACTCGCCCTTGGCGGACTCGACGTACAGCCCGGCGCCCTCCATGCCGAGCCTGATCCTCCGCAGCAGCGGCTCGATGCGGGAGGTGCCGAGCAGCGAGTAGTCGACGTTGTAGAGGTTGGCCGGGGTCAGGTCGCGGTAGCCGCGCTGCCAGGCCTGCTCGTAGCTGTCGTCGTAGACGACGAACTCCAGCTCGGTGCCGACGTACGCGGTCCAGCCGCGTTCGGCGAGCCGGGCGAGCTGGCGGCGCAGGATCTGCCGGGGAGAGGCCACGACGTCCGCGCCCTCCTCCCACACCAGGTCGGCCAGCAGCAGCACGGTGCCCTCGTGCCAGGGCACCCGGCGCAGCGTCGACAGGTCCGGCCGCATGACGAAGTCGCCGTAGCCGCGCTCCCAGGACGACATGGCGTAGCCGTCCACGGTGTTCATGTCGACGTCCACCGCGAGCAGGTAGTTGCAGCCCTCGGCGGCGTGGTCCAGCACCTCCTCCAGGAAGTACCGCGCCGACAGCCGCTTGCCCTGCAACCGCCCCTGCATGTCGGTGACCGCGAGCAGGACCGTGTCCACGCGGCCCGCTTCGACGTCATCGCGGAGTCGCTCCACGCTGAGCACGGTGCCTCCCGTCCAAAAGTCTGGAATCAGACCATTGAGGGCATGCAAGCATCATGTTCCCCTCGTCGTCAACAATGTCGAAGGGGTTTAACCTCGATCAAAGGGACGGGGGTCCGCGGTGACGGGTGGAGGGACGATGCGCATGGAGATCACGCCGGCGGAGGCGTCCGTCTCCGGCCCCCGGACTCCGGCCGCGCCCGCGTCTCGGGACGCGGCCGTGGGGATCACCGGCGTGGTGTCGCTGCTGCGGCCGGTGCGGGCGGGCAACGCGTTCGAGGAGACCGTCGAGCGCCTCCTCCAGGCCATCAAGCTCGGCGTCGTCCCGCACGGCGAGAAGCTGCCGCCGGAGCGCGAGCTCGCCACCCGGCTCGGCATCAGCAGGGTCACGCTGCGCGAGGCGATCCGCGCCCTGCAGGAGGCCGGCTACCTCGACGTACGGCGCGGCCGGTACGGCGGGGCCTTCGTCGTCTACCGGCCGCCCAGCCCGCGCAAGGGCGACCTGCGCAGGGCCGTCACGCGCATGGGCGAAGACGATCTCGAGGACGCGCTGACGTTCCGGATGGCCGTCGAGTGCGGGGCGGCCCGGGTGCTCGCGACCACCGATCTGACCCCGCGGCAGCGGGAGACGCTGGCCGCCCGGCTGGCCGGGGTGAACGACGCGGCGCCGGCCGACTACCGCCGGATGGACATCGCGTTCCACCTCGCGATCGCGGAGCTGAGCGGCTCGCCGCTGCTGGCCGCCGCCTGCGCCGACGCCCGGCTGCGCGTCACCGACCTGCTCAACGCGATCCCCGTGCTGCGGCCCAACATCGAGCACGCGGCCGTGCAGCACGCCGCCATCGCCGCCGCGATCCTCGACGGCGATCCCGAGGTGGCCGAACGCGCGGTGGCCGAGCACCTGGAGGGCACGGCGGCCCTGCTGCGCGGCTTTCTCGCCTGACCGCTCCCCTCGCGCCCGGTGCCCCTCCCGCCAATCGTCGACGGGCAAATCTTGGCGGTCACGGCACTAGCATCGGAGGTCGGGGGATGGCTTGATGGCCGACTGGTTTCACGAACGCATCATCGAGGCGCACCGCCTGCCGCTGTTCTGCTTCTTCGTCGCGCTGATCACGGCGTTCGTCTTCACGCGGGTGAACGTACGGCTGATCAGGGCGCGGGTGCGGTGGCTCGGCAACGTCAGCGTGGGCGAGATGCACATCCACCACGTGGTGTTCGGCGTGGTGCTCACACTGCTCGGCGGGGTCGCCGGGCTGGTCCTGTCGGATGTGTCCACGGGCTGGTACTCCTTCTCCTCCGCCGTGTTCGGTGTGGGCGCCGCCCTCGTGCTCGACGAGTTCGCCCTGATCCTGCACCTGCGCGACGTCTACTGGCAGGAGGAGGGCCGCACCTCCGTGGACGCGGTCTTCGTGGCGATCGCCGCCACCGGCCTGCTGCTGCTCGGGCTGCGCCCGCTCACCTGGAACGGCGCGGACGGCGGCGGCCGCTGGACGGCTCCCGCGTTCCTCTTCGTCAACCTCGTCTTCGCCATGATCACCCTGCTCAAGGGGAAGATCTGGAGCGGCCTGCTGGGACTGTTCGTGCCGCCGCTGCTGTACGTGGGGGCGGTGCGGGTGGCGCGTCCCGGCTCGCCCTGGGCCCGCTGGTGCTACTCGGAGCGGGCGAGGCGGCCCCGGCCGCGCCTGATGGCCAAGGCGATCCACCGGGAGGAGCGCTGGCGCCGCCCGGTCATCCGGGCGAAGATCGCGGTGCAGGAGTTCGTCTCCGGCCGCCACGACCTGCCCGCACCCGCGCTGCCCGCCCGGCACCACCGGCGGCGGGTCGTGTCCCCCCGTCCCCGGCCGGGGGCGGACCACACCGGGCGCCACTGGCGGTCGGGCCGGCCCCGTGCTCGCTGAGAACCCAAAGCCCGCTGGGAACCAAAATCGCTGAGAACCGGCGCAGAACCTGAACGTCCCCGCCCGCGTCCAATCCCGGCGAGAGGTGAGCGATGGCGGGGACGCTGCTGCCCGAGGATCCGGAGCGGCTGGGTGACTACTGGTTGTCGGGGCGGCTCGGCTCCGGCGGCCAGGGTGTGGTGTACGAGGCGTACGACGGCCACGGCCGCCGGGTGGCGGTCAAGGTGCTGCACGGCGACGCCGCGGCGGATCCGGAGCTCAGGGAGCGGTTCGGCCGTGAGGCCGCGGCGGCCCGGCGGGTGGCGTCGTTCTGCACCGCGCCCGTCATCGCCGCCGAGCTCGACGGGCCCAGGCCGTACATCGTCAGCGAGTACGTCGAGGGGCGGAGCCTGCGCCGGGCCGTGCAGGAGGGTCAGGTCTTCGCCGGGGACGGCCTGCACCGGCTGGCGACCGCGATCGCCACGGCGCTGACCGCCATCCACGACGCCGGCGTCGTCCACCGTGACCTCAAACCCGACAACGTGCTGCTCGGCCCGGACGGCCCCCGCATGATCGACTTCGGCGTCGCCAGGACCCTGGAGATGTCGCTGACCAGCACCGGCCTGGTGGCCGGAACGCCGACGTACATGGCGCCGGAGGTGTTCACCGGGCAGCGCGCGGGCCCCGCCGCCGACGTGTTCGCCTGGGGCGGGATCGTGCTGTTCGCCGCCACGGGGGAGGACCCGTTCCGGGCGGAGAGCCTGGGCGGGGTGATGCACCGGGTGCTGTCGGTCGATCCCGACCTGTCCGTGCTGTCCGAGCCGCTCCGGCCGCTGGTCGGCGCGGCCCTCGTCAAGGAACCGGCAGCCCGCCCGTCCGCCCGCGACCTGCTGATGGCGCTGATCAGCGGGGGTTCCCGGGTGGACACGGCGCGGCTGCTCACGGAGGGCAGCCGGGCGGCGCGGGCGGTGCACGCGGAGGGTGATCCCGACCCCGGCCTGGGCGCGCTCGCGGAGGACGCGTACGACGCGCTCGGCCCCGCGGAGCGCGACCTCGTGCCGCAGATCTTCCTCCGGCTGGTCGCGGTGGGCCCGGAGGGCGACCTCGCCACTCGCAGGGCGGCCGAGGACGAGTTGCCGCCCGGATCGGGCGAGGTGCTCCGGATGTTCGCCTATGTGCTGTCGCGCAAGGACGGTGAGGTGGGCCTCGCCCGCCCGGCGCTGCTCAGTGCCTGGCCCAGGTTGCGGGCCTGGCTCACCGACGAGTGGGACGGTCTGCCGGTGCACGCGGAGATCCGCCTGCGGGCCCGGCAGTGGGACGCGGCCGGCCGCCGTCCCGCCGACCTCCTGCAGGGCGGCCGCCTGGACGCGGCCGTGGGCTGGGCGGCGACCGGCCGCCGGCGTCTCGCCCTGAACGCGCTGGAACGCGAGTTCCTCGACGCGTCGGCCGCGCTGACCCGCCGGCGAGCCCGCGGCCGCCGCCTGCTCACGACCGCCCTGGCCGTGCTGCTCGCGCTGTCCCTCGCGGGCGGTGGCCTGGCGGCCTACCAGGGCAGCCGGATCGCGCTGCAGCGCGACCAGATTTCCGCCCAGCGCGACCGGGCCAACGGCCGGGAGGCGGCGCTGCGCGCCGGGACGCTGCGGACCACCGACCCCACCGCCGCCATGCTGCTGAGCGTCGCCGCCTGGCGCCTCGACGGCGGCTCCGAGGCCCGGTCGAGCCTGATGGCCGCGTACGAGCAGCCGGAGGTCGCCGCCTTCCGCCCGCCGGGCGGCGGGCTGCGGGCGCTGAGCCGGGACGGGCGTACGGTCGTCGCGGTCTCGGACGACGAGATCAGCCTGTACGACGTGCGGAACCGGCGTCTGATGCGGCGGATCCCGCTGCCCGGCCCGCGCTCGGAGCCTCTGCTCGGCGTGGCGCTCAGCCCGAGCGGCCGGTCCGTCGCGATGATCACCACGGCCAGGGCGATGGTGTGGGATCTGGGGACCGGCAGGGTTCGCGCCCGTCTCGCCGTTCCCGGCGCGCGGTCCGAGGGGGAGATCGAGTTCGCGGACGACGAGTCGAAGGTCGTCGTGCTCGAGGACCTGAACGGCTTCGTCTGGGACTTCGCGAAGGGCCGGACGTACGGCCGGACGTACGGTAGGGCGGCGGAGAGCGGCTGGCCCGGCGACTTGCCGGCCGTGCCGCGCTCGGGACGGGTCGCCGCGCTGCTGGACCCGCTGACCGGCAGGCTGGACGTGCGGCGGATGCCCGGGCAGGACCGCGATCCGAGATTCCGGGAAGCCTGCCCGGGGAAGCTGGGGGCCGTCGCCTTCAGCCGGGACGGCGCGCTGATGGCCTGCGGGGGCCGGCAGATCACCCTCGTCTCGGCCGCGACGGGGCGGCGGGTCACCGAGGAGGGGGACGACTGGCCCTGGGCCGAGAGCGGGGCCAACGAGCCCGCCAACGCCATCGACGCCGGCCTGAGGTTCAGCGCCGACGGGCGCTACCTGGCGGGGTTCGCCGACCGGTCCATCAGGGTCTGGCGGGTGCGCGACCACCGGCAGGTGTTCGGCTACCGTGCCGAGGACGACGTGGCGGACGTCCGCCTCGACCCCGACGGGCACACCCTGCGCTACCTCCTGGAGGAGGCCGTGGTCAGCGTGGACATCCGGCCGCGGGCCGAGTCGGTCCGCCCGCCGGGCCGGTTCTTCCGCGCGTCGCTGAGCCCCGACGGCCGCTGGATGGCGACGGAACCGGAGGAGTCCGGCCCCCTGCTGCTGTGGGACGTATCCCGCCGGAGACCGGCCGGGTCGCTGCCGGGAACGGCCGACTGGGGAGACCCGGTCTTCGACCGTACCGGCCGGACCATGGTGATCAGCGACGTCACCCTCGACCGGCTGCGCGCCTGGGACGTCGCCGGGCGCAGACCGCTGTGGGACTACCGGGTGCCGCGCGGCCTCATGGTGGACGGCCACGCGTTCAGCCCGGACGGCGCGATCTTCGCGGCCACGCTCACGCGGGCGGGCAACGGCTCCAGGACCCGGGGAGACCGCCTGCTCGAGTGGGACGCGCGCAGCGGCCGCCTGGTCAGGGACGTCCCGCTCGACCGGCAGACCGGTCACATCGCCTTCGGGGCCGGCGGGCGGACGATCGTCTGCGGCGACGGGCGGATCCTGGACGCGGCCACCGGGCGGCAGCGGGGAAGCGCGTTCATGCCCTCGCAATCCTTCGCGGTCAGCCCCGCCGGCGACAAGATCGCCGTGGGCGGCATCACGGGCCGGATCTTCCTCTGGGACGCCACGGGTCCGTCCCCGGTGCCGCCGGCGCTGCACGGGACGATGGAGCAGATCGACGCGCTGGCCTTCTCCCCCCGGGGGGACGTCCTCGCCACGGTGAGCGAGGGCGGGACCGTGCAGTTGTGGGACGTGCGCGCCGGGCGGCGGCTGGGCGGGGCCGTCCCGCTGCTCTCCGACCTCGGCCTGACCTTGGCGTTCAGCGCCGACGGCACGCGCCTGTACGTCGCCGACCAGAGCGGGGAGCTGTTCGGGATGCCCGTGGACGGGGAACTCGTGGCGCGGCAGGTGTGCGCGCGGGCCGGACGGACCCTGACCAGGCAGGAATGGGCCCGCTATCTGACCGGGACGCCCTACCGGGACGTGTGTTGATCGCCCGATAAGCATTTCGGCCGGTTCTGTGGGTATTTCAGGCTATGTAAGAGCTGTTGGGGGGCGGGAGGGGCGGCAATGGAGTCTCGCGAGCGGTTCGTGTTCCAACGGATGGCGGCACAACTCAAACGGGAGGCGGCGCTGCTGACAGGGGACCGGCTGATGGCGGCGGAGGCACGCGGTGAGGAGGCCGAGGCCGACCTCTGCCTCACCTGGTACGCGATCATGGACACCACCCGGGAGATCCGCCTGCTCTACGGAGTGCCTGGATGAGGGATCATCACGGGGGGTGCGCGGGCGATACTGAGGTGGTGACCGCGTCTTCCGCCTTCCCGGCGCCGCCGTTCCACCTGCGCCTCATCGAGGACGCGCGGCCCGTCCTCGACCGGTACGGCTTGTTGCTCGCCGGCGGCTACGCGCTGCTGGCGCACGGGTGTACCTCGCGCCCCGTCGACGACCTCACCTTCGCCACGGGCGGGGAGGCCCCGCTGGCGGAGATCGGCGCGGCGCTGGCCGAGGCGTTCGGGAGCACCGGCCTGTCGGCCGAGGTGTGCGAGGCCGGCGCCCGCATCGGCCGCGTCGTCGTCGGCGACGAGATCACCGGCCAGTCGTGCGAGGTCGCCCTGCTCCGCGAGCCGCTGCGCGACCGCCCCGCCGACATCGGCCCCTGCCGGGTGCTCGGCCTGGACGACGCCGTGGGCCTCAAGGTCCGCGCCCTGCAGGACCGGGGCCTGCCGCGCGACTTCGCCGACGTGGCCTCGGTGTCCGGCCTGTACTCCTTCCGCCTGCTCGAACAGCTCGGCGCGCGCTACGACGACGAGTGGCGGGTGGAGGACCTGGTCGAGCGGCTGGAGACGGTCGACCTGCTGGCCGACGAGGCGTTCGGCGGCCTGGACGAGGAGGGCGTCGCCGCCGTGCGCCGCTTCGCGTACGCCTGGGCGGAGGACATCAAGCTGCGCCGCGTCGACGACGGCGACGCCGAGTTCGACCTCGACGTCCCGGACGTGGACTGATCCAGGACGCGGAAGTCCCCGCGCGCACCGGCGTTTCCGGTGATTTAGGGTCTCCGGAAGATCGCACGCCGGGTTCGCGTGAAGGGGGCTCCATGGGGACGGACGGCGACGGCCCTGACGATGGCCGGCCCGCGGCACGGCCGAAGGCGTCCCTGGGGGAGCGCGCTTCCTGGCGGCTGCTGCTCGACCAGGTGCGCCCCCATCGGCGGGTGCTCTTGCTGGGCGGCCTGCTCAGCCTCGTCGGCAGCCTCGCCGGGCTCGCCATGCCGGTCATGGCCAAGCGGGTGATCGACGCGTTCGGCGCGGGCGGCGCGCTGGCAGGCCCGGTGCTCGGGCTGTCGGTCGCGGTCCTGGCCGGCGCGCTGATCTCGGCGGCCGGGCGGTTCCTGCTGGAGCGGATGGGCGAGACGATCGTGCTCGACTCGCGCCGCGGCCTGGTGGACCGCATCCTGCGGCTCACGGTCTCCGACGTGGACCGGCTCAAGCCCGGCGACCTGCTGTCGCGGGTCAGCTCCGACACCACCCTGCTGCGAGCCGTGTGCACGGACGCGCTCGCGTCCCTGGTCGGGGCGGTCTTCATGTTCCTCGGCGCCGCCGTGATGATGGCGATCATGGACGGCCTGCTGCTCGGGGTGACGCTCGCCGTCGTGGGCCTGGTCGCCCTCATGGGCGTGGCCATCGCCCCGCGCATCCGGCGGGCCTCGCTCCAGGCACAGGTGGCGCTCGGCGAGATGAGCTCGACGCTCGACCGCGCCCTCCAGGCGTTCCGTACGGTCAAGGCCAGCGGCGCGGAGGCGCGGGAGACCGCGATGGTGGGCGCGGCGGCCGTCGAGGCGCGCGACCGGGGCGTGGCCGCCGCCGCGTGGACCTCGCTGGCCGGGATCGGCGCCTGGATGTCGGTCCAGCTCGCGTTCCTCGCGGTGCTGGGAGTCGGCGGCGCGCGGGTCGCGTCGGGGGAGATGGAGATCTCCGCCCTGATCGCCTTCCTGCTGTACCTGTTCTATTTGGTCTCCCCGATCGGCCAGATCATCCAGAGCCTCACCCAGATCCAGAACGGCCTGGCCGCGGTGACCCGCATCCAGGAGATCACCACGCTGCGCACCGAGCCCGCCGCCGCACCCGTCGTACGGGCGGGCGGCGAGCCCGTCGGAGTGACCTTCTCCGGGGTCGTCTTCCGGTATGGCGACGACCGGCCGGTGGTCCACCACGACGTGACGTTCGAGGTGCCGGCCGGCGGCATGACCGCGCTGGTCGGCCCCTCGGGGGCGGGCAAGTCGACGGTGTTCGGCCTCATCGAGCGGTTCTACGAGCCGCAGGAGGGGACGATCACACTCGGCGGGCGGGACATCCGCGACTGGCCGCTCGGCGAGCTGCGGGCCATGCTCGGGTACGTCGAGCAGGACGCGCCCGTGCTCGCGGGGACGTTGCGGGAGAATCTCGTTTTCGGCGCGCCCGGGGCGACCGACGAGGAGATCGCCCGAGCCCTCGCCCGTACGCGCCTCGACGACCTGGTCGAGCGGCTGCCGGAGGGACTGGAGACGCCCGTCGGCCATCGCGGCATCCTGCTGTCGGGCGGCGAGCGGCAGCGGGTGGCCATCGCCAGGGCGCTGCTGCGCAGGCCCAGGCTGCTGCTGCTCGACGAGGCGACCTCCCAGCTCGACGCGGTCAACGAGATGCGGCTGCGGGAGGTCGTGGCGGAGGTGGCGCGCGAGACGACCGTCCTGGTGATCGCCCACCGCCTGTCCACCGTGACCGGGGCCGACCGGATCGTGGTGATGGAGGCCGGCCGCGTGCGGGCCTGGGGGACCCACGACGAGCTGGTCGCGGCCGACGAGCTCTACCGCGAGCTCGCCGCCACGCAGTTCCTCGTCTCGTCCTGACCGGCGGGCCCGCGATCTCCGTATACGCCGATGGCGAAGCCGTGAGCAGCCCTTACACCGGGCCACAGCTTCTTTCGACCGGGAACCGGGAACGTCGCAGGTGCGTAACCTCTCCTTCACCACCGCCCGGTTGCCGGAGCCATCGCGCGTGCGGGCGCGTCCGGCGCCCCGCCGCTTACCTCTCGCGTAATCGATCTTTTTCACGCGGTCCACCAGGCTCGGACGTGTTCGACCGAGACCTGAGGAGTGCGGATGCTCTCCGAAACCGTCGACGGCACGCGGCTGGCCTACGAGGACTACGGGCAGGGTGAGCCGATCCTTTTCCTGGCGAGCTGGGTGCTGCACAGCGACATGTGGGAATACCAGCTTCCGTTCTTCGTCGAGCACGGCTACCGGTGCGTTGCGCTGGACCGGCGGGGGCACGGCCGCTCCGACCGCGCTCCACCGGCTACGACCTGGACACCCTGGCGGACGACGTGGCCGCGCTGATCGAGCACCTCGGCCTGCGCCGCTGGACGCTCGCGCAGTGCCTGTCGACCTCGCCGTGGGCGACGTCGCAGGTGTTCGAGGCGCTCTACCACGCCGACCACCGGGACGGGCTGCGCGAGATCACCGTTCCCGCGCTCGTCGTGCACGGCGCCGCCGACATGTCGGCCAGAGTGGAGCTGACCGGCCGCCGTACGGCCGCACTCGTCCCAGGTGCGGTTTACAAGGAGTACCCCACCGGCGCGCACGGCCTGTTCGTGACCCACAAGGACGCCCTGAACGACGACCTGCTGGACTTCCTCAAGAGCGGCTGACCGGCAAGAGCAGTCAGCCGGCGAGGTGGCGCATGGAGCGGACCGACCAGGCCAGGGCGGGCACCGCGAGCACCGCCATCAGGGCGAACGCGAGCGCCACGTGGCCGCCTCCCAGGTCGCCGGCGAACAGCGCCCGCCCGGCCTCGACCGCGTGGTAGAGCGGATTGACCTGGGCCACGGTCCGCATCCACTGCGGGGCGAGGGACATCGGCAGCAGGATGCCGGTGAACAGGATCAGCGGCAGCGCGAAGAACTGCAGGATCTGCGACATGCCGTTCTCGTCCCGCACGGCCAGGGCCAGGCCGTACGACAGGCCGGAGGCGAACAGACCGGTGAGGGCCATGAGCAGGAGCATCAGGGCGACGCCCGGCAGGCTGGGCCGCATGCCCATGAGCAGCGCCACCGCGATGATCAGCACGGCCTGCGCGACCAGCACGATCATGTCGCGCAGCGTCCGGCCCAAGACGATGGCCGGGCGGCTCGCCGGGCTCGCGGCGAGCCGTTCGAGCACCCCGGTGCGGATCTCGGCGATCATGCCGAAGCCGACGAACAGCGAGCCGAACAGCGCGATCATCACCATCACACCGGGGGTGAACATGGCGAGCGTCCGCTCGTCCGGCACACCGGGCATGGTGTTGGCCAGCAGCGGGGCGAACAGCAGCAGGTAGAGGACGGGCTGGAGAAGGCCGAACAGCGGCCAGATCGGGTTGCGTGCGGTGTTGCGCAACTCGTAGGCCAGGAACAGGCCGGTGTGCTTCAGCATCATTCCGCCTTTCGAAGGAGGGCTCAGGCGGCGTCGCGGAGCGAGCGGCCGGTCTTGCGCAGGAAGACGTCGTCGAGCGTGGCCCGGTCGAGCGCGACCGACTCCAGGGCCAGGCCGTGCTCGGTGAGCGTGGACAGCAGGTGCGGCAGCGCCCGCTCGCCGTCGTCCAGGTAGACGCGCAGCAGGTCGCCGTCGGTCCTGACCTCCCGCGCGTACGGCAGGCCGTCCAGCACCCCTGCCGCCTCACCCGTGCCGGACAGCCGCAGGGACACGACGTCGCCGGCGATCTCGCGTTTGAGCTCGGCGGGTGTCCCGGCCGCGACGACGAGTCCGTGGTCGACGATGACCAGGCGGTCGCACAGCGCGTCGGCCTCGTCCAGGTAGTGGGTGCTGAGCAGGACGCTCGTCCCGCCGTCGCGCAGGGCCCTGATCTGGTCCCACAGGTTGGCGCGGTTCTGCGGGTCGAGGCCGGTCGTGGGCTCGTCGAGGAACAGCAGCGGCGGCCGGTGGACCAGGCCGAGCGCGATCGCGACACGCCGCTTCTGGCCTCCCGACAGGGTGCGGGCCGGCCGGTCGGCCAGGCCCGCCAGGTCGAACGCCGCGAGCACCTCGCCGGTGCGGGCGGCGGCCTCGGCCGCCGTCAGGCCGTTGACCCGCGCGGCGAGCAGGAGATTGGCCCTGGCCGTGTTGTTCTCGTCCACGCCGCCGGCCTGGCCGACGTACCCGATGCGGCGCCGCACCTGCTCGGGGGAGGCCAGCAGGTCGTGCCCGGCCACCGTCGCGGCGCCGCCGGTGGGCGCGACCAGCGTCGCCAGCATGCGGATCGTCGTGGTCTTCCCGGCGCCGTTGGGGCCGAGCACGCCGAAGATCTCGCCCTCGGCGACCTCGAGGTCGATTCCCCGCACGGCCTCCACCGGCTCGCCCGCCCGGCCGCCGCGGCCACGCGGGCGGTAGGTCTTGCGTAATCCTCGCGCTTCAATGATCATTTCGGCTCCTCGCCGGTCAGGGGATGTCGTCGCGCTCGATTCGTTCAACGGCCTGTTCCAGCCACTCCAGCTGGGCGCGGTATTCGGCCGCGCTCAGCGCCAGGCACTCGTCCACGTGCCGCGGGGCGTCCGCCGCGCGCTTGGCGTTGCGGGCCCGCTCGAAGCTCGCGAACCCCACGCGCAGCCGCTCGGTCCTCTCCCGTACGACCGCCAGCAGGTCGGCCTTCGGCAGCCGGTCCAGGAACGTCAGCGCGACCTGGAACGGGTCGACGATCGGCATGATCTCCGACCAGTGCTCGCGCAGCCCCCGGTCGAACTCGGCCCGTCCCTCCGGGGTGATGGCGTAGACCGTGCGCCCGCGCGCGCCGCCGCCGGGAGATCCGCCGTCGCCGACCACCTCAAGCAGGCCTTCCTGGGCCATCTTCCCCAGCGCGTGGTAGATCGAGCCGAAGGCGATGTTGGCCCAGTGCTGGGCGCCCCACAGTTCGAGCGTCTTGCGCACCTCGTATCCGTGCAGCGGCCCGTCCAGCAGCACGCCAAGGATCATTACACGCGTCGATGTCATGTACAAATTTTTATATAAATTTGAGTATGGTGGTCAACCATGAACAACGATCACGAGATCCGCAGGGACGACGACGGCGCCCTGCTCGGCTACGTCCGACGGGCCGGTGAGGAGTGGGAGCCGCTGACCGTCTTCGGCTATCCCATCGGCGCGGCCGGGCCGTACGAGCGGGCCGAGGAGGAGGTGCGCCGCACCGGGCTCGACGTGCTCGCCGGGCAGTGGGAGTTCCTGGAGGGCGGTGAGTGGTACCGCTGCGTGATCCTGGAAGCCGCCGCGGACGAGGTGCGGGTGCGCCCGGCCGACCACCGCTACCCGCACCGGGCCTACGCCCTGACCCTGGAGCGTCCCACTCCCGAGACACTGCGCCCGCAGCGGTGAGGCGGTGGCTTCGGACGCCGGCGGTTGTGCCTCGCCGGGGTTCCGGAGTCATGACCGGAAGCCGTCGTATCCGTCGGATCAGGCCGATGCCGAATGGGCGTGGGAGGCTGTCGGCCGACTCTGCGGCGATGCTCATAACCGCGATTCAGACGGTCCATAGCACTGGAGATAGCCGCTCTTTTTGCGCGACAACCGCCGATCACGCATTTCATCGGCCGTATCTGAAAAAGATTCGCCACTCGCAGGCCTCTCGTCGGCGAGGGGGGCCGACTGTGGCCGGTTGGGAACGTGCCGTAAGTGGCCTATTTACATCTATTCGATGACCAGTCACCATATGACCGTGGCCACACCCCCTCGTTGATCAGCGGCTGCGCCGAAAAGGTCACCGAGGTCGTCAGCAAATGCAATTTGGTATCCGATTGCGCCAACACGCCAGGAGAGGGCGTCCCGGGTGGCGCAGTCATAGAAATTCTGCACGGCCGGCAATCCCGAATTCGTTGTGGCATCACGCCACACCAGAAGGAATGACACCGTGAGAATGACGCGAAGTTTACGGGCCGCCGTGTGCGTGGCGGTGGCCGGTGCGATGCTGGTGGCCGGGGTGGGGACGGCGTCCGCGGCGCCCGGGGTCACCCCGGCGGACGTGACGCTGAACCTGGACCCGGGCGGATCGACGACGATCGCCAAGACCGTGTCCACTCCGGCGGTCCCCCCCAAGCCGGATATCACTTTCCTGATCGACACAACAGGGAGCATGGGCGGGGTCATCTCGAACGTGCGGACCAATGCGAACACCATCTTGTCCACCGTCGCTTCGGCGCAGCCGGACGCGCAGTTCGCGGTTGCCGAGTACAAGGACGCGGGGGACGCGACGCCGTTCCGGGTGGCGCAGAACCTCACCGCCAACCGGACCGACGTCACCGACGGTCTCAACTCGCTGGTCGCCTCGGGCGGCGGCGACTTCCCCGAGGACGGCATCAACGGTCTGTTCCAGGTCGCGTCCGGGGCGGTCGGCTTCCGGCCGAACAGCTCTCGGATCGTGTTGCTGATCGGGGACGCCCCCAGCCATGACCCCAGCAACGGCCACACGCTGGCCGCCGCGATCAGCGCTCTGCAGGCAGCCGACATCACCGTGCTCGCGTTCGACCTGTCCGGGCTGGACTCGACCGGCCAAGCGACCGCGATCACCAACGCCACCGGTGGACGGCTGTTCTCCGGCATCAACTCCTCGGAGGTCAGCGACACCATCCTGGCGGCCCTGCACAACCTGCCGGTCGCGGTCACCCACCAGCTGCGTGACTGCGACTCGAACCTGTCGGTGTCCCTGACGCCGGGCAGTCGGACGGTGACCAGCGGCGATGACGCCACCTTCACCGAGACCGTCTCCGTCGGCGCCGGAGCCGCACCGGGAAGCACCGTCACCTGCACAGTGGATTTCCTGCTCAACGGCGTCCTGTCACCGGGCTTCACCGAAACGATCACCGAACACGTCCCGAAGGCGACTCCATCGATCGCCACGACGCCATCGGGCCAGGTGCCCGCGGGCGGGAACGTCTCGGATACAGCGACCCTGTCCGGCGGGTTCCACCCCACCGGTACTGTCACGTTCCAGCTGTTCGGGCCTGGTGACACCGGCTGTGCGACGCCCATCGCGACTCGTACCGGGACGGTGTCGGGCAGCGGCACCGCCGCGTCCGGCACCGTGACCGTCGGCGCGGCCGGCACCTACCGGTGGACCGCCACCTACAGCGGCGACGACGGCAACAACTCCGTCACCTCGCCGTGCGGCGCCGAACAAGTCACCGTCACGCCGCAGCGGCTGACCGGACGGGCCTACGGCCTGACCGCCGGCGCCTCCCTGGCCGGCATCCAACTGGTCAACATCGCACCCATCCCCGACACCGGCGACATCTCCACCACCTCGACCGGTGCCACCTCGGTGCCCTGCACCGCCACGCTGAGCGGGCTGATCAGCGCGCACGCCCTGTGCGCCCAGGTCGCCACCACCGAGTTCCCCGGCAAATCCGTGGCCACCGCCTCCATCGACGACACCACCATCGGGATCACCGGCATCCCGGTGATCACCGTCAAGACCATCAAATCCAGCTCCACCACCACCTGCGCCGGATCCACCGGAGCCACCACGATCGCCTTCCTCAAGGTCGGCAACACGGTGGTCATCGCAGAACCCACCAATGTCCAACCCAACACCGGGGTCAACGTCGGCGTCGTCAAGCTCGTCCTCAACGAGCAGACCCCGTTCACCACCCCCGACAAGGGCCTGACCGTCAACGCCGTCCACGTCACCGTCGACGCCCTCGGCCTGGCCAAGACCAACGTCGTCCTGGCCTCCTCCGAAAGCGACATCGGCAACTGCCCGTAACCCGACCCACCCGAACCGATCAACCCCGAGGCCGGGCGGAACGCCGTAGCTCCGCCCGGCCTCGGCCGGCCTTCAGGCCCCCTCGGGGTCGCTGAGGCCGCGGGATCAACACCATCGGACCAGCCCTCTACGGCCCGATACCCGTGAGCACCTAAGCCTTTGCCGGCAGGCTCTAAGGTGAGGTCCATGCGACCCACGGCTCTGATCACCGGCGCCTCGCGGGGCGTGGGGGCGGCGATCGCCCGTGCCCTCGCCCCCACCTGCGATCTCTTCCTGGGCGGGAGGGACGGCACCGCCCTCGACGCGCTGTGCGCCGAGCTGCCGGCGGCCCGCCCCTGGGCGGTGGAGCTCACCGAGCTCACCCCCGCCGACGTGGAGGGGATCGACCGGCTCGACCTGCTGGTCCACAGCGCGGGCGTCGCCAGTGTCGGGCCCATCGCGGACACCCCGGCCGGCGAGTGGCGGCGGCTGATGGAGGTCAACGTCATCGCGGTCGCCGAGCTGACCCGGCTGCTGCTGCCCGCGCTGCGGGCGGCCCGCGGGCACGTCGTGTTGATCAACTCAGGCTCCGGGCAGCGCGCCGGCGTCAACTGGGGCGCCTACGCCGCGAGCAAGTTCGCCCTGCGCGCGTTCGGCGACGCGCTGCGCGAGGAGGAGCACCCGAACGGAGTCCGGGTCACCGCGATCTTCCCCGGGCGGGTGGGCACGGACATGCAAAGAGGCATCCGGTCCCAGGAGGGAGGGCCGTACGAGCCGGGAAGATACCTGGAGCCGGAATCGGTGGCGCGGGCCGTGCTGGCCGCGCTGACGGCCACGCCCGACGCCCACGTCACCGAGATCACCGTACGGCCGGCCGCGGGGCCGACCCGCTGACGGCCGGACGAGGCGTGGGGGACGGACGTTCATTACAGTGGCATCACCGCCACGCCGCCCACCTGGAGGACCGGTGCACGTGACTTACTGGTGCGAGATGGCGTGGCTGCCGCCCGGCGAGGTCGTCGAGAGCGTGGTCGTCGGCGTCGAGGGCCGCCGCATCGTGGAGATCAGACCCGAGGCGCCGCCTCCCCCGGGAGCCGTACGGCTGGCCGGGCTCACCCTGCCCGGCCTGGCCAACTGTCATTCGCACGCCTTCCACCGCGCCCTGCGCGGCCACACCCAGACCGGCCGCGGCAGCTTCTGGACCTGGCGCGAGCGGATGTACGCGGTCGCCCAGGCGCTCGACCCCGACCGCTACCTCGCCCTGGCCACGGCGGCATACGCCGAGATGGCGCTCGCCGGGATCACCACCGTGGCCGAGTTCCACTACCTGCACCACGGCCCCGGGGGCAGGCCGTACGCGGACCCGAACGCGATGGGCCACGTGCTGATCGAGGCGGCCAGGCGGGCCGGGCTGCGCATCACCCTGCTCGACACCTGCTATCTGACCGGCGGCATCGGCGACGCCCTCGCCGGCACCCAGCTGCGCTTCGGCGACGGGGACGCCGAGCGCTGGGCGGCCAGGGCCGACGATCTCGCCCGGGCACACGAGGGCGAGGAGGACGTGGAGATCGGCGCGGCCATCCACTCCGTGCGCGCGGTGCCCCCCGAGCAGATGCACGTCGTCGTCGACTTCGCCCACCGGCACACCGGGCCGCTGCACGCCCACGTGTCGGAGCAGCCGGCCGAGAACGAGGCGTGCGTCGAGGCCTACGCGGCCACGCCCGTGCAGGTGCTGCACGACCACGGCGCGCTGGGGCCGCGCTCGACCGCGGTCCACGCCACCCACCTGTCCGACGTGGACGTGGCGCTGCTCGGCGGCTCCACCACTCACGTGTGCATGTGTCCCACCACCGAACGCGACCTCGCCGACGGCGTCGGTCCCGCCCGCAGACTCCTGGAGGCGGGATCGCCCGTCACGCTCGGCACCGACAGCCAGGCGGTCGTCGACCTGTTCGAGGAGGCCAGGGCGGTGGAGATGGACGAGCGGCTGGTCACGGGCGAGCGCGGGCACTGGCCCGCCGCGCAGTTGCTGCACGCCGCGACCGCCGCCGGGCAGGCGTCGCTGGGCTTCCCCGACGCCGGGTGCCTGGTGCCCGGGGCCTGGGCCGACCTCGTCTCCGTCCGGCTCGACTCGGTCCGTACGGCCGGCGCGACCAAGGCGTCCGCGGTGGAGTCCGTGGTGTTCGCCGCCACCTCCGCGGACGTGTACTCGGTGGTCGCCGGCGGGCGGCGGATCGTGGAGGACGGGCGGCACGTGCTCGGCGACATCGGCGCGTTGCTGTGCGAGGCGCTCGTCCCGCTGCAGCGGTGAGGTTTGCGCCGTTCACGGGGTGGCGAGGATCAGGAGACGTGGGGCCGAGCGGCATGACATCAGTCGTTTTCACGGGGATCGGACTGCTTTACACGGCGGACCCCGAGCGGGAGGAGATCGCGGACGCCGCGCTGGTCGCGGAGAACGGCGTGGTCCGGTGGATCGGCCGATCAGCCGACGCCCCGCCCGCCGACGAGCGGGTCGACGTGGAGGGGCGCGCGGTCGTCCCGGGATTCGTGGACAGCCACGCGCACCTGGTGTTCGCGGGCGACCGCACCGAGGAGTTCGCCGCGCGGATGGCCGGACGGCCCTACACTGCGGGCGGCATCCGCTCGACCGTCGCCGCCACCCGCCGGGCCACCATCCCCGAGCTGGTGTCCACGACCGCGCTGCTGGTCTCGGAGATGACCATGCAGGGCACGACGACGTTCGAGATCAAGAGCGGCTATGGCCTCACCGTGGAGGACGAGCGCCGCAGCCTGGAGATCGCCCGCCAGTTCACCGAGGAGACCACGTTCCTCGGGGCGCACGTCGTCCCGCCGGAGACGACCGCCGACGACTACGTCCGGCTCGTGACCGGCCCGATGCTGGAGGCCTGCGCGCCGTACGCCAAGTGGGCGGACGTGTTCTGCGAGCGCGGCGCGTTCGGCGAGGAGCACAGCAGGGAGGTGCTCGCGGCGGGCCGCAAGGCCGGGTTGCAGCTCAGGGTCCACGCCAACCAGCTCGGACCGGGGCCGGGCGTGCGGCTGGCCTGCGAGATGGGAGCGGCATCCGCCGACCACTGCACCCATCTGACCGACGCCGACGTGGACGCGCTCGCCGCCAGTGGGGTCGTCGCCACCCTGCTGCCGGGCGCGGAGTTCTCCACCAGGTCGCCCTACCCGGACGCGCGGCGGCTGCTCGACGCGGGCGTCGCGGTGGCCCTGGCGACCGACTGCAACCCGGGCTCCTCGTTCACCACCTCGATGCCGTTCTGCGTCGCGCTGGCCGTACGCGAGATGGGCATGACGCCGCTGGAGGCCGTCCGGGCGGCCACCCGCGGCGGCGCGCGGGCGCTGCGGCGCACCGACGTGGGCACGCTGTCCGGGGGCTCCCACGCGGACCTCGTCATCCTGGAGGCGCCGTCCTACGTCCACCTCGCGTACCGGCCGGGAGTGCCGCTGGTGGCGCAGGTGTGGCGGATGGGCCGCCGCCTCGTTTAGGCCCCCGCAACCTGGGTAATCGGCTTTTTTCCCGGCCTCGCATCCTCCTTGGGGAGGAAAACGAAACCATTCCCGGGTCGTATTCATTTGGGGAATCTTTGCCACGGACCGGCCGTTGACCGGGTCAGGAGCAGGGAGCCGGGGGCCGTGCCGAGCGGGGCGGACACGTCCGGCTCACCGGCTCACATATTGCTATATCGCGGCGGCGGAACGAGGTGCCATCGGATGGCGACGGGGAATCGGACGCAGGAACAGCACGTCTCTGACCGGGATCTGCTGGGGACGTATCTGGCCGAGATCGGCCGTGTCCCGCTGCTGACCGCGGAGCAGGAGGTCGAGCTGGCCAAGCGCATCGAGGCGGGGTTGTTCGCCGAGCAGTTGCTCGACGGCGGGCGGGCCGAGCCGAAGATCGCGGACGCGACCGACGAGGAGCTGGAGCGCATCGCGATCTCGGGACGGCGGGCGAAGGACGAGTTCATCCAGGCGAACCTGCGTCTCGTGGTCGCGGTCGCGAGGAAGTACTCCGGACGGGGGATGCCGCTGATCGACCTGGTGCAGGAGGGCAACCTCGGGCTGGTCCGCGCCGTGGAGAAGTTCGACTACCGCCGGGGGTACAAGTTCTCGACCTACGCCACCTGGTGGATCCGGCAGTCGGTGGGCCGCTCGATCCACGAGCAGGCGCGGCCGGTGCGGCTGCCCACCCACGCGGGCGAGCAGATGACGCGGCTCATGCGGGTGCGCAGGGACATGCTGGCGGAGTTCGACGCCGAGCCGACCGACGCCGACCTCGCCGAGGTGCTCGACCTGCCGATCGAGCGGGTGCAGGAGCTGCGCCGCTGGGCCTCCGACCCGGTCTCCCTCCAGCTCGGCGTGGGCGACGAGGACGAGACCGAGCTCGGTGACATGATCGCCGACGAGACCTGGGCGGACCCCGAGCAGCAGGCCATGGCCACGCTGGAGAAGGAGCGCCTGGAGCAGTGGCTGACCGGCCTGGAGGGTCAGATCCGCGAGATGCTGCGCTGGCGGTACGGACTGGTGGACGGCCGCGAGCACACCCTCACCGAGGTGGGGGAGCGCTACGGCATCGGCCGTGACCGCGCCCGGCGCATCGAGCGCGACGCGCTGGTGCGGCTGCGCAAGATGGCCAGCGCCGCGTAACCGGCGCTCCCCGCGGTGGCCGGAGACCCCGGCCGTGACGACGCGCACCCCCTTCCGGGGTGCGCGTTTTGTCGTTCCCAGCACGTCCGAAACAGGCCCGAAACACGGTGGTGGCGAGTTTCACACATGTGAAACACACATGGTCGTGGGCTGAAACGGCGGAAGAACACGCTGTCGCCAACGTCAGTGCGCCAGCCGGCCAAGGTCGCCCGGGAGGAAGTCACTGCGGGAGCGATAACCGGCCACACGCCAAATGTAAGGAGGGCCGCGTCGGTGAAGATCGATACCGGCACCACCGCCTGGATGATCACAGCCACCGCTCTGGTGCTGCTGATGACGCCCGGGCTCGCGTTCTTCTACGGGGGCATGACCAGGGCGAAGAGCGTCCTGAACATGATGATGATGTCGTTCGTCAGCATCATCACCGTCACCATCGCCTGGGTCCTGTACGGCCACTCGCTGGCCTTTGACGCATTCGGCGACGGGGACAACTTCGTCAACAAGCTCATCGGCGGCGGGGACGCCCTGGGTCTGCAGAGCCTCGTCGACACGGCCACCAAGGACGACGGAACCGGTATGCCGAGCCTGGTGTTCTCGGCCTTCCAGCTCACCTTCGCCATCATCACCGTGGCCCTCATCAGCGGCGCGATCGCCGACCGGGCGAAGTTCGGCGCGTGGGTCGTCTTCGGCCTCGCCTGGGCGACGCTCGTCTACTTCCCCGTGGCCCACTGGGTCTGGGGCGGCGGCTGGCTGGCCGGCCTCGGCATCGAGGACTTCGCCGGAGGCACCGTCGTCCACGTGAACGCGGGCGCCGCCGGCCTCGCGCTCGCGCTGGTGCTCGGCAAGCGGACCGGGTGGCGCAAGGACCCGATGCGGCCGCACAACCTGACCCTGGTGCTGCTCGGCGTCGGTCTGCTGTGGTTCGGCTGGTTCGGCTTCAACGCGGGCTCCGAGCTCGCCGTCGACGGCACCGCCGGTCTCGCGTTCATGAACACCCAGGTCGCCACGGCGGCCGCCGCCGGCGCCTGGATCCTCGTGGAGAAGCTGCGCGACGGCCACTCGACCACCCTCGGCGTCGCCTCCGGCGCGGTCGCGGGCCTCGTCGCCATCACCCCGGCCTGTGGTTTCGTCGACCCGTGGGCGGCGCTCGTGCTCGGTCTCATCGCGGGCGCGGTCTGCGCGTACGCCGTGGGCCTGAAGTACCGCCTCGGCTTCGACGACTCGCTCGACGTGGTGGGCGTGCACCTGGTCGGCGGCGCGATCGGCGCGGTCTCGCTCGGCATCATCGCCCGCTACCCCTTCGCGGACGGCCAGAACGAGGGCCTCATCTACGGCGGCCCGATCTCCCAGCTCGGCGTGCAGGCCCTCGGTCCTGTCGCGGTCGGCCTCTACTCCTTCATCATGGCGTATGTCATCGGAAAGATCATCGACAAGACGATGGGCTTCCGGATCAACCAGGAGGAGGAGGTCACCGGCATCGACATCACCACCCACGCCGAGACCGGGTACGACCTCGGCACCGTCCACTCCTCGGGAGTGGCCTCCGTCAACGGGCCCGTGCCCGCGCCTGCGAAGAAGGTCGACGCATGAAACTCATCACCGCAGTCATCAAGCCGTTCAAACTGGACGACGTGAAGGCCGCCCTGGAGCAGTTCGGCATCAAGGGCATGACGGTCTCGGAGGCCAGCGGCTACGGCCGCCAGCGCGGCCACACCGAGGTCTACCGCGGCGCCGAGTACCAGGTGGACCTGGTGCCCAAGGTCCGGGTCGAGGTGCTCGCCGAGGAGGACGACGCCGAGGACGTCATCGACGTCATCGTCAAGGCGGCCCAGACCGGCAAGATCGGCGACGGCAAGGTCTGGTCGGTCCCCGTGGACACGGTCGTCCGGGTCCGCACCGGGGAGCGCGGGCCGGAGGCGCTGTAACCGGATGATGAGAGGGGAAGCGCGCTCGTTCGCCGGGGCCCGCAAGGACCGGGCCGCGGACATCGACAGATGGCTCACCGATCTGTTCCGCACGGCGGCCACCCGGCCGTACGCGCGGGAGGGGGGATCGGGAGGGAAGGGCGGTTTCCCCGACGAGCGCGGCCCCGCCGCCTCTCTCGGGACCGGCCCCACTGGAATCGGGCACAGCGTGGCCGGCCCCGGCGGGATCAGCGGGGTCGCCCTGGTCGCGGTCGGCAGCCTGGGGCGGGGCGAGCTCGCCCCGGGCAGCGACCTCGACCTGGTCCTGCTGCACAACGGCCGCGACGACGTGGCGAGGATCGCCGACCGCATCTGGTATCCCATCTGGGACTCCGGGATCGGCCTCGACCACTCGGTCCGTACCGTGGACGAGGCGGTGAAGGTCGCCAGGGAGGACCTCAAGGCCGTGCTGGGCCTGATCCAGGCGCGGCACGTGGCGGGGGACCCCGAGCTGACCAGGGCCGTGCGGGAGGCCGTGCTCGCCGAGTGGCGGGCGGACTCCCGGCGCAGGCTGGCCGAGCTGCGCGCGTCGGCCGACAAGCGCGCCGAGTCCGGCGGCGAGCTGGCCTTCCTGCTCGAACCCGACCTCAAGGACGCCAGGGGCGGGCTGCGTGACGTGCAGGCGATGCAGGCCGTGGCCGCCGCCTGGGTCGCCTCGGCCCCCGGCCCGCGGGTGCGCGAGGCGTACGAACTGCTGCTGGACATCAGGCACGGGCTGCACCTCGTCACGGCGCGCGGCACCGACCGCCTGGTGCTCCAGGAGCAGGACGCGGTCGCCGGCACGCTGGGCCTGCTGGACGCCGAGGCGCTGATGCGCCGCCTGGCCGAGGCGGGCCGCACCATCTCCCACGCCTTCGACGCCACCTGGCGGACGGTCGACCGGCTGCTCACCGGCCCCGCCCCCCGGGGCCGCAGGCCGCTCGCCGACGGTGTCGTGGAGCACGGCGGCGAGGTCGTGCTGGCCCGCGGCGCCAACCCGCGCACCGATCCCACACTCGTGCTGCGCGCGGCCGCGGCCGCCGCCGAGGCCGGGCTGCCGCTCGCGCCCGCGACGGTCTCCGCGCTCGCCGCCCAGTCGCCGCCGCTGCCCGTGCCGTGGCCCCCGGAGGCGCGCGGCGCGCTGGTCGCCCTGCTCGGCGCGGGGCGCGCGGCCGTACCGGTCTGGGAGGAGCTCGACCAGGCCGGGGTGCTCGTGAAGCTCATCCCCGACTGGGAGCGCGTACGGCACCGCCCCCAGCGCAACCCGGTCCACCGCTACACCGTCGACCGGCACCTCATCGAGACCGCCGCCGGGGCCGCGGCCTTCACCCGCGAGGTGTCCCGCCCCGACCTGCTGCTGATCTCGGCGCTCCTGCACGACGTCGGCAAGGGCTGGCCGGGCGACCACTCCACCACGGGCGAGATCGTCGCCAGGGACATCGGCACCCGGATGGGCCTGCCCCCGGCCGACGTGGAGATCCTCTCGACCGTGGTGCGGCACCACCTGCTGCTGCCGGAGACCGCCACCCGGCGGGACCTGGACGACCCGGTCACCATCTCCCGGGTCGCCGACGCCGTCGGATCCAGGGAGGTGCTCGAACTGCTGTCCGCGCTGGCGGTGGCCGACGGCAACGCCACCGGCCCTGCCGCGTGGAACTCCTGGAAGGCGTCCCTGGTCTCCGACCTGGTCCGGCGGGTGCGGTCGGTGCTGTCCGGCACGCCGCCGGCGCCCGCGCCGGCCCTTTCCCCGGAGCAGGCGGCGCTCGCCCGGCACGGCGGCGGCGCGGTGCGCGTGAACGGGAGCGCGGTCACCGTGGTCGCGCCCGACCGGCCGGGTCTGCTGTGGCGGGCGGCAGGGGTGCTCGCGGCGCACCGCATGGCGGTCCGCTCCGCCTCCGCCGCGTCCGCCGGGTCGACGGCCGTCATCGAGTTCGTCGTCGTCCCCGAGTACGGCACGCCGCCCGATCCCGCGACGCTGGAGGCCGACCTGCGCCTCGTCCTGGCCGGACGGCTCGACATCGAGCAGCGCCTGGCCCGGCGGGCGAGGTCGATGCGCCCGTCCAGGGTGCCGGTCGCGCCGCCCCGGGTCACCCTGGTGGACGACGCGTCGCTCACCGCGAGCGTGGTGGAGGTGCGGGCGCACGATCGCCCGGGACTCCTGTGGCGGATCGGCAGGGCTTTCGGCGAGTGTGGTCTTGACGTACGAGCCGCGCGTGTGGAGACTCTGGGCGCAGAAGCGGTGGATGTCTTCTATGTGGCGGATCGCACAGGCCGTCCCATCCTCGATGAGCAGCAGCGAATCCAGGTGCGAGAGCACGTGCTCGCGGCCCTCAGATGAGGGGGGTAACGATCCTCACCTCTTGGTAACAATTGGGGTGCTGCGGCAGGGGTAGGGCCGCTCGCCGTCGTGACCTTGTGGTCGAATTGTCCCCGCTTATATAGCTGTGTCACTTCATGCTGTCCAGACGCGTGAAGGCAGGCCGAACGATGGCGGGGCCGGTGAGCATGGAGCAGTCGAATACCGATAACCGCAGGCGGCGGAGTCGTCTCTCGCCGCGTAACTGGCGAGTGCCCACACGATTGACCGCGCTGATCGTCGCCCCGACGCTCGTGGCCGTGCTCCTCGCCGGCGTCCGCGTCGTGGGCTCGATCGACAGCCTGACGGCCTACCAGCGGACCAGGTCGGCGGCGGAATACTCGGTGCACCTGCGGGATCTGGCCGAGCAACTGGCGCTCGAACGCGACCTGTCCGTCTGGGGTGGCAGCAGCAGCCGCAAGTTCAACATCGACGGGGAGACCGAGGTGACCCGCGCCCAGCAGCGCGCGGCGGTCGACCCGCTGATCCAGCAGGTGAAGGCCGACCTCAAGAACATCAACGCGGACTACGGCACGCGGGCGGTGGAGCAGGCGCAGCAGCTCACGAGCCGCATCTCGAGCCTCGCGGGCATCCGCAAGAACGGCGCGCCCGAGGACTACAGCGCCCTGATCGCCAACGTCCTGCGCCTGCATGACGAACTGGGCAACAACGACGACAACGCTGCGATCGTGGGCAACCTCCGTGCCCTCAGCGCTCTCGCCCATGCCAAGGAGGAGGCGGCGCTGCAGCGGGCCACCCTCACCCGTGAGCTGCTGGAGCGCAACCAGACCTTCACCACGTTCGAGCTGCAGGACTTCCTGGCCTCCCAGTCGCGCCAGCAGAGCAACCTGGCGACGTTCTACACCGAGGCCCCGGCTGCCGAGGCGAGCCGCCTGGTCACCCTCCTCGGCGACAAGGACGTGGTCAACAGCGAGCTGACCAAGTCGTGGGCGCTCACGCTCGGCCTGCAGAACCAGTCCCTCAGCCGCTACCGGGGCAGGGACAGGACGGCCCAGCAGTGGTTCCAGGACAGCACGAAGGCGATCGAGCAGATGGCGGCCGTCGAGGGCCGCGTGTCCGAGCTGGTGCAGAACCGCGCCCGTGACCTGCAGTCGGCCGAGCAGCGCAACGCCCTCATCGCCGGCGGCCTGATCCTCGCACTCCTCGTGCTCGTGCTCGCCACGACCGTGCTCATCGCGCGGTCGATGGTCCGGCCGCTGCGCCGCCTGCGGGCCGAGGCGCTCGACATCGCCGGGCGGAGGCTGCCGGAGATCGTACGGCAGATGCGCGAGTCCGAGGACCCCGAGCGCGAGTCCCACGTGCAGCCGATCCCGGTCGACAGCAGCGACGAGATCGGCGAGGTGGCGCAGGCCTTCGACGAGGTCCACACGCAGGCCGTGCGCCTGGCCGCGGAGGAGTCCCGCCTGCGCGCCAACGTCAACGCGATGTTCGTGAACCTTTCACGCCGTACGCAGACGCTGGTGGAGCGGCAGATCTCGCTGATCGACGGCCTGGAGCGGGGCGAGGAGGACGGCCGGCGCCTGGCCGACCTGTTCAAGCTGGACCACCTGGCCACGCGCATGCGCCGTAACAGTGAGAACCTCCTGGTCCTCGCAGGACACGAGCCGCCGCGCAAGCGGAGCCAGCCCGCCCGGCTGGTCGACGTGGTCCGCGCCTCGCTGTCGGAGGTCGAGGACTACGAGCGGGTCGTCGTCCGGATCCCCCGCATGATCGCGATCGCCGGGCACGCCGCCAACGACGTCGTCCACCTGCTGGCCGAGCTGGTCGAGAACGCCATCGCCTTCTCGCCGCGCAACACCAAGGTCGTCGTCTCCAGCAGCCCCGTCGAGGGCGGCGCCGTGATGCTCGGCGTCACCGACGCGGGCATCGGCATGTCGCCGGAGGAGCTCGCGGAGATCAACCGGCGTCTCGCAGAGCCGCCCACGATCGACGTCTCGGTGTCCCGCCGGATGGGCCTGTTCGTGGTCGGCCGCCTCGCGCTGCGCCACGGCATCCGGGTGCAGCTGCGCCGCGGCGACGGCGCGGGCGTCATCGCGATGGTGCTGTTCCCCGCCCAGCTCGTCTCCAACGCCGACCAGCCCGTCATGCCGCGTCCCTCCGTTCCGGCGGGGCAGACGGCGGCCGGACTGCCGGCCCGGCAGGCGTTCGCCGAGCCGGACCCGCTCGGCTCCGCGCGGGGGGGCGGTCCGTTCGAGCCCTGGGGCTCCGGCAGCGGCGCGGCGGGCGGCGGCATCGGGTCCCGCAGGTCGCCGGTGACCGGCGAAAGCGGGCCCAGCGGGAACGGGCTCAGCGGGAACGGGCTCAGCGGAATCGGCGCCGGCGGCAACGGTGCGGGCGGGTTCTCCGCGTTCGGCGCGCCGACGGCGGACGCGCCGCCCGCGCCGGCGGAGAACACCTACGGGGAAAGCGCGTTCACCGAGCACTCGGGGCCGCACTCGGGGCCGGGCCTGCCCGGGAGGGGGCCGGACGGCGACACCCGCCGCCCGGCGTTCGGCGAGCAGTCCGAGTCGTCGTGGCCACCGGCGCCCGCCGGACCTTCGGCGTTCCCCCAGAGTGGACCACAGAGCGGATCACAGGGCGGACCACAGAGCGGCGACGACCGCTCGGGGCACTCGTGGCCGTCGCTGCCCACCGGGCCGACGGGACTCCCGCAGCGGGGCGGGTCCACCGGCCCCACGGCGTTTTCCCCGTCGAGTACGGGCCCGACCGCGTTCCCGCAGCCGGGTTCCCCGTCGAGTACGGGGCCGACGGCGTTCCCGCAGCCGGGTTCCTCGTCCAGCACCGGGCCGACGGCGTTTTCCCCGTCGAGCACCGGGCCGACCGCGTTTTCCCCGTCGAGCACCGGGCCGACCGCGTTCTCGCCGTCGAGCACCGGGCCGGCCGGGGTGGGGAGCACGTCGGCGTCCGCCGAGGGCTCCGGGGCGTTCGCGGCCGAGGAGCCGACGTCGTCGACGGGGCCGCTGCCGTCGGTGGAGGAGTCGCCGCTGGAGCAGGGCGAGGAGTTCCTGCCGATCTTCGCCTCGGTCGAGTCGGCGTGGTTCCGGCGTCCCTCCGACACCGGCCCGCAGGCCGCACCCGCGGCGCGGACCGGCGCGGAGGAGGACGCGGAGAAGGCCGGAGACAAGCCCGGCGAGAGCACCGGGGAGATCCCGAGGGTGCCCGGTTCCGGCCCCGCCCCGCAGGCGCAGGGCAGGACCCCCGGCGGATGGCGATCCCAGGCCGACAGCGGCTTCCAGGCCGCGGCGAGCGCCCGGGACCCCCTGCTGGGCGGTGTGACGGCTGCGGGCTTGCCGAAGCGCACGCCGAAGGCCAACCTGGTGCCCGGCTCGGTGGGCGCGGACGGCCCCGTCGCCGCCGCCCCGCGCCCCCCGGTCTCGGCCGAGGCGGTGCGCAACCGCCTGTCCAGCTTCCAGCAGGGTGTAAGGCGAGGCCGGGCCCAGACGGCCGGAGGTCTCGCCGAAGGGTCGGGTAAAGAGGAGGAGGGCTCGTGACTGAGCTGAGCGTGGAAGCACGCAGGTTCGACTGGCTGATCACCGAGTTCGTCGGCAGCACGCCTGGCGTGGCGCACGCGGTGGTGGTGTCGTCGGACGGCCTGCGGCTGGCCCAATCGGACGGCTTTCCGCCTGACCGCGCCGACCAGCTCGCGGCGGTCGCCGCCGGCCTGCTCAGCCTCACCGTCGGCGCCTCGCGGGTGTTCGAGGGGGGCGCGGTGACGCAGACCGTCGTCGAGATGCAGCGGGGACTGCTGCTCGTGATGGCGATCAGCGACGGCTCCTGCCTGGCCGTACTCGCCTCACCGGACTGCGACATGGGCCTGGTGGCCTACCAGATGACCCTGCTCGTCGAGCGGGCAGGTCAGGTGCTCACTCCGGCGCTGCGCGCCGAGCTGCAGACGTCGCGGCGATGACCAGGGGAGAGGGCCATGCGTGATCGTGACGGGACAGAGGACGAGCCTCTGTTCCGTCCGTACGCCGTCACCGGTGGCCGATCCGAGCCGCGTTACCACATGGCGATGGAAACCCTCGTATCATCGGTGACCTTGAAGAGCAATGACTATTCCCTGCTCAGCCCAGAGCAGGAATCGATCATGATGCTATGTCGTTCCGTACGATCGGTCGCGGAGATCTCGGCACTGCTCCGGGTTCCGCTAGGCGTGGCCCGTGTGCTCATCGCCGACATGGCCGACGAGGGTCTGGTCCGCCTGCACATGCCGCAGCTGAGCCAGGGACAGCCAGACCTCAACCTGCTCGAAAGGGTGCTCAGTGGACTACGCAGGCTCTAGCCGTGGTCTTACCTCGACGAAGATCGTCGTGGCGGGTGGGTTCGGCGTCGGGAAGACGACCTTCGTCGGTGCCGTCTCCGAGATCCTGCCGCTGACGACCGAGGCCGTGATGACCGACGCCAGTGCGGGCATCGACGATCTGGGGCTCACGCCGAACAAGACGACCACCACGGTCGCCATGGACTTCGGCCGGCTCTCGCTCGACCAGGACCTCATCCTCTACCTGTTCGGCACGCCGGGTCAGCACCGCTTCTGGTTCATGTGGGACGACCTCGTCCGCGGCGCCATCGGCGCGGTCGTGCTCGTCGACAGCCGCAGGCTCGCCGACTGCTTCCCGGCCATCGACTACTTCGAGGAGGCCCAGCTTCCCTTCCTCGTCGCGATGAACGGCTGGGAGGGGCAGTTCCTCCACTCGGAAGAGGAGATCCGAGAGGCGCTGTCGCTGCCTCCGCACGTCCCGATCGTCCGTACGGACGCGCGCTCGCGGGACGCCGTCAAGTCCACGCTCATCAGCCTGGTCGAGTACGTGCTGACCGTGCGCGCCGCCTATGGGGGCCGGGCCTACTGAGGGCCGTGCCTGTGGGATTCCGGCCGTTCGGAACCGCCGGACGGCCGGGCGGCCGGCGGCTGGACGACGGCGCCCGGTGCGCGTCGGGCCGACCGAAGATGCCCCGCCCTCCGCGGCGCCAATCTGTGGAAACCTGCGCAAGCCTGGGCGTACTGCCTGTATGGGGCAACCTCATGATCTATGCTGATGTGCACTCTGAAAGCTCCTATCCCATTTGACTGCTGCTCGCAGGTCCAGGGATGAATTCAAAGGAAGTTGAGGCCATGCCTCAAAACCGGCATATCCGACACCTGTCTACAGTTCTGGCCGCCGGTCTCGCTCTGACGCTCGCCGGCTGCTCTGGCGGCACAGGGGCGACCGAGGCGGCCCCCGTATCGGTGGCGGCCACGCTCGACCCCAACGCCGACCTCACCAAGCAGAGCCTGACCATCACCATCTGGGACGGATACAGCCCGAAGGACCTGCCGCAGCGGGTGAAGGCGAAGCTCGGCTTCGACCTCAAGGTGACGCTCCACGACACCAACGAGGACGCGCTGGCCAAGATCCACGGCAGCGCCGGCAAAGATATCGACGTCGCCTTCGTGTCGGGGCAGTACGCGCAGGCACTCAACGAGGCCGGTCTGCTCGAGCCCCTCCACCCCGAGCTCATCCCGAACCTGGCCAACCTCTACCCCGAGGCGGCCAACCTCTCCTACGACAAGGGCAACAAGTTCTCGGTGCCGTACACATGGGGGACGACCGGGCTGTGCTACCGCGAGGACCTTGTGAAGACCCCGCCGACGAGCTGGAAGGATCTGCTCAGTCCGCCCCCCGCGCTGCGCGGGAAGGTCACGATGATGACCACGGAGCGCTGGCTCGCCCTGCCGGCGCTCAAGTACCTCCACTACTCCATCAACACCTCCGACGACGCGCAGCTCAAGAAGGCCAAGGACCTGCTGGTCAAGGCGAAGAAGAACCTGCTGGGCTACGACGACACCACGTTCGGCGACCGGCTGAAGTCCGGAGAGGCGGCCATTGTCGAGGCATGGGACGGCTGGTGCCCGACGTCGGAGAAGAACATCAAGTTCGTGGTGCCGAAGGAGGGCAGCGATCTCTGGGCCGACACGATGGTGATCCTGAAGAGCTCCAAGAACAAGGAGGCGGCGCACGCCTTCATCAACTACATCCTGGACCCGGAGATCCACGGCTGGGTGGCCGCGAACATCCTCTACAAGGTCCCCAACAAGGCGGCCATGGACAAGGTCGACCCTGCCCTGCTCGCCCAGAACCCGCCACTGAAGATGACCCCCGCGGACCTGCTCCAGGGTGAGTCGATTATCGACCTCGGCCAGGACTCGGCCAAGTACACGCGCCTGGCGACCGAGGTCGCGGGCAAGCGGTGACATCTCTACAGGGAGTGAACGTGACCGAGCATCCGTTGACGATCTTGTTCATGCCGGAGAGCGCGTACGGGCCGACGAACAACTGCGTGGGGATCGGCGACGTGCTGCGCCGCCGCGGCCACCGCGTGGTGTTCGCCGCCGAGGCGTCGTGGAAGGGCAAGCTGGAGGCTCTGGGCTTCGAGGAGGACCTGGTCGACCTCGCGCCGCCGGCCGAGGAGGAGCAGGACGCGGGGCAGTTCTGGAAGGACTTCATCCGCGACACGGCCCCGGAGTACCGCAAGAGCACCCTGGAGCAGCTGGAAACGGTCATCAAGCCGATCTGGGAGGCGTTGATCGACGGAGCGCGGTACTGCGAGCCGCAGTTGAAGGCGATCATCGAGCGGGTGCGGCCGGACGTGATCGTGGAGGACAACGTGATCACGTTCCCGGCGTTGATGACGGCGGGAGTGCCGTTCGTGCGGGTCGTGTCGTGCAATCCGCTGGAGGTCAAGGGACCGGGGGTGGCGCCGCCGTTTTCGGGGCTCGCGGCCGACGGAACCGGGTGGGCGGAGTTCCGGGCGGAGTACGACCGGACACATCGGGGGCTGTGGGAGGCGTTCAACGCCTGGGTGGTGGAGCAGGGGGCTCCGGCGTTGCCGGAGTTGGAGTTCATCCACGACGGGGACGCCAACCTGTACGTGTATCCGGAAGCGCTCGACTACACCGGGCAGCGGCCGTTGAACGGGTCGTGGACGCGGCTGGATTCGTCGGTGCGGGAGACCGAGGAGGAGTTCGCCCTGCCCGACATCCCGGGGAAGGGGCGGCTGATCTACTTCTCCCTCGGCTCGCTGGGCTCCGCGGATGTGGAGTTGATGCGGCGGGTGATCGATGTGCTCGCCCGGACGCCGCATCGCTACATCGTGTCGAAGGGCCCGCTGCATGCTGAGATCCAGCTGGCGCCGAACATGTGGGGCGCGGAGTTCGTACCGCAGACGAAGATCATCCCGTTGGTTGATCTGGTGATCACCCATGGCGGGAACAACACGACGACGGAAGCGGTGCATTTCGGTAAGCCGATGGTCGTGCTTCCGTTGTTCTGGGATCAGTACGACAACGCGCAGCGGGTGCAGGAGATGGGCTTCGGTGTCCGGTTGGACACCTACGGGTTCGCGGATGAGGAGTTGGCCGAAGCGATCGACCGGCTGCTCGACGACGACGAGTTGCGGGCCCGGGTAGAGGACGCGGGGCGGGAGATCCGCCGGCGGGACGGCCTGCGTCTGGCCGCGGACGTCATCGAGAAGATCGCCACCAAGTGAGGTGTCCTTTACCGCCGCTGCTGGCCGTATTTAGGACGCATTTCACCAAAATGTACTATTCGCCGATCTGGTAATGGTGTGCTCCAATTGCCATCGCTTCGTGAAGTCTCCGACAGCACATGGGTCACGGAAGCCACAGATCGGCAGAACGGCAACAAGGCCGAGAGGTTGCGAAAGCAGTGAGGACGCACGACCAGCAAGATGGTCGAGTTCAGGGAGAGCCGGAGTCCGCGGCTCCGGAGGTCTCGCCGCGTGCGGGCGCCTCGTTCATGCGGCTGGGCAACTGGCGGGTGCGCTCCCGGCTGGTCGCCCTGATCCTGCTGCCGACCGTGGTCGGCGTGCTGTTCGCCGGTGTCCAGCTCACCCAGGCGATCGGTACGGCGGGCGAGTACCGGCGCCTGACCGAGGTGGCCGGCCTCGTCGCCCAGCTCGACGACCTCACGCACAAGGTCGCACGCGAGCGGAACTACACAGCCTGGTACATCGCGGACCATCGCCGGCCGTCCAGGCGCGGCACGGTCACCGAGCAGCAGAGCCAAGTCGACGCGGCCAGCGGCAAGGTGCTGGCCTCGCTGGCCACCCTCGACGCGTCCCAGCCGCTGCGCGTCCGCACCCAGGTGGCCGAGGTCAAAAGATGGCTCCAGGGGCTGAAGGGTCTCCGGAAGCTGATCGATGACAGCGAGGTGGCGCCGCGAGCCGCGCTCGGCATGTACAACCGAATGATCACGGCCCTCTCGTCGCTGCACGAGGACGTGGGGACCACCAGCAACGACGAACGACTCTTCGCCGACAGCCTCGCGCTCGACGCCCTGAACAAGGCGAAGGAGGAGCAGTCCAGGCAGCAGGGCATCCTCACGGTCGCGCTCGTCGAAGGCAAGCTCGACTACGACGACCTCGCGGACTTCCTCGGATCCGGGAAGACCCAGGACACCCAGCTCGCCAGCTTCCAGGCCGAGGCGTCTGCTTCCGATGCCCAGTTCTACAAGCAGACAGTGCGCGGCCTGCAGGTCGAAAAGGCGGACTCCCTGCGAGCCGGGGCGCTGGCCCAGCTGCGCGAGTATCGGGCGATCCGGGACCTCGACCGGACCAATCCGGGCAACGACGTCCGCCTGTGGTTCGACACCACGGGCACGGAGATCGACCGGATGCGGAAGGTCGAGGAGCGGATCGCCGGTTCCGTGGTCGCCCAGGCCCAGGCGCTGGAGGCAGCCGAGCGGCAACGGGCCATCGTCTCCGGTGTCGCCATCGTGGCGCTGCTGGTCCTGGTCCTGCTTGTCACCGCCGTCGTCGCGAGTTCACTCACCCGGCCCCTGCGCCGCCTGCGCAGCGAGGCGCTGGAGATCGCCGGTCACCGGCTGCCGGACACCGTCCAGCGATTGCGTGATTCCGGCGAGATGTCGGAAACCACCAATATCCAGCCCATCGGTGTCACGTCGAAGGACGAGATCGGTGAAGTCGCGCGGGCCTTCGACGAGGTGCATCGCGAGGCCGTACGGCTGGCGGGTGACGAGGCCCGGCTGCGCAGCAATGTCAACGCGATGTTCGTGAACCTGTCGCGGCGTACGC